>NZ_JBEYXR010000004.1:0-422436 GCF_040645135.1 Streptomyces sp. NPDC046859
CTCCTCCGCCTTGCAGCCGCACGCACCGGACCCCGCTCGGGCACGTCACCATGTCCCGTCGGCCACAGCCGGGCTGATCCGAACGAAAGGCCCTAGGCCGACGCGCGCCGGACCAGGGTGGTCGGCAGGACCACGCTGGACGGGGCGGAGGCGACGGGCTCGTCGGCGGGGCGCCGGTCGAGTTCGCGCAGCAGCAGCCGGGCCATCAGCCGGCCCATCTCCTCTATGTCCTGACGGACCGTGGTGAGGGCCGGATCGGTCTGTTCGGCCACCGGCAGCATGTCGTCGAAGCCGATCACGGCCACGTCGTCCGGCACCCGCCGCCCGGCCTCCCGCAGTACGCGCAGCGCGCCGGCCGCGGTCAGGTCGTTGGCGGCGAACACGGCGTCCACGTCGGGGCAGCGCTCCAGCAGTTCCCGCATCGCGCGCTCACCGCCGGCCGGGGTGAAGTCGCCCTCGGCGATGAGCCGCGGGTCGGCGTCGACCATGACGTCCCGGTACCCGTCCAGCCGGTCGACCGCCGACGTCTGGTCGAGGGCACCCGCGATGTGCGCGATCCGGGTGCGGCCGAGGCCGGCGAGATGGCGCACGGCGTCACGTGCGCCGCCCCGGTTGTCGACGTCGACGTAGACGACGCCGCGGGTCTCGCCGCTCCAGCCGGGCCGGCCGCCGAACACGGTCGGCACCCCGGCGCGCTGGATCAGGCCGGGCAGCGGGTCGTCGAGGTGCAGGGAGAAGACGAGCGCCCCGTCGACATGCCCTCCGGCGAGGTAGCGGGCGACACGGGCGTGGTCGTCGCGCCCCTCGGTGAGCAGCAGCACGAGCTGGTTGTCGTGGGCGGTCAGCTCCTTGCTGATGCCGCGCAGCTGGAGCGCGAAGAACGGGTCGGCGAAGACGCGGGACTCCGGTTCGGCGACGACGACCGCGACCGCGTCGTGCCGGCGGGTCACCAGGCTGCGCGCGGCCTGGTTGGGGACGTAGCCGAGTTCGTCGACCGCCTTGCGGACCCGTTCGACGAGGCGTTCACGGACGCCGTCGCCGCCGTTGACCACACGGGACACGGTGGCCCGTGAGACCCCGGCCCGGGCGGCCACGGCCTCCAGTGTGGGGCGCGGGGCGGTTTCGGTCACTTCACGGCTCCTCGTCGGCGGTTGCCGATCAGGATAGCCATGGCCGGAGCCGTTTGTGAGAGCGCTCTCGCCGCCGCCTCCCCCGCCGGGCAGGCTCAGTGCTCGTGCGCCGCCCCCGAAGTGCCCTTGGCCGGCGAGTCCGTGGCGGACGAGTCCGTGGACGAGGAGGCGTGCCCGTGGTCGTGCGGGTCGTAGCCGGGGATCGTCCCGTCCTTCTTCCTGACCAGGAACAGCCCGACCATGCCCATGTCGGAGTGGCTCTGCACATGGCAGTGGTACATCCAGGCGCCCGCGCCGACGCCCTCGCCCGCGATCACCTGGAAGCCGAACGAGTCCGCCGGGCCGACGATCTTGTTGTCGATCACCTGGCTCGGGTCGTCGGGGCCGGTCAGCAGGCCGGTGCGGTTGTCGGCCCAGCGGTGCCCGTGCATATGGAAGGTGTGGTAGTACTCGCCGTGCGTGATCACCACGAACTCGACGCGATCGCCCACCGTGGCCTCGAAGTCCGGGCCGCTGTGCGCCGGCTTGTTGTTGATGAGCATGTCGTTGAAGACGATCGTGTGCGTCGCGTCCGGCAGGACGTCGCCCTTGCGCCGGACGACGACCGGCCCGTAGAGGCCCTTGCGGATGCCGCCCGTGCCGTGTTCGGTGCCGACGACGTGGTCGTGGTAGTGCCAGTAGCCCGCGCTGCCCGCCCGCCAGGTGCCGTCGGCGCGGCGGCCCGGGGCATGGGTGCGCCAGGTGTAGGTGCGGGTGCCGCCGGGCTCGACGTCGCTCCTGTTGAGCTTGGTGCCGTCGCTGGTGATCTCGTAGTCGAGGCCGTGGACGTGCAGACTCGCCGGGACGTCCAGGGTGTTCTCGACCTCGATGTGTGCGGTGTCGCCCTCGTTGAGCTCGATCAGCGGGCCGGGGACCGTCGCCTTGCCCTTCTCGAAGCCGTAGCCGAGCTGTCCGTCCGCCAGTTTCTCGATGTAGAGCTTGAGATGGCGGACCTCGCCTCCGGCCCGAGCGGTCCGCGCCGGTGCGGCCGCGCCCGCCGCCTCGGGTACGGACGCGAGGGACAACGATGTCGCGACGGTCGCGCCGCCGAGCAGTACCCGTCGGTTGAAGCTGCGTCTGTCCATGCCGAACTCCCCACGGCGGTACGGAAATTTACGGGGGTGAACCGCAGCGACCGTACCGGCCGCCCCGAGGTTTATCCACACTCAGGACAAAGTTCGTCCGAGTCCGGTCATAGGTATTGGCGAGTGGTTCAAAGGGGTCTACCTTCCTAGTCGCTGTCGCTGTGACCGTGGAGGTGCCCATGCACTTACGAGGGTTGAGCACGAGAAGACGTACCTGGGTGGCCGGTGTGGCCGCAGGGGTGGTCGCCGCCGGGCTGATGTCCGCACCGGCGGCGACCGCGCGCCCGGCGCCGGATCCACCCCTGACAACGATGTCCATCAAGTCGCCGCCCGGCGGCGCGAATGTGCGGGTGCTCATCTTCCACGGGTCCGCGGCGGCCGGCGAGGAGTCGCCCCTGGTGAACGCCGGCATCGAGGCCGTCGAGAAGATCGGCCTGTCGGGACCGGCGGAGCAGCGTTTCGCGGTCACGGCCACGAAGGACGCCTCGGTCTTCACCGACGAGACCAGGCTGAGCCGCTTCAACGCGATCGTCTTCCTCACCGGCGGCGGCGACGTCCTCGACCCCGAGCAGGAGGCGGGTCTGGAGGCGTACATGGAGGCGGGCGGCGGTTTCGTCGGCATCCATGACGCGGCCCGCGCCGAGCCGTACTCGGACTGGTTCACCGGCCTGATCGGGGCGCGTCCCGCGAGTGCGAGCCCGGCGACCGCGCAGCGCGCGGTCGTCGAGGTGGGCGACCGGCGGCACCCGGCCACCAAGGAGCTGCCGCTGCAGTGGAAGCGCCCGGACAAGTGGCTGAACTGGGTGAAGAACCCGTCCGGCGAGGTGCACACGGTCGCCCGGGTGCGCGAGTCGTCGTACCAGCCCGGAGCGGGCGCCAACGGCTGGGACCACCCGGTGAGCTGGTGCCGTGACTACGACGGCGGCCGTTCCTTCTACACCGGGATGGGCGGCACGGTCTCCTCGTACGACGAGACGGACTTCCGCTCCCATCTGCGCGGCGCCCTGCTGTGGACGACGCGGCTCGTGCAGGCCGACTGCAAGGCCACCATCACCGGCAACTACAAGGCGGAGCGGCTGACCCAGCCCAACCAGCCGGGCCGGAACGACCAGATCGGCGAACCGCACGGCCTGGTCACGGCCCCCGACGGCAGGGTGCTCTACATCGGCCGCGGCGGCGCGGACTCCTCGCAGCCCGTCATCACGGACTGGAGCAACCCGGACGTCGGGAAGGGCAAGGGAGAGATCCACGTCTACGACCCGAAGACGAAGCAGGTCACCCTCGCGGGGGCGCTCACGGTCTTCGGCAACAAGGGCGGCGGGGACGAGCTGACCAAGGTCGAGGAGGGGCTCCTCGGCATCGAGCTCGATCCGCGCTTCGAGGACAACGGCTGGGTGTACCTGCACTACACCCCGCACGCCCGGATCGACCGCGACAAGCGGATGGCCGAGCGGCGGGTCTCGCGCTTCACGCTCGACCTGGCGACGAACAAGCTGGACCTGGGCAGCGAGAAGGTGCTGCTGAAGTGGCCCGTGCAGATCCACAGCTGCTGCCACGCGGGTGGCGGGATGGCCTGGGACTCCAAGGGCAACCTGTACATCGCGACCGGCGACAACAACTCCAGCGGCTTCAGCGGCGGTTACTCGGGCAACAACCCCGAGCCCAACTACAAGGGCGTGTCCTTCGCCGACGCGCGCCGCACCGCCGGCAACACCAACAACCTCAACGGCAAGATCCTGCGCATCCACCCGGAGCCGGACGGCACCTACACCCTGCCGGAGGGCAACCTCTTCACCGGCGAGGAGACCGCCGAGGGCGGCGGCAAGACCCGAGGCGAGATCTATGTGATGGGCGTCCGCAACCCGGCGCGCATCTCCGTCGACCGGCAGACCGACGTGCTGTACGCGGGCTGGGTGGGTCCGGACGCCGGGGCCCCGTCGACGACCTGGGGTCCGGCCAAGTACGACACCTTCGCGGTCATCACCAAGGCGAGCAACCGCGGCTGGCCGTACTGCATGGGCAACAAGCAGCCCTACCGGGACCGCAACCTGCCCGACCCGAGCAAGCCGCTGGGCTGGTACGACTGCGACCACCCGAAGAACGAGTCGCCGAACAACGACGGCCTGGTCAACCTGCCGCCGGTGACCGGGAACAACATCTGGTACTCCCCGCAGGGCGGCGCCCCGGACTTCCCCCGGGACGCGAACGGCGTGCCGTCGTACAAGCAGGAGGAGGGCACCTACGCGCTGCCGTGGCTGAAGGGCGGCGGGCAGGCCGCGATGAACGGGCCGGTGTACCGCTACGACGCGGCGGGCACGAGCGCGACGAAGTGGCCCGCGTACTGGGACGGCAAGTGGTTCGTCGGCGACTTCTACGACGCCGACCAGCCGCGCAACGCGGTGATCACCGACCCGAAGACCCACGGGGACGGCGGTCTGCCGGTCCACTCGGAGTCGCTGAAGAAGATCGTGCCGATCGGCAACGACGGCATCAAGAACCTCATGGACTGGAAGTTCGGTCCGGACGGCGCGCTGTACGTGCTCGACTACGGCCGTGGCTTCTTCACCTCGGACGGCAAGTCGGCTCTGTGGCGGGTCACCTACACGGGCGGCGGGCCCACCCCGGCCGCCGGCCGACTGGCGAGGGGGACGCAGTGACACGACGAAGAGCATGGGCGGCCCTGCTGGCCGCGCTGCTGGTGGTGCTCGGGCTCCAGGCCCTGCCCGCGACGGGACAGCCCCGGCCGGCAGCGGAGGCGGCCGCCGCCCAGGTCCTCACCTGGACCGCGGGCGACGACATCACGAAGTACGCCTCGGCGCCCACGACGGCCGTGGCGGGCCCGGCGACGATCGTGTTCGAGAACAGCGTGGCGACCGGCAACACCACCGGGATGCCGCACACGCTGACCTTCGACACCTCGGACGTCGAGTTCAACGACGACGTGCAGCTCAACATCCTGGCGAACCCGAACGACGACCAGGGCGGCCGGCACACGGCGGAGGTCACGCTCACCCCCGGCCGCTACCGCTACCACTGCACGATCCCCGGCCACGGGCAGATGCAGGGCATCCTGATCGTCACCGAGGGCACGGGCGAGGACACGACGGCTCCGGAGGCGACGGCCCACGTCAGCGGGACACAGAACGCCCAGGGGCAGTACGTCGGTTCGGCGAGCGTGGCGGTCCACGCCACCGACGAGGCGGGCGGCTCCGGAGTGGACCGCGTCGAGTACGCGCTCGGCGACGGCGCCTGGCAGCCGTACACCGCGCCGGTCGTGGTCGACCAGGTCGGCGACCACACGGTCCGCTACCGGGCGCTCGACAAGGCGGGCAACGTCTCGGCCGAGAAGAGCGTCACGTTCACCGTGGTGGCGCCGCAGTCCGACGACACGACCCCGCCCGAGACGTCGGCGACGGTCAGCGGCGAGAAGGACGCCGACGGGGCGTACATCGGCATGGCGACCGTCACGGTCTCCGCGTCCGACACCGGTTCCGGTGTCAACGGCGTCGAGTACGCGCTCGGCGACGGCGCCTGGCAGCCGTACACCGCGCCGGTGATGGTCCACGAGCCGGGCAGCCACACCGTGCGCTACCGGGCCACCGACAAGGCGGGCAACGTGGCGCCCGCCGAGGACGTGCGCTTCACGGTCGTGCCGGCCCCCGAGGACGACACGACGGCACCGGTGACGGGCGTGACGGTCGAGGGCACGAAGAACTCGTCCGGCGCGTATGTCGGCACCGCCAAGGTGACGGTCACGGCGACCGACGAGCACCACGGCTCGGGCGTCGACCGAATCGAGTACTCCATCGACGGCGGGCCCTACCTGGCCTACACCGCGCCGGTCGTCGTGGACCGGGCGGGCACCCACACGCTGGCCTACCGGGCGACGGACAAGGCGGGCAACACCTCCGCCGCCCGCACGGTCACCTTCACGGTGGTCGCCGGCCAGGTCCCCGCGCCCAACTGCCCGGAGTTCGACGAGCGGCTGACGGTGATCGTGGGCACGGTCGACTCGGGCGTCCCGAACCGGCTCACCAACAGCCGGTGCCGGATCAACGAGCTGATCGAGGACGAGAAGGAGTGGACGTCGCACGCGCTGTTCGTCAAGCACGTGACCTCGGTCCTGGACCGGCTCCTGAAGGAAGGGGTCGTCGACCAGCGCGAGTACAAGGCGATCCGCCAGGCGGCCCGTCAGTCCGGGATCGGCGAGCCGGGCCAGACCGAGGGGTACCGCACGATCCTCGACGGCAGCCCGGAGTCGTTCGCGAAATGGCAGCACGTGGGCGGCGGTTCGTTCGCGCCGAACGGCGACGGGTCGATCACCAGCGGCACCAGCCGGTCCGGCCTGGGCATGCTGTGGTTCCCGGAGCGCAAGTACGGCGACTTCTCGCTGAAGCTCCAGTGGCGTGACGACGCGCCGGGCACGGGCAACGCCAACTCCGGTGTGCTCGTGCGCTTCCCGTGGGTCCACGACCACCCGGAGGAGTCACGCCCGGAGTGGGTCGCCATCAAGTACGGGCACGAGGTCCAGGTGTTCGACTCGCCCACCGGCGACATGTACAAGACCGGGTCGGTCTACGGCTTCGACCGGGTGGGGCTCGCCGGTGCGGGCGTCACCCAGAAGGGCACGTGGAACGACTACGAGATCCGGGTGGTCGACCAGCACTACTCGGTCTACCGCAACGGCGTGCTGATCAACGAGTTCGACAACATCGGAGGCCAGGACTTCACCCCGCCGCGCTCGGACGATCCGGGCACGGACGGGCGGCGGTTCGCCTCCGGCTACATCGGGCTCCAGGCGCACAGCACGACGGACGTGGTCTCGTACCGGGACGTCCGGATCATGGAGCTGTAGGCTCCGGCGGCGTCTCCTCGTGGGGCGCCGCCTTCCTGGCCCGGCTCGGCTGTACCCGCCTGGGTTCGCCCGGCATCTTGGGATACTCGGGCGGGTACGGCAGATCGCCGAGCCCGTGGTCGCGCTCGTCCTTGTTCGCGAGGTCCAGCAGCGCGTCCAGCGCATAGCGGTGGTTATCCATGTCGGCGTGCACGTCGCCGAGTTCGGCGAAGCGGGCCGGCATGGTGGCGATGTCGAAGTCCCGCGGGTGGGCGGTGCCCACCTCCTCCCAGCGCAGCGGCGCGGAGACGGGGGCGTGCGGCCGGGCCCGCACGGAGTAGGCGGAGGCGATGGTGCGGTCCCGGGCGGTCTGGTTGTAGTCGATGAAGATGCGCTCGCCCCGCTCCTCCTTCCACCACTTGATCGTGACATGGTCCGGCATCCGGCGCTCCATCTCCCGTCCGATGGCGATGGCGGCCCGCCTGACCTGGGTGAAGGTCCAGCGCGGCTCGATCGGCACGAAGACGTGCAGCCCGCGCCCGCCGGACGTCTTGGGCCAGCCGCGCAGACCCCCGAACTCGTCCAGCACGGCCCTCAGTTCGTGGGCGGCGCGCACCGCGTCGTCGTAGTCGGTGCCGGGCTGCGGGTCGAGGTCGATGCGCAGTTCGTCGGGGTGGTCGACGTCGTCGCGGCGGACCGGCCAGGGGTGGAAGGTGAGCGTGCCGTACTGGGCGGCCCAGACGACGGCCGCCTCCTCGGTGGGGCACATCTCATCGGCGCTGCGGCCGCTGGGGAACGTGATGTGGGCGGTCGGGATCCAGTCGGGCATATTCTTGGGGGCCCGCTTCTGGTAGAACCACTCGCCGGTCACCCCGTCGGGGTAGCGCTCCAGGGTGGTGGGCCGGTCGCGCAGGGCGCGCAGGATGCCGGGGCCGACGGCGGCGTAGTACTGCGCGAGGTCCAGCTTGGTGAAGCCGCGCTCCGGGAAGAAGACCTTGCCCGGGCTGGACAGCCGTACGGTCCGCCCGCCCGCCTGAAGTTCCACCGCGTCGCCCATGGCCGTCACGGTAGGCGTCGCACGGACGCCTCGCACATCGGGCGGGTCCGGCCGGCGCCCAGCAGAATCGGACCATGGACCTGCCGGTGATGCCGCCCGTGAAGCCGATGCTCGCCAAGTCGGTGGCGAAGATCCCGCCGGGCATGCAGTACGAGGCGAAGTGGGACGGCTTCCGGGCGATCGTGTTCCGGGACGGGGACGAGGTCGAGCTGGCCAGCCGGACCACCAAGTCGCTGACCAGGTACTTCCCCGAGCTGGTGGCGGCGCTGAGGGAGCGCCTTCCGCAGCGGTGCGTGGTGGACGGGGAGATCGTGATCGCCCGGGAGGGGCGGCTGGACTTCGACGCCCTCACCGAGCGCATCCACCCGGCGGACTCGCGGGTGCGCACGCTGGCGGAGCGGACCCCGGCGTCGTTCGTGGCGTTCGATCTGCTGGCGCTGGCGGACGAGTCCCTGATGCGGGCCCCGCTGACGGACCGCCGGGCGCTGCTGACGTCGGCGCTGTCCGGGGTGACGGCACCGGTGCACGTGGCGCCGGCGACGACCGACGTCGAGACGGCCCAGGGGTGGTTCGAGCAGTACGAGGGGGCCGGTCTCGACGGTGTGGTCGCCAAGCCGCTCGCGCTGCGCTACCTCCCGGACGAACGGGCGATGTTCAAGATCAAGCACGAGCGGACGGCGGACGTCGTCGTCGCGGGCTACCGGCTGCACAAGAGCGGCCCGGTCGTCGGATCGCTCCTGCTCGGCCTGTACGACGACCGGGGCGCCCTCCAGCACGTGGGGGTGTCCGCGGCGTTCTCGATGAAGCGGCGGGCCGAGCTGATCGACGAGCTGGAGCCGCTGCGCATGGACGACGTCTCCGGGCACCCGTGGGCCGCCTGGGCCGAGGAGGAGGCCCACGAGTCGGCCCGGCTGCCGGGGGCGCCGAGCCGCTGGTCGGGCAAGAAGGACCTGTCCTGGGTGCCGCTGCGGCCGGAGCGGGTGGCCGAGGTGGCGTACGACCACATGGAGAACGGCGCCCGGTTCCGGCACACGGCCCGCTTCCGCCGCTGGCGCCCGGACCGCACCCCCGAGAGCTGCACGTACGAGCAACTGGAGGAGCCGGTGCGCTACGACCTCGCGGAGATCCTCGCACCTCCGGCGTGACCGGGCACCGGCTCGGCCCGTGCGCGGGCCGGTCAGGGCTTCATGAGCACCTTGACCGCGCCTTCCTGCTTGCGCTGGAACATCTCGTAGGCGTGCGGGGCGTCGCTCAGCGGCACCCGGTGGGTGGCGAAGTCGTCGACGCCGAGCGGGTCCTCGTCCGTGAGGTACGGCAGGATCTCGTCCGCCCACCGGCGCACGTTGGCCTGGCCCATCCGCACCTGGATCTGCTTGTCGAACAGGGTGAGCAGCGGGATGGGGTCGGCCATGCCGCCGTAGACGCCGGACAGCGAGATCGTGCCGCCGCGCCGGACCAGGTCGATCGCGGTGTACAGGGCGGACAGCCGGTCGACGCTGAAGCGCTCGGCGAAGGGGCCGCTGATCTTGCGGGGCAGGATCGCGGCGGCGGACTGCGCGAGCTTGGCGACGGCGCTGCCGTGGGCCTCGGTGCCGACCGCGTCGATCACGGCGTCCGGCCCACGGCCGTCGGTGGCGTCGCGGATGGCGGCGACGAGTTCCTTCTCGCTGTCGAAGCTGCGCAGGTCGTAGGTCTCGACGCCCCGGTCGCGGACCCGCTTCAGTCGCTCGGGCACGAGGTCGACGCCGAACACCTGGCCGGCGCCCTGGAGCTGGGCGACCCGGCAGGCCATGTCGCCGATGGGGCCGAGGCCGAGCACCGCGACGCTGCCGCCCTGGGGCACGCCCGCGTACTTGACCGCCTGCCAGGCGGTCGGCAGCACGTCGGAGAGGTAGACGAACCGGTCGTCGGCGGGCCCCTCGGGGATCTTGATGGGGCCGAACTGGGCCTGCGGGACACGCAGGTACTCGGCCTGGGCGCCCGGCACCGCCCCGTACAGCCGGGTGTAGCCGAACAGGGCCGCGCCCATGCCCTCACTGCTGACCTGGGTGGTCTCGCACTGGGTCGGAAGGCCGGTCAGGCACATCCAGCAGCCGCCGCAGGCGATCTGGAACGGCACCACGACCCGGTCGCCCACCTGGAGGTCCGGCACTCCGGCGCCGACCTCCTCGACGATGCCCATCGGTTCGTGACCGAGGATGTCGCCGGGGGTCATGAACGGCGTCAGCACCTCGTACAGGTGCAGATCGGAGCCGCACAGCCCGGACGAGGTGATGCGGATGATCGCGTCGGTGGGTTCCTCGATCCTGGGATCGGGCACGTTCTCCACGCGCACGTCCCGCTTGCCCTGCCAGGTCACTGCCCTCATCGCCCCGTGCTCCCTCCGTCGCCTGTGCGCGTTCGTGCGTGGCGCCCGGGTACCCGTGGCTCCCCCGCCGAACCGCGTGGCGCCCCGGGCCGGACCCGGACGGGAGGGCGGGCGTCCGGCCGGGTGACGGGCCGGTCGACGGACGGACGCACGCGGTGGGGCCCGATCCGACATGGGCCCTGTGAGCCGATAAGCGTATAAATGGATGCATGGACCGGGCGGGCGGGCACGGGTGACGACAGTGGGCAGCCGGCAAGGGGCACGCGGCAGGCGCGCCACGAGCGTGGCGGCGCTGCTGGCCGCCGCCCTGACGGCCTCCCTCGCGGCGGGCTGCGCGTCCGGGCAGGACGACGGCCGGGGCCGTCCGGCGTCAGCGGCCGGGAGCGCCCGGGCGTCGGTCCTCGCGGTGAAGATCGACAACGTCCGTGCCGCCCGGCCCCAGACCGGGTTGAGCGCCGCGGACGTCGTGTACGCCGAGCAGGTGGAAGGTGGCCTGAGCCGCCTGATGGCGGTGTACGCGACGCGGCTGCCGAAGACCGTCGGACCGGTGCGCAGCGCGCGCGAGAGCGATCTGGAGCTGCTGGCGCAGTTCGACCGGCCGACGTTCGCGTTCTCCGGGGCGCAGAGCAAGCTCCTGCCGGTGATCGACAAGGCGGCGGTGCGCGCGCGGCCTCCCGACACGGCGCCCGACGCGTACGTCCGCGACACGGACCGGCCCGCCCCGCACAACCTGTATCTGCGGCCCGACCGGCTGCTGTCCTCGACGCCGGGCGCGGACGCCCTGACGACCGGTTTCCGTTTCGGTGCCGCTCCCGAGGGCGGCCGGGCGACGGCCTCGCAGACGGTGCGGTATCCCGCCGCCCGGTACACCTTCACCTGGTCCCCGGGCCGGGAGCGCTGGCTGATCGCCATGGACGGCAAGGCCGCCGTGACGACGGACGGGGGCCGGATGGCGGCGGCGACGGTCGTCGTGCAGGAGGTGAAGGTGCGCGAGTCCGTGTATCACGACTTCCTCGGCAACAAGACGCCGTTCACCGAGACGGTGGGCTCGGGGAAGGCGCGGGTGCTGCGTGACGGGCGCGCCTACGACGTGCGGTGGAAGCGCCCGAAGGCCACGGACGGCACGACGTTCACGACGGAGGACGGCAAGCCCATGCCCTTCCGGCGGGGCCAGGTCTGGGTCGTCTTCACGAAGGCGCCCTGACGGCGCGCGGCCGCCCGAGCGGCGTCTCCGGGCGCCTAGGGCTGCCGCGCGAGCGGTTCCCCCGGGTTGCGCAGCCCCTCCGCCGCGTCCGCGACCCGCCGGATGAGGTCGAGGAACAGCGTCTGCTCCTCGCCGGAGAGCGGAGCGAGGAAGACCTGGTTCATCCGCGCGGTGCGCACGGTCAGCCGCTTGTGCGTGCGCAGCCCGTCGTCGGTGAGGCGCAGCAGGGAGCGGCGCCCGTCCTGCGGGTCGCGCACCTTGTCGAGCAGCCCGCGGCGCCCGAGCCGGGTGATCACCTCGGCGATGGTGGACCGGTCGAGCCCGACGCGCTCCCCCACCGTCCGCTGGTCGAGGCCGGGCTCGGCGACGAGGGTGTTGAGGACGGCGAACTGGGGCGAGGTGATCTCCTCGGAGACCATCGTGTTCCACAGCAGGTGGTGCGCCTGCTGGAGCCGCCGGGCCAGATGCCCGGGGTGGGTGCCGAGGTCCACGGCGGCCATGCGCGCTCCCTGTGTGGCGTTTTTCGTCGGTGCACTGAACGATACCGGATTCCGGCACAGCCGCCCCCGGCGCGAACAGCTCGGAAACCGGTGCCGTTACGGGGTATTGACTTGTTCTCGCAGCCGGTGGCAGCGTGAGACGCACCTCGCGCGGATGCTCAGTGCGCTGACCATTTCGCGGCGTCCTGCGCTCGGAAGAGATGAGGCATCTCGGATGGACAAGGTGGTCGCCACGGCCCTGGAGGCGGTGGCCGACGTCGGCGACGGGGCGTCGCTCGCCGTGGGGGGCTTCGGCCTGAGCGGTGTGCCGAACGTGCTGATCCAGGCGGTGTACGAGCGCGGGGTGTCCCGGCTCGCGGTCGTCTCCAACAACTGCGGGGCGCTGGAGTCCGGGCTGGCCGTCCTGCTGTCGGCGGGGCGGATCGCCCGGGTCACCGGCTCCTACATCGGCGCGAACAAGGAGTTCGCCCGGCAGTACCTGTCCGGGGAGCTGGAGGTGGAGATGATCCCGCAGGGCACGCTGGCCGAGCGGCTGCGTGCCGGGGGCGCCGGCATCCCCGCGTTCTACACCCCGGCGGGCGTCGGGACCCAGGTCGCCGACGGCGGGCTGCCCTGGCGCTACGACGGTTCCGGCGGGGTCGCGCTCGCCTCGCCGCCGAAGGAGGTGCGCGAGTTCGACGGAACCGCGTACGTGCTGGAGCGCGGCATCCGCACCGACTTCGCGCTGGTGCGGGCCGCCCGCGGCGACCGGCACGGCAATCTGGTGTTCTCCAGGTCCGCCCGGAACTTCAACCCGCTGGCCGCGATGGCCGGGCGGGTCACGATCGCCGAGGTCGAGGAGCTCGTCGAGCCCGGCGGCATCGACCCGGACGCGGTGCATCTGCCGGGGATCTTCGTGCAGCGGGTCGTGGCGCTCACCCCGGAGCAGGCGGCGGACAAGCGCGTGGAGCGGCGCACGGTCTCCTCGCCCGCGGCGCACGGGACGGTGAGCGGCTGATGGCGTGGACCCGGGAGGAGATGGCCGCGCGGGCCGCCCGCGAGCTGCGGGACGGGCAGTACGTCAACCTCGGCATCGGGCTCCCGACGCTGATCCCGAACCATCTGCCGCCGGACGTCGAAGTGGTCCTGGAGTCCGAGAACGGCATCCTCGGCACGGGCCCCTACCCGGCGGAGGACGAGGTCGACCCCGATCTGATCAACGCCGGGAAGGAGACCGTGACCGTCCTGCCGGGCGCCTCCTTCTTCGACTCGGCGCTGTCGTTCTCGATGATCCGGGGCGGGCACATCGACGTGGCCGTCCTCGGCGCCATGCAGGTGTCGGAGCGCGGCGACCTGGCGAACTGGGCCGTCCCGGGCACGATGATCACCGGGATCGGCGGGGCCATGGACCTGGTGCACGGGGCCCGCACGGTCATCGTGGTGATGACCCACACCACCAAGGACGGCTTCCCGAAGATCCTGCGGGAGTGCACCCTGCCGCTCACCGGCACGGCGTGCGTGGACCGGATCGTCACCGACCTCGGCGTCCTGGACGTCACCCCGGACGGGCTGCGGCTCGTCGAGACCGCGCCCGGCGTCGACGCCGGGGAGATCGCCGCCCGCACCGGCGCCGGGCTGATCACGGACGCCCACGACCACCGAGGAACCACCCCATGACCCCCACCCAGCACGACATCGACCAGGAGATCGCCGCCGAGCGCGCCGCGTACCGGCAGCGGATCGCCGACGGGGCGCCGGTCGAGCACCATCCGCGCCGGGACTACGCGCCGTACCGGTCGTCCCTCCTGCGCCATCCGAAGCAGCCGCCGGTCGCCATCGACGTGACCAGGGATCCGGAGCTGGTCGAGCTGCACTCCCCCGCCTTCGGCGAGCGGGACGTCACCGGGATCGACAACGACCTCACCCGGCAGCACACCGGTGAGCCCCTCGGCGAGCGGATCACCGTCTCCGGGCGGCTCCTGGACCGCGACGGGCGCCCGGTGCGCGGCCAGCTCATCGAGATCTGGCAGGCCAACGCGGCCGGCCGGTACGCCCATCAGCGCGAGCAGCACGACGCCCCGCTGGACCCGAACTTCACCGGTGTGGGCCGCACCCTCACGGACGCCGACGGCCGGTACCACTTCACGACGATCCAGCCGGGCCCCTACCCGTGGCGCAACCACCTCAACGCCTGGCGGCCCGCCCACATCCACTTCTCGATGTTCGGCACGGCCTTCACCCAGCGTCTGGTCACCCAGATGTACTTCCCGGCCGATCCGCTGTTCCCCTACGACCCGATCATCCAGTCCGTGACCGACGACGCCGCCCGGCAGCGGCTCGTCGCCACGTACGACCACGACCTGTCCGTGCCGGAGTTCTCGATGGGCTACCGCTGGGACATCGTGCTGGACGGACCGCAGGCCACCCGGCTCGAAGAGGGGCGCTGAGCCGTGACGACGACCGACACGAACGGACCGGGCGGCGTGCCGCCCACCCCTTCCCACACGGTGGGCCCCTTCTACGGCTACGCGCTGCCGTTCCGCGGCGGCGAGGAGATCGCGCCGCTCGGGCACCCGGACACGATCACCGTGCACGGGTACGTCCTGGACGGCGCGGGCGTTCCGCTGCCCGACGCGTTCCTCGAGGTGTGGGGCGCCGCCCCCGACGGGAACGTCCCCGCCGTCGACGGCTCGATGCGGCGCGATCCGGCGAGCGGCGGGCATCTGGGCCGCAACGGCGTGGAGTTCACCGGCTGGGGCCGGGCGCAGACCGACACGGACGGGCACTGGTACGCGCGCACCCTGCGTCCCGGCGCCCGCGGGCCGAGCGCTCCGTATTTGAGCGTGTGCGTGTTCGCGCGCGGGCTGCTGGTGCACCTGTTCACCCGGATCTATCTGCCGGAGGACACGGCCGCGCACGCCGCGGACCCGCTGCTCGCGGGGCTGGACGCGGAGCGACGCGCCACGCTGGTCGCGCGCGACGAGGGCCGTGCCACGTACCGTTTCGACATCCGCCTTCAGGGCGAAGGCGAGACGGTCTTCCTGGAGTACCAGTGACTTCTGCCGCATCCGGCGACAGCGGACTGCTCGCCCCCGGCTGGACGGGCTCGGACGCGGCCCGCGCGACCGGCGACGTGGCGTTCCTGCAGGCCCTGCTGGACGCGGAGGCCGCCCTCACCCGCGCCCAGGCGGCCCTGGGTCTCGCCCCGGAGGAGGCGGCCCGCGCGGTGACCGGCGCGGCGGACGCGCGCCGCTTCGACGCGCGGGCGCTGGCCGAACAGGCACGCGCGGGCGGCAACCCCGTCATCCCCCTGGTCGGCGCGCTGACCCGGGCCGTCGGCGCGGAGCACGGCCCTTACGTGCACCGGGGCGCCACCAGCCAGGACATCATGGACACCGCGTCGATGCTCATGGCCGTGCGCGCCCTCGGCCCGGTCCTGGCCGACCTGGAGCGGACCGAGCGGGCGTTCGCCCGGCTGGCCGCCGCGCACCGCGACACCGCGCTGCCGGGGCGCACCCTCACCCAGCACGCCGTACCGACGACGTTCGGGCTGAAGGCGGCCGGCTGGCGGGCGCTGGTCCTGGACGCGCGGGACCGGACGACGGCCGTACGGGACGCGCTGCCCGCCCAACTCGGCGGCGCCGCTGGGACACTGGCGGCGTTCGGGGCGTTCGGGGCGAGCGACCCGACCGCGCTCCCGGCGGCGTATGCCCGGGAACTCGGTCTGTGCGCACCCGAGTTGCCGTGGCACACCCTGCGCACACCCGTCGCCGACCTCGCGGGGTGCCTCGCGTTCACGGCGGGGGCGCTCGGAAAGGCCGCCGTGGACGTGCTGACCCTGTCGCGCACCGAGATCGCCGAGGTCGCCGAGGTCAGCGGCGGCGGGTCCTCCGCCATGCCGCACAAGTCCAACCCCGTGCGCTCCACCCTGATCGCCGCCGCCGCCCGGCGGGCCCCCCAGCTCGCGGCCACTCTCTACGGCTCCCTGGTCGCCGAGGACGAACGGCCGGCCGGGGCCTGGCACGCGGAGTGGGAGCCGCTGCGGGACCTGCTGCGCCTGGTGGGCGGGGCGGCCCGCGACGCCGCCGGGCTGGCGGAGGGGCTGCGGGTGCGGCCGGACGTGATGCGTGCGCATCTGGACCTCACCGGCGGGGCGGTCGTCTCGGAGCGGCTGTCCGCCGAACTCGCCGCGGAGCTGGGCCGCGCCCGCGCCAAGGACCTGCTGACCCGGCTGGCCGCCGAGGGACGGCCGCTCGCCGAGGCCCCCGAGCTGGCCGGCGCCGACCTCGACCCGACGCACTACACCGGCTCCGCGGGAGCCCTCACCGACCGTGCACTGGAGCGACGTTGACCCTTCTCCACCATCGCATCGAAGGCCCCGCCTCCGCGCCCCCGCTGCTGCTCGGCCCCTCGCTCGGCACCTCGTACGCGCTGTGGGACGCGGTGGCGCCCGAGCTGTCCGCCACCCACCGGGTGATCCGCTGGGACCTGCCCGGCCACGGCCGCTCACCGGCCGGTCTGATCGGCGCCGGGGCGACGGTCGGTGACCTGGCGGGCCTGGTGCTCGCCCTCGCCGACTCCCTCGGCGTCGAGCGGTTCGCGTACGCGGGCGTCTCGCTCGGCGGTGCCGTCGGGCTGCACCTCGCGGTCCACCACCCCCAGCGGGTCGAGTCGCTGGCCGTGATCTGCTCGTCGGCGCACTTCGGCGGCGCCGCGCCGTGGGAGGAGCGGGCCGCGCGGGTACGGCGGGAAGGGCTGGCCGGGCTCGCCGACAGCGCGGACACCCGCTGGTTCACCCCCGGCTTCACCGTGCCGCGGCTGGTCCGCGACCACCGCGAGGCGGACCCCGGCGCCTACGCCGCGTGCTGCGACGCCCTGGCCGCGTTCGACCTGCGGGACCGGGTGGACCGCGTCACCGCGCCCGTCCTGCTGGTCGCGGGGCGGGAGGACCCGGCGACGCCGCCCGCCCACCTGCGGGAGATCGCGGACGCCGTGCCGGGAGCCACGCTCGTCGAGATCCCGGGCGCCTCGCACCTGGCCCCGGCGGAGCGCCCGGAGGCCGTGCTCACCGCGCTGCGCGCCCATCTGGGCGGCGACGGCGCGCGGGGCATGGCGGTGCGCCGCGAGGTGCTGGGCGACGCGCACGTGGACCGGGCGCAGGCCCGCCAGAACGCGTTCACCGCGCGCTTCCAGGACTTCATCACGCGCTACGCCTGGGGGGAGGTCTGGACCGACCCGACGCTCAGCAGGCGCGAACGCAGCCTGATCACCCTGACGGCGCTGGTCGCGCACGGGCATCACGACGAGCTGGCCATGCACGTCAGGGCGGCCCGGCGCAACGGGCTGACGCCGGACGAGATCGGGGCCGTCCTGCTCCAGACGGCCGTGTACTGCGGGGTGCCGGCGGCGAACGCCGCGTTCGCCGTCGCCCAGCGGGTGCTCACCGAGAAGTCCGACGCGGACTCCGGCACCGCCGGATGACCCGGGCGGCGCGCACGAGCCGTCGTGCGTGCCTACGGTGAGGGCATGTCCACGCTGCTGCTCACCGGCGCCACCTCAGGGCTCGGCCGTCACCTCGCCTTCGAACTGGTCCGCGCCGGGCACCGGGTGCTCGCCCACGGGCGGGACGCCGGCCGCACGGAACGGCTCGTCGAGGAGCTGCGGGCCGTCGGGGAGGCCGACGGATACGTGGCCGACCTGGCGTCGCTCGGCCAGGTGCGGGAGCTGGCGGCGCACGTCGCGGGCGACCACCCCGAGCTGGACGTCCTGGTCAACAACGCGGCGGTCGGCGGCGGACCGGACCGCACCCGCCGGGAGCTGAGCGCCGACGGGCACGAACTGCGGCTCGCGGTGAACTACCTGGCGCCGGTGGTGCTGACCCGGGCGCTGCTGCCGGTGCTGCGCGCGAACGCGCCGGCCCGGATCGTGAACGTCGGCTCCGCGGGCCAGGAGCCGCTGGACCCGGGCGACCCCGAGATGACCCGCGGCTACGAGGGCGTGGCGGCGTACTGCCGCAGCAAGTTCGCTCTGGCGGTCCATACGTTCGTCCTCGCCGGGGAGCTGGCCGGCACGGGCGTCTCGGTGAACGTGGTGCACCCGGCGGCGCACATGGACACGGCGATGGTCCGCGACAGCGGCCTCACCCCCCGGCGCACGGTCGCCGACGGCGCCCCCGGCGTCCTGGCGCTCGCCACCCGGGATCTGGGCTCGGGCGGCTACTTCGACGGCACGTCGCCCGCCCGGGCCCACCCGGCCGCCTACGATCCCGCCACCCGTGCGCGGCTGACCGCCGTCACCGAGCAGTTGCTGAGGCTGTGACCGGGCTCAGACCAGGCCGGTGGCCAGCGCCGTCTCGGCCTGGCGCACCAGACCGTCCGCGCCGCACGAGCGGGCCAGCGTCAGTCCGCGCCGCAGCTCCACGGCGGAGCGGGCGGCCAGTCCGTACTCGACGCGGGCGACGGCGTGCTCGTACTGGCAGGGCGACGCCTCCAGATAGGTGACGGCCCGCTCGGCGAGGCGCACCGCCCGCTGCCCGGTCTCCAGTGCGGCCGCGCAGCGCAGAGCCTCGCCGATCGCGGTGTCGGTGCCCAGGCGTTCGGCGCGCCGGCGGACCTCGGCGGCCAGCCGTGCGGCCCGCGCGGGGTCCTCGTTGGCGAGGGCGCGGGCGAGGTCCACGGCCCAGGGGACGAGGACGGGGTTGTGGTGGCCGCGGACGGCGGCCGCCTTCTCGGCGGCCTCCAGTTCGTTGACGCCCTCCTTGGTCCGGCCGACGGCGAGCAGCAGCCGGCCGCGGACCGCGCGCGGGTCCGGCAGGACGATGGTGGACGGATAGGGCGGGGCGAAGCCGTACCGCTCGGCGATGTCCCAGGCCTCCTCGACATGGCCGCGGGCGAGCAGCGTGTCGACGAGGTTGCAGGTCGCGGACCAGTGCAGGGGCAGCCGCCGGCCGACGCGCTCGGCGAGCGCCAGCGACTGGCGCAGCGACGCCTCGGCCTCCGGGAGCCGGCCGCGCCTGCGGTGCCCGAGGCCCACGTAGGCATGGGCCAGGGCGAGATGGCCGCCGCTCCAGCCGACCGACTCGTAGGCCCGCAGTGCCTCGTTGTACAGGGTCTCGGCGCGGTCGAGGCGGTCCGTGAAGGCGTAGGCGCTGGCCAGCATCATCGGCAGCTCCAGGCCCCACTCGGGGTCGGTCCAGCCGAGGCCGGGGGCGAGGCGGCCGTTGACGAGGGCGCGGTCGCACACCTCGGCGACCTCCTCGGCGTTCTCGCCGCGGGCCATGGCGTCGAAGCCCCGCAGGATGAACAGGGCACGCTCGGAGTTGTCCCGGCCGGTGCACGTGGCGGCCAGCTCGGCGAGACGCGCGGAGCGCCCGGGTGAGGCGGCCTCGCCGTGGATGCCCTCCCACATGAACTGCACGGCCTGGAGCCGCAGCCGGGTGGGTCCGCTCTGCCGGGCGGCCTCCGCCTCGACGGTACGGACGGCCTCCTCCAGCTGGTCGTTGTGGAGCAGGGCCTGGGACAGGCGGTAGACGGCGTCGACGCGGTCGTCGCCGTCCAGGCCGGGCAGGGCGAGGGCCCGCTGGAGGTGGTCGATGGTGACGGCGGGCGCGGTCAGCAGGGTCGCGCAACCGAGTTCGTGCAGCACATGGGCGTGGATCTCGGGACGGGGCGGCTCCACCAGGGCGCGCTCCAGACAGCGGCGGGCCGCGTCGGGGGCGCCGACGGCCAGGTGCTCGCGGGCGGCTTCGCGCAGTTGCTCGACGAGTTCCTCGTCGCTGTCGGGGTGGACCTCCAGGAGGTGGCGGGCGGCGACCGCGGCGCCCCGGCCGTTGTCGGTGACGACGCGGGCGGCGATGCCGTGCATGGCGGTGCGCAGGGCGTCCGGGATGGAGTTGTAGACGGCGGTGGCGATCAGCGGGTGGACGAACTGGAACTCGCCCTCGTCGGGCTGCACCCCGGCCGGGTCGAGTTCGGTGAGGATGCGGGAGCTGCGCAGGAGTTCGGCGCAGCGCACGGCGTCGTCGACGCTCATCGTGGCCAGCTCGGCCACCAGGTCGACGGTGATGCCGGTGCCGAGGATGGCGGCGGCCCAGGCGAACCGGGTGGCCTCGATGCCGAGTGTCTCCAGGCGGGCGACGAGGCCGCCGCCGCGCGCGGCGCGGTTCAGGGCGCGCAGTTCGCCGGCCGTCGCCTCGGTCGGCTCGAACTCGTTCTCCTGGACCTTGGCGAGGAGTTCGACGGTCTCGTACGGGTTGCCGCCGGTGACGGCCCAGACCTCGCGGCAGAACGCGGCGTCGGCGTGGGTGCCGAGGGTGGCGCGGGTGAGTCCGGCGGTGGCCTCGGGGGTGAGGGCGCTGAGGGTGGCGACGGAGGTGCCGGCGGCGGCGATGGCGTCGAGGTGGCGGGCGCTGTCGCCGCTGACCTCGCCGGGGCGGCGGGCCACGACGACCAGGACGTTCTGCTCGTCGAGGCGTTCGCTGAAGGCGGCGAGCCAGCGCAGGGTCTCCTGGTCGGCCCAGTGGGCGTCGTCGATCAGCAGCACCAGCGGCCACTCGCGCCGGGCGAGCCGGCGGACGGCGGCGACCAGTCCGTCGCAGACGCCCTGCGGGTCGGCCTGCCGCTCACCGGGGTCCGTTATGCCGAGGGCGGGGCCGGCGATGTCGTACCAGTCGCCGAGGTACTCGCGGGCCTCCTCCGGCATCAGCGACAGCAGCGCCGGCTGGAGCAACTGCCGTACGACGTTGAACGGGACGGAGCTGAGGGTCTCGCCGCCGCGGGCGGACCAGACGGTGCAGCCGCGGGCCTCCGCGATACGGCGTGTTTCGGCCAGCAGGGTGGTCTTGCCCAGTCCGGCCTCGGCCCGGAGCACCAGCAGGCTGCCCGCGGAGGACTCGTCCGCGCACAGCCGGTCCAGGGCCCGCCCGATGGCGGCGACTTCCTCGTCGCGCTCCCAGAGGGAGGCCGAGGCGGCCCGCGTGGGCCGTACCTCCGTCATCCCGCTACCTCCCCAAGTCGCCCGGACGACGTACAGACCCCGAGCGTAGCCCTCCGGCGGACCGAATGGAGAGCGGTCGGGGCACCTGTTGCCGCGACGGGTGACGGCTGGTGCGGGCGGGCGACGGGAAGGGGCCGCGACATGGCCGTTGTCGACTGAATGACAGTCAAATTCCGGCCAGAAAAGGGCAGTCGGGGGTTACGCCGGGGATCGCGCGCCCGGGCCGCCCGATGGCTTCCCGGTCCGCCTTCCGGCCGGGCGGGCGCCCCCTCGCGCACCGGTCCCCCGGCCGGGGGCCGCCCCCGGGACCGGCCCTCTCATCCGGCTTTCACCCGCACCTCATACGGTGGGCGTATGACGCAGGTGACTCCTCCCGGCTGGTACCCCGACCCAGGCCGGCACAGTGACGGCCCGCCCACCGAGCGCTGGTGGGACGGCAGCGCGTGGACGGACCAGGTCCGCCCCACGGGGACCGACGCCCAGGCGGGCCCGCCGGCCGGCGGGGCGTATCCGGCCTACCCCGCGCACCCCGGCTATCCCGGCCAGGTGCAGCCCGGCGGCCGGCGCGGGCTGCGGACCGGGATAGCCGTCGGAGTGGCGGCGGTGGTCCTCGCGTGCATCGGCGTCGGCGTGTACGCGCTGACGGCCGAGGACGGCCCGGGCGGCACGGCGGCGGGCTCCCGGCAGGCCCCGGACCGTCCGGACCTGCCCGGCGGTCCCGGCGGGGGCTCGGGCGGCCCGTCGCGGGACCCGCAGGAGTCCGGGCCGCCGAAGGTGGAGAGCGGTTCGGTCACCGACCCGCTGAACGGGATCAGCCTTCCCGTGCCGGACGGCTGGTACGGGCAGCAGATCCGCGCCGGCGCGCAGGTGGCCTCGAAGGACACCTACCCGTGTCCCGCGCAGAAGTCCGAGACCTGTATGAAGGGCGGCGCCTACTCGGCCCCGGCGCTCGTGCTCCGCACCGCGGGCGACACCCCCGAGGAGGTCGCCAAGGCGGACATCGCGGCGAACGCGGAGGAGTCCTACGGCAAGGGCTACGGAAAGATCACCTCGCACAAGGTGCTGGCCTCCGAGGCCGTGACCGTGGCCGGGCGCAAGGGCTACCTGGTCCGCTGGCAGGCGGTCACCAGTGAGGGCTCGGACGGCTACGTCGAGTCGCTCGCCTTCCCGTCGCCGGCCTCCGACGGCAAGGAGATCGCGGTCGTCCGTCTCGGTGTCGACGTCGGCGAGGGCCTCGGTGTCCTCGACGAGATCACCGAGGGCATCGAGGTCTCCTCGGGCGGCGGCCCCGGCCAGGACGTGTGAGCGCGGCCCGGACGTGACACGGCCGGGTGGGGCGGCCCCTCCGCTCAAGGGGCACCCCACCCGGCCGGGTGGTGCGCGCCGCCCCCGTCCCCACGGTGCGGCGCCACAGGTCGCCGTCCGGTCATCCCGCGGACGGCGGCCTGGGTCTCAGGTGAGTCCGAGCGTGGGCAGCACCGCGGCCTCCACGAACCGGACGATGTACTCGGGGTCGGCGTCCTTGCCCTCCAGGACGGGACGGGCCCGCAGCACCCCGAAGATCTGGGCGGGGATGTAGTCGAGCGCCGGATGGTCGGCGGGCACCTCGCCCCGCTCGACCCCGCGGAGCAGGATCTGCTTGAGCGCGTCGATCTCGGGGTCGATGAGCGCCTCGCGCAGCGCCGTCCTGAGCTCCGGGTCCTGGGTGACGGCGTGGCCGAGGGCCTGCAGCAGCCGGGTGTCCTTGGCCGACCAGGCGCCCGCCGCGCGGGCGGCCTCCCTCAGGTCGTCGGCGAGGGTGCCGGTGTCGATCCCGTCGAAGCGGGTCTGCCGGCTGGCCCGCAGGGCGGCCGCGACGAACTGCGGCTTGGTCCGCCACTGCCGGTAGAGCGTGGCCTTGCTGCACCGGGTGCTGGCGGCGACGCCCTCCATCGTGACGGAGTCGTAGCCGCAGGCGCGGATCTGGTCGAGGACGGCGTCGAAGAACTCCTGCTCACGCTCCCGCGTGAGCTTGGAGCGGCGCGAGGCGGCGACCGTGTCCGGTCCGTCCGCGGCCTGCGACGTCATCTGCTCGTCTCCTCGCTCCGGGTGCGGCGCCCACCGTCGGAGGGGCCCGCCCTCCAGTGTGTCGCACATCTATCGATACGCCACTGTACCGGAACGCCGGCGTATCGGTACAGTGGCGTATCGGTACAGGTCCGTTTCGGAACGGGCACGTACCGATGAGTGTGCCGAGCCGGAGCAGTCCCCAGCCCGACAAGCTCGCCCAGCACCACCTACGTCAGCGAAGGGGCCGGGGGATGAATGCCCGCACCGAGCCTTCCCAGGAGCAGGCCGCACCACCGCGGCCACCGCTGGTCCGCGAACTCCTGCTCGTGGCGGGGTTCTTCCTCGCCTACAAGGCCGGCCGCCGACTGGCGACCGGCCACACCGTCGAGGCCTTCCGCAACGCGGACCGGCTGTGGGACATGGAACGCGCCGTCCACCTGCCCGGCGAGGGCGCGGTGCAGCACCTCCTGCTGCACGGCGACACCCTCGTGCGGGTGGCCAACACCTACTACGCGACCGTCCACTTCCCGGCCACCCTGGCCTTCCTGGTCTGGCTGTACCTGCGGCGCCCCGCGCACTACGTCTGGGCCCGCCGGGTCCTGACGGCCGTCACCGGCGCCGCCCTGCTGCTGCACCTGGCGTTCCCGCTCGCCCCGCCGCGCATGCTCGCCGCGACCGGGCTGCTCGACACCGCCCGCCTCTACGGCCCCTCCGTGTACGGCCCGCCGCAGAGCGACAGGCTCTCCAACCAGTTCGCGGCGATGCCGTCGCTGCACTTCGGCTGGGCCCTGATGGTGGCGCTCGGCCTGATCGCGGTCACCCGGTCGCGCTGGCGCCTGCTGTGGCTGCTGCATCCCGCGCTGACCCTGCTGGTCATCGTGGGCACGGCCAACCACTACTGGCTCGACGCGCTCGCGGCGACGGTCCTGCTGGGCCTCGCGTTCGCGCTGCTCCCCCGCCCCGGCCGCACGGCCACCACGGCCGGCGGGGGCGCCGGACGGCTCCTGCCGGCACCCCGCAGGGGCGAGGCCGCCGGCCGGGACGCCGTCCTCGTGGGAGCGGGACGATGACCGCCACCGCGCTCGCCGTCGCGCTGTCCCTGGTCTCCGCCGTCGCCTACGCCACCGCCGCCGTCGCCCAGGAGCGGCTGGCCTCCCGCAGCGCCGGCTCCGGCCTGGTGCGGCTGCTGGGCTCGGGCGCCTGGTGGGGGACGGTGCTGCTCAACGCCACCGGTGCCCTCCTGCACGTCATAGCCCTCAAGTACGGCCCGCTGACGGTCGTGCAGCCGCTCGGCGCGCTCACGCTGGTGGCCGCGGTGCCGCTCGGCGCGCGCCTGGCGGGCCGCCGGGTCGGCGCCGTCGAGTGGCGCGGCACGGCTCTGACGCTGACCGGTCTGGCCGCGATCCTCGTGACGGCGTCCGGGTCGGCGCCCGACGACGTGCTGAGCACTCCCGAGGCGATCGGGGTCGCGGCGGTCACCGTGGCCCTGACCGGTCTGCTGGCGTGGCCGGGCGCCCGGCCGGGCCTGCGGCACGCGACCGCGTCCGGCTTCGCCTCCGGGGTCGCCTCGGCGCTCACCCAGACGGTGACGGTGGCCGCCACCGACCACTCCGCCCCGCTGCTCAGCCTCCAGGTCACGGGCGTGGCCGTGCTGGTGGCCTCGCTCGCGGCGAGCGGACTGCTGCTGTCGCAGACCGCCTACCGGGGCGGTCTCGGCGCCCCGCTCGCGGTGGTCACCCTCGCCAACCCGCTCGCGGCGGCCGTGATCGGCCTCGTCCTGCTCGGCGAACGGCTGCGGGGCGGCCCGGCCGGTGTGCTGGCCGCGCTGGCCGGGGCGGGCCTGGCGTCCTGGGGTGTGGTGCTGCTCACCCGCGCCGCGCCCGCACCGGCCGGCCCCGCGACCGCGGCGGAATCCGCCGACAACGCGCACCCCGCGGCCGTCCCGGCCGCGGCGGAGTCCGCGGACGAGGCGCACCCCGTGGCCGCCGTCCTGGCCCTGGGGCCCGAGTCGGCGGCCCCGGAGCGGGTGGTGGTGCCCCGGCAGCCCGGTCCGGGGCACCTCACCCCCTTGTGAGCCGGACCCGGCTACGCGGTGAGCGTCGCCGGGTCGCTCACGCCCGGCCGCCCGTTCTCGACGTGACCGGCGAGGCGCCTCAGGAAGGCGCGATCGCCCTCGGCCGTGACGGTCAGGTCGTACCAGCGGCGGCTCGCCGCGAGACCGAACGTGCGGCGCACGGTGGCGCCGGGCCGCACGGTCACCGTGACGGTGCGGCCGCCGTACCCGTCGGCGATCCGCAGCCGGACGCCGGACCTGCCCGCGTTGGTGAAGGTCAGCTCGACGCCGTCGCCGTGGTGTCGGGCGGTGACCTCGGGACCGGCCACCGCGTTCGCGCCCCGGAAGGCGCGGAAGAACCCGGCCGGGCCGTGCACGGTGAGGTCGTACGAGCCGTTCGAGGCCGCCGAGTCCCAGGTGCCCGTGATGCTCTTGCCGGCCTCGGTGGTGTACGTCCACGGGCCGTCGGTGCGGTTGCCCGAGGTGACGTGGAAGGCGGCGCCCGCCCTGGCGCCGGAGGCGAACGCCAGCCCGAACGTGCCGGCCGCCGCGTCGACGCGGCCGTCCACGTGCGGGGCGTACTTCAGCGGCCGGGTGGGCCGCAGCCCGCGCTCCTGCCGGGGCATGCCCGCCTCGGCGGGGGGCGTCGGACGGTAGTCGGGGTGCCGCAGCCGGTCCGGCGGCTCGTAGGCGTCCGTCCCCGGCAGCCCGGCGGGGCGGCTGTCCTTGCGCGAGAAGTCGAACGCCGAGGTCAGATCGCCGCAGACGGCCCGCCGCCACGGTGAGATCTGCGGCTCCCCGACACCGAAGCGGCGCTCCATGAACCGCAGGATCGAGGTGTGGTCGAAGGTCTCGGAGCAGACGTAGCCGCCCTTGCTCCACGGCGAGACGACCAGCATCGGCACCCGCGGGCCGAGGCCGTAGGGCCCGGCCGGCCGGCCAGCGTCGCCGGCGTAGACGTCCAGCGAGACGTCGGCCGTCGAGCGGCCCCGGGAGGCGTCCTTCGGGGGCAGCGGCGGCACGACGTGGTCGAAGAAGCCGTCGTTCTCGTCGTAGGTGATGAACAGCGCCGTCTTCGACCAGACCTCCGGGTTCGAGGTGAGGGCGTCGAGGACTCGCGCGATGTACCAGGCGCCGTAGTTCGCGGGCCAGTTGGAGTGCTCGGAGAACGCCTCCGGGGCGGCGATCCAGGAGACCTGCGGCAGGGTGCCGGCCTCGACGTCGGCGCGCAGCCGGTCGAAGTAGCCGTCCCCGGCCTTGGCGTCCGTGCCCGTGCGGGCCTTGTCGTACCAGGGGTCGCCGGGCCGGGCCTCACGGTACTTGGTGAAGTACAGCAGGGAGTTGTCGCCGTAGTTGCCGCGGTAGGCGTCGTCGATCCAGCCCCAGGAGCCGGCCGCGTCGAGGCCGTCGCCGATGTCCTGGTAGATCTTCCAGGACACCCCGGCCCGCTCCAGCCGCTCGGGGTACGTCGTCCAGCCGTAGCCGAGTTCGTCGTTGCCGAGGACCGGGCCGCCACCGGTGCCGTCGTTGCCCGTGTGGCCGCTCCACAGGTAGTAGCGGTTGGGGTCGGTCGAGCCGATGAACGAGCAGTGGTAGGCGTCGCAGACGGTGAACGCGTCGGCGAGGGCGTAGTGGAAGGGGATGTCCTCGCGGGTCAGGTAGGCCATCGTCGTGGTGCCCTTGGCGGGGACCCACCGGTCGTACTTGCCGCCGTTGTACGCCTGGTGCCCGTCGGACCAGCCGTGCGGCAGGCCCTCCAGGAACCGCATGCCGAGGTCGTCGGCGTCCGGGTGGAACGGCAGGACGTCCTTGACGCCGTCCGACTGGTGCCAGACGGTCTTGCCGTCGTCCCGCCGGACCGGGCGGGGGTCGCCGAAGCCGCGGACACCGCGCAGGGTGCCGAAGTAGTGATCGAAGGAACGGTTCTCCTGCATCAGGACGACGATGTGCTCGACGTCCTCCAGGGAGCCCGTGCGATGGTGCGCCGGGAGCGCGGCGGCCCGCTGGATGCTGCTCGACAGAGCGCTGAACGCCGTGGTGGCGCCCGCGATCTGGAGGAATCTGCGCCGGTTGACTTCGGGCATGGGTGGAAGACCTCTTCCCATCGTGAGGGTGAGCCGGCCGATCGGTGACAACGCGCGCGACAGGAGTGTTCCAGGGGCACCGAACGGCGGGGAAGGGTGCGATGGCACGCGTGTGAAGGTCAGGGGTACGCGGGGTGCGGCGGCTCCTCCCGGTCCGCTTCCGTGAGGCGGAAGCCCTGTTGCCCCCGCCGGGGCCCCTTCCCGACGATGTCGCCACGACACCTAGACGGGAGCCGCTGCCATGCCGCACATGACCGCGTTCGCCAGGAACCAGTGGTACGTCGCCGCCTACAGCCACGAGGTGGGGCGGGAGTTGCTCGGGCGGAGCGTCTGCGGGGAGACGCTCGTGCTCTACCGCACCGAGGACGAGGGAAGGCCGGTCGTGCTGCACGACCGGTGTGTGCACCGCCGGTATCCGCTGTCCGAGGCGCCGACGCGGCTCGACGGGGACCGCGTCGTGTGCGGGTACCACGGGTTCACGTACGACACGACCGGGACGTGCGTGTACGTGCCCGGGCAGAAGCGCGTGCCGCGCACGGCCCGTGTGGCCTCGTACCCGGTGGTCGAGCAGGACTCGCTGATCTGGGTGTGGATCGGCGACCCGGAACTGGCCGACCCGGCCGGCATCCCGCGCGCCCGGCACCTGGACGCGCCGGGCTGGGTCACCGTGCGCGGGATGGAGCCCATCGGCTGCGACTACGGCCTGCTGGTCGACAACCTCCTCGACCTCTCCCACGAGACCTATCTGCACGGCGGTCACATCGGCACCCCCGAGGTCGCCGAGACGCCGATCACCACCGAGGTGGACGAGGGGGCGGGCATCGTGCGGGTGAGCCGGCACATGGACGACGCCGAGTGCCCGCCGTTCTACGCCCGTTCGACCGGGATCGAGGGCCGCATCACCCGCTGGCAGGACATCGAGTACCACGCCCCCTGCCTCTACCTGCTGCACAGCCGGGTCGCGCCGGTCGGCGTGCTGCCCCGGCCGGACGGCAGCGATCCGGACGCCTTCCACACCGAGATCACCTACGCCATCACGCCCTCCGGGGACGGGACGGTGTACGACTTCTGGGCGGTGTCCCGGGACTGGGCGACCGAGGACGCCGAGGTCACCGAGTTCCTACGCGCCGGCAACCACACCGTGGTGATGCAGGACGTGGACGCCCTCGACCTGCTCCAGCGCACCCTCGGCACCGAGCGGCACGGCTACCAGGAGCTCAGCATCAACATCGACACCGGCGGGCTGGCCGCGCGCCGCATCCTCGCCCGGCTGGTCGAGGAGGGCGCCAAGCCCGAGGAGAAGGTGCGGTGAGCGGCGGCACCGGGGAGGTGTACCGGGTCGACTGGGTGCCGGGCACCGACCTGCTGCACGGGACCTGCCACTGCGGCCGGGAGCACCACGCCGAGGACCCGGTGCGGATGTGGGAGTGGATGCTCGCCCACCCGCGGGGGCACCGGGTGCCGGAGGACGACTCGTGACGGAGGCGTACGAGGCCGAACTCGCCGTCGAGCGGACGGAGCCCGCGGCCGACGGGGTGCTCGCCCTCCTCCTGCGCGACCCGTCGGGCGGGCCGCTGCCCGCCTGGGAGCCCGGCGCCCACATCGACCTGCTGCTCGGGCCGGGACTGGAGCGGCAGTACTCGCTGTGCGGCGACCCGGCGGACCGGACGCGGTGGCGCATCGCGGTCCTGCGCGAGCCCGGCGGGCGCGGCGGGTCCGCCCAGGTGCACGAGCGGCTGAGGGCGGGCGACAAGGTGCGGGTGCGCGGTCCGCGCAACCGCTTCCGGCTGGAACCCGCGCGCGCCTACCGGTTCGTCGCGGGCGGTATCGGCATCACCCCGATCCTGCCCATGCTGGCCGCGGCCGAGACGGCGGGCGCCGACTGGAGCCTGCTGTACGGCGGCCGCACCCGCCGGTCCATGGCGTTCACGGCGGAGCTGGCGCCGTACGGCGGGCGGGTCACCCTGGCGCCGCAGGACGAGGGCGGTCCGCTGGACCTCGGCTCGGTGCTGGCCAGCCTCACCGAGGGCACCCTCGTCTACTGCTGCGGTCCCGGTCCCCTGCTGGACGCCGTCGAGGAGCGCTGCCCGGCGAGCGCCCTGCGCGTCGAGCGGTTCCAGCCGCGGGAGCAACCCCCGGCGAGGAACGCGGAGTTCGAGGTGGAACTGGCCCGCAGCGGCCTGACGGTCACGGTCGGGCCCGGCGTCTCCGTGCTGGACGCGGTGCGGGCCGCGGGTGTCGAGGTGCTGTACTCCTGCACCGAGGGCACGTGCGGCACCTGCGAGACCGACGTCCTCGACGGCACGCCCGACCACCGGGACTCCGTGCTGACCGCCGAGGAGCAGGCGAGCGGCGAGACGATGATGATCTGTGTGTCGCGGTGCCGGGGGCGGCGGCTGCTCCTCGACCTGTGAACGCCCCGGCCCGCGGCCCCATCCGCGCCCGCCCGCCGCCGCCGCCCTCGCGGACCCCGGGCCACGTCCAGCGGGGGCGGCAGGCGCTTCCGGCTCACCCCGCGCGTGCTGGAACTCGGCTGCTCCTGCCTGTCCAGCCGGCCGCACTGGTAGAAGCTTCCACCTTCCCGCTGGGTGAGGTCGCGCACTACGCTGAAGTGCGTGGCCGGGCTGCTCACGCCGACCGGCGGCGAGGTGCTTCTGGAGGGACGGCGGGTCAGCGGGTGATCGTGCTGTCCGCGTCCCCGACCGTCGTCCGTGAGCAGCTCACGGTCGATCTGCCCGCCGGGCGCGACCAGTTGCACACCCGCGTGGATCCGCGCTTCGCCGGCCTGCGCACCCGGGTGTACGAGCAGATCCAGGCGGCGAAGGGCGGGGACGTCCGGGACGAGCGCACGATCGAGTGCCAGTGCCCGGCCCCCTGGAGGGTCACGTTCTGCACGCCGCTGAGCGACGACGTCAGCCGGTACTCCCCCGGCGGGATCCACACCACCCCGCCCTGGGCGGCGGCGATGGCGTCCCGGAAGGCCCGGGTGGAGTCGCCCTGGCCGCTGGGGTCGGCCCCCTTGGAGACGACGGAGACCGATCCGGCGGGCTGTCCCGCCGCGCCGGCGACCTGCTCGAAGTCGGCGACGTCGACGGTGACCTGGACGCCGGTGGCCTGGAAGGCCACCTTGTCGCCGGCCCGCACGTCCCGGCCGAGCAGCAGCCGCGCGTTGTCGTAGAAGTGGTGCGTCTTCGAGCCGGTGATCCAGCCGGTGTCGACGTACGAGTACTTCGACGTGACCGCGAGGGTGCGGGAGAGCTTCTGGCCGTTGACGTAGACGTCGAGCGTGCCGGACTGGCCGTCGGGGACGCTGTAGGCGACGTTCACGGCGTTGGCCGCGCGCGGGACGGTGAACTCGACGCGCTGGCCGGCGCCGAGGCGTACGGCCCTGCGTCCGGACGCCTCGGAGGCGAGCGTGCCCTGAGTGACGTCCGGGCCGATCGTGGTGCCGGTCGTGGTGGCGGACTCGGCCTCCACGGAGGTGAACGGGAGGTCGGCGCCGGCCGCCGCGTGGGCGGCGGGGGCGGTGGCGGTGACCAGGCCGGCGGCGAGCGCGACGGCCACCGCAACTGGCATGAGCCTGACACTCGTGGGGGTGAGGTGCATGGGCCGATCCCTTCGTGGGGGGTGCGGGACAGCGGGACGCGGTCTCAGGCGCGCAGCCAGACCGCGGTGTCCTGGGGCAGCCGGCCTTCGGGGTCCAGCGGGCCGCTGCTCAGCAGGAGTTCGCGGTGCGCGGGCAGGTCGGCGGGGGTGTCCGACAGGTTGACCACGCACAGGGTGCCGGAGGTCCGGGTGAAGGCGAGCACACCGTCGGGCGACGGCAGCCAGGTCAGCGGTCCGTCGCCGAACTCCGGGCGCAGGGCGGTGGCCCGGCGGTACAGGGTGAGCATGGAGCCCGGGTCGGCGGCCTGGCGGTCGGCGGCGTACGCGGCCCAGCCCTCGGGCTGCGGCAGCCACGGCTCCGCCTGGGCGCCGAAGCCCGCGTACGGCTCTCCGGCCGCCCAGGGCAGCGGCACGCGGCAGCCGTCCCGGCCCGGGTCGGTGCCGCCGGAGCGGGCGTGCATCGGGTCCTCGATCCGGTCGAGCGGGATGTCCGCCTCGGGCAGGCCCAGTTCCTCGCCCTGGTAGAGGTAGACGGAGCCGGGCAGGGCCAGGGACAGCAGCGCGGCGGCGCGGGCGCGGCGGGTGCCGAGGGCGAGGTCGGTGGGGGTGCCGAACTCCTTGGTGGCGAAGTCGAAGCCGGTGTCGGCGCGGCCGTACCGGGTGACCGTGCGGGTGACGTCGTGGTTGCACAGCACCCAGGTGGCAGGGGCGCCCACCGGGGCGTGCTCGGCGAGGGTGGTGTCGATCGAGGTCCGCAGCCGCTCCGCGTCCCACGGGCAGGACAGGAAGGAGAAGTTGAAGGCGGTGTGCAGTTCGTCGGGGCGCAGATAGCGGGCGAAGCGTTCGGGGTCGGGCAGCCAGACCTCGCCGACGAAGACGCCGTCGTACTCGTCGGCGACGGCCCGCCAGGAGCGGTAGATGTCGTGGAGGTCGTCGCGGTCGACGTAGGGGTGCGGGTCGGGGGCGGAGGCGAGGTCGGGCAGCTCCGGGTCCTTGGCGAGCAGTGCGGCGGAGTCGATGCGGACGCCGGCCACCCCCCGCTCGAACCAGAACCGCAGGATGTCCTCGTGTTCCTGCCGGACCGCCGGGTGGGCCCAGTTGAGGTCGGGCTGTTCGGGGGTGAACAGGTGCAGGTACCACTCGCCGTCGGGCAGCCTCGTCCAGACGGGGTCGGTCGAGCCGACGAACTCCGACGGCCAGTCGTTGGGCGGGAGCGAGCCGTCGGGGCCGTGTCCGGGCCGGAAGTGGAACAGCTCGCGCTCGGGGCTGCCGGGTCCGGCCTCACGCGCGGCACGGAACCAGGGGTGCTGGTCGGAGACGTGGTTGGGCACGATGTCGACGATCGTGCGGATGCCGAGCTCACCGGCCTCGGCGATGAGCTTCTCCGCCTCGGCGAGGGTGCCGAAGGCCGGGTCGATGGCCCGGTAGTCGGCGACGTCGTAGCCGCCGTCCTTCAGCGGGGAGACGTACCAGGGCGTGAACCACAGCGCGTCCACGCCGAGTTCGGCGAGGTACGGCAGCCGGGCGCGGACGCCCGCGAGGTCGCCGGTGCCGTCGCCGTCGCCGTCCGCGAAGCTGCGGACGTAGACCTGGTAGATGACGGCGGAGCGCCACCACGGTGCGGCGGCAGGACGGGACTGTGCCACGGTGTGGCCCTTTCTGTCGGGAGGGGGAGGGCGTCCGGGGGGTGGGGACGTCAGCCCTTGGTGCTGCCCGCGCCGATCCCCGCGATGATGTGCCGCTGGAAGGCGAGGAACATCGCGACCATGGGGACGCTCGCGATGACCATCGCGGCGATGAGTACGGTCAGCGGGATGTTCTGCGAGAGCTGGACGAGTGCGACGCTGATGGGCTGCTTGCCGGTGTCGGAGAACACCATCAGCGGCCAGAGGAAGTCCTGCCAGACGGCGACCAGGGCGAAGATCGAGACCACGCCGAGGACCGGCCGGGACATCGGCAGCACGATCGACCACAGGGTGCGCAGCCGGCCGGCGCCGTCCATCTCGGCGGCCTCCAGCACATCGCGCGGGAGCTGGTCGAAGAACCGCTTGAGCAGGTAGAGGTTGAAGGCGTTGGCGACGGCCGGCAGCCAGATCGCCACGGGGTCGTTGAGCAGCCCGAGGTCGGCCACGGTCAGGTACTTCGGCACGACGAGCGCCTGGGCGGGGACCATGAGGGTGGCGAGGATGCCGCCCAGGATCACCTTGCCGAAGGCGGGCCGCAGCTTGGACAGCGCGTAGGCGGCGGCCGTGCAGAACACCAGCTGGCACAGCCAGGCGCCGGCGGCCTGGACGACGGTGTTCCACAGGTGGGTGGGCAGCTGCATCAGGTCCCAGGCGCCGGTGTAGCCGCTGACGTGCCAGCGTTCCGGGACCAGGGTCGGCGGGGTCCTGGCGACCTCGTCCGCCGACTTCACCGCACCCGTGACCATCCAGTAGACGGGGAACAGGAACGCGATCACGAACAGCAGGACGGTGCCGGTGAACACGGTCCAGTAGGCGGCCTTGCCGCGCGGCCGGGCCAGGGCGGCCGGCGAGAGGAGGGTCCGGGTGCTCATGCGCTCTCCCCTTCGGTGCGGGTCAGTCGCAGGTACACGGCGGAGAAGGCGCCGAGGAGCACGAGGAGCATCACGCTCAGGGCGCAGGCGCCGCCGAAGTCGTTGTAGAGGAAGGCGTACTTGTAGATCAGGTAGAGGACGGTGACCGTGGCGTTCTCCGGGCCGCCGCCGGTGATCACGAAGGGTTCGGTGAACACCTGCATGGTGGCGATGATCTGAAGGAGCATCAGCATCAGGATCACGAACCGGGTCTGCGGGATCGTGACGTGCCGGACGCGTTGCAGCAGGTTCGCGCCGTCGAGCTCGGCGGCCTCGTACAGCTCCCCGGGGATGGACTGGAGCGCCGCGAGGTAGATGAGCACGGTGCCGCCCAGGTTGGCCCAGGTGGCGACGACGACCAGGGAGACCAGCGCGGTGTCGGCGCCGTTGGACCAGTTCGAGGTCGGCAGGTGCAGAAAGCGCAGCGCCTCGTTGGCGAGCCCGGTGCCCGGGTCGTAGAACCACTTCCACAGCAGGGCGCTGACCACCGGCGGAATCATCACCGGCAGGTAGACCACGACCCGGAAGAACGCCTTGGCGTGCCGGAGTTCGTTGAGGACCAGGGCGAGCACGAAGGGGATCGCGAAGCCGATCAGCAGGGCGAGCACGGTGAAGGTGAGCGTGTTGCGCCAGGCCGCCGTGAACTCCGGGTCGTCGAAGACGCGGGTGAAGTTGGCGGTGCCGACCCACTCGGGCTCACCGCCGGGCGTGTACTTCTGGAAGGCGATCACGACCGCGCGGATCGCCGGGTACCAGGAGAACAGGGCGAAGCAGACGAGGCCGCCGACGAGGAAGCCGTAGGCGCGGGCCTGGTCGGCGAGGCGGCGCCGCCTCCGGTCCCCTGCCGGGGGCGGCGCCTGCACGGGGCGTACCGCGACCTTCGCGACGGTCCGTCGCTGAGCCGTGTCGGTCATGGTGCGTCAGCCCCGGTCCAGAATTCCGTCGATCTTGCCGGACGCGTCCTCGAGGAGCTGGTCGATGTCGGCGTCCTCCTTGGTGAGGACGGCGGAGACGACACCGTCGAGGACCGAGTAGATCTGCTGGGCGCTCGGCGGCTCGATCTTCATGTCCAGGTTCTGGTTGCCGTCGAGGAACGCCTGGTAGTTCTCCACCGGGACGTTGGCGTTGGCCTTCTTGACCTCCTGGTCCTTGGCGTCGGCGGCGCCGGTGAACAGGCGGGGTTCGGGCAGGCCCACGGGGGCGTCGTTCTTCTTGGCGCGGGCGTAGTCGCCGAGGAAGCCGTCGCCGGGGGTGAGGAACATGTGGTCGAGCCACTTCAGACCGGCGCGGATCTGCTCGGGGCGGGCCTTCTTGCTGAACATGTAGCCGTCGCCGCCGATGAGGGTGCCCTTGCCGCCGGGCATGGGGGCGAGGGCCAGGTCCTTGTAGTTCCCGCCCTTCTCCTTGACGAGGATCGGGATGTTGTCGGGGGCGGCGAGGTACATGCCGAGCTTGCCGGAGCCCATCATCTGCTGGACGTCGTTGATGACGAGCAGCTGCTTGCTGCCCATCGACTCGTCCTTCCACCGCATGTCGTGGAGGGCCTGCAGGACGGCGCGGCCCTCGGGCGAGTCGACGGTGGCCTTCTTGCCGTCGGGGCTGACGACGTCGCCACCCTGGGAGTACAGCTCGGCGGTGAAGTGCCAGCCGCCCTGGTTCTGGGCGCTGTAGTCGGCGTAGCCGACGGTGCCGCCGCCGAGGCCGGCGATCCTCTTGGCCGCGGTGCGGACCTCGTCCCAGGTGGCCGGGGGCTTGTCGGGGTCGAGGCCCGCCTTCGCGAAGAGCGCCTTGTTGTAGATCAGGCCCATCGAGTAGCCGGTGCGCGGGACGCCGTAGACCTTGCCGTCGACGGTGTAGATGTCACGCAGCTGCTGCTGGATGGTGTCGTAGCTCTTCAGTTCCTTGACGTACGGCGTGAGGTCGGCCGCCTGGTCGATGTCGACGACGTGGCGGGCGTCGGTGAAGTACGTGTAGAAGACGTCCTCCATCTGCCCGCCGGCGAGCTTGGCGTCGAACGTCTTCGGGTCCTGGCAGGGGAACGCGTCGTGGGGCACGACGTCGATGTCCGGGTTCTGCCGCTCGAAGTCGGCGACGTCCTGCTCGAAGAACTTGCGGTCGACCTCGGCGCTCTTGGGCGGCATGCAGTTGACCGTGATGCGGGTCTTGCCGCTCGCCGAGTCGTCGCCGCCCGAACCGCAGGCGGACGCGGCGAGGGCGAGCGAACAGACGCTCAGCGCGGCAAAGGTACGGCGGAACCCGGTGCTTCTCATCGGTGGACCCCTCTGGGCATGGAGCGGTGGGCGCCGCACACTCAAGCACCGTCGACATCCAACCGCAAGATGTCGCGCGAGATTTGCAATTTTTAGACAGCGGGTCGGTTGCCGATGACGGCCCTGCGCGCGAGGCCGCAGGTCAGCGGCGGGGCGCTTGCGCCGTGGAGCCGCGCACCACCAACTCGGGCTCGAAGAGCAGCTCCTCCGCCGGGACGGGAGTGCCCGCGATCTGCGCGTTCAGCAGCTCGACGGCCGCCCGGCCCATGGCCTCGATCGGCTGCCGGACGGTGGTGAGCGGGGGCTCGGTGCAGTTCATGAACGCCGAGTCGTCGTAGCCGACGACCGAGATCTCCGACGGGACGTCGAGTCCCTTGCGCCGCGCGGCCCGTACGGCACCCAGGGCCAGCGGGTCGCTCGCGCAGATGATGCCGGTGACGCCCCGGTCGATCAGCCGGGAGGCGGCCGCGTGCCCGCCCTCGATCGAGAAGATCGCCCGCGCCACGCGCTCCTCGGGCAGCTCGGCGGCGATCCCCCGGGCGGCCGCCAGCTTGCGCGCCGACGGCACGTGGTCGCCCGGGCCCAGCACCAGCCCGATGCGCTCGTGGCCCAGCGAGGCCAGGTGCCGCCACGCCTGCTCCACCGCGACGGCGTCGTCGCAGGAGACGGCCGGGAAGCCCAGGTGCTCGATGGCCGCGTTGACCAGCACCACCGGGATGTTGCGGTCGGCGAGTTCCTTGTAGTGGTCGTGCGGCGCGTCCGCCTGCGCGTACAGGCCGCCGGCGAAGACCACCCCGGAGACCTGCTGCTGCAGCAGCAGCGTGACGTAGTCGGCCTCGGAGACACCGCCCTTGGTCTGCGTGCACAGCACGGGGGTGAGTCCCAGCTGGGCCAGCGCCCCGCCGATCACCTCGGCGAACGCCGGGAAGATCGGGTTCTGCAGTTCGGGCAGCACCAGGCCGACCAGCCGCGCGCGTTCCCCGCGCAGCTGGGTGGGGCGCTCGTAGCCGAGCACGTCCAGGGCGGAGAGCACCGCCTGCCGGGTGGCCTCGGAGACACCGGGCTTGTCGTTGAGCACCCGGCTGACCGTGGCCTCGCTGACCCCGACCTTCTTCGCCACTTCAGCAAGTCGTCGCGTCATGCGCGCAAGAATAGCGCAAGAATTGCAAACTGCTTGCGTACGGGTCAGTCCTCGTCGCGCGCCGCCCACACGCCGCGGACGTGGTCCAGGTGCCGGGTCATGACCTCCCGCACCGCCCGCTCGTCCCGGGCGAGCAGCGCGTCGAGGAGTTCCAGGTGCTCCTCGGCGGACGCCGGCAGCCGGCCGGCCTCGACCAGCGCCGTCAGCCCGTAGAGCCGGGAGCGCATGCGCAGGTCCCGGACGACCTCGACGAGGTGGGTGTTCCCGGCGAGGGCGAGCAGACCGAGGTGGAAGCGCGTGTCGGCCTCCACGTACGCGATGAGGTCACCGGCGCCCGCCGCCCGGACGATCTCCCGGGCGGCGGGCCGCAGCGCCTCCAGGGACACCGCGTCGGCGGTGGCGGCCAGTTCCACGACCGTCGGGATCTCGATGAGCGCGCGGATGTGCGTGTACTCGTCGAGCTGCCTCTCGGACACCGCGGTGACCCGGAACCCCTTGTTGGGCACCGTGTCGACCAGGCCCTCCTTGGCCAGGTCGAGCATGGCTTCGCGCACCGGGGTCGCCGAGACGCCGAAGCGGGCGGCGAGCCCGGGCGCCGAGTAGACCTCGCCGGGCCGCAGCTCCCCGGCGATCAGCGCGGCCCGCAGGGCGTCGGCGACCCGCTCCCGGTAGCTGCTCCTGCGGCCGCCCAGGGAGGGCAGCGCCGGGGCGGCGGTGGACGGGGCGCCGGTGCGCTGGGCGGCCATGCGATGTCTCCTCGGGCTGTGCAATGTCACGCGGTACCGGCCTCATTATCCTCGCGGCCCCACTTCACCCCGCCGCTACAGCACGAACCCCTCCGGGAACGGGTCCGTGGGATCGAGCAGGTACTGCGCGGTGCCCGTGATCCAGGCGCGGCCGGTGAAGCTGGGCAGCACGGCGGGATGATCGCCCACCCGCGTGGTGCCGAGAAGACGGCCGGTGAAGCGGGTGCCGATGAACGACTCGTTCACGAACTCGGTGTGCAGCGGGAGTTCACCGCGCGCGTGGAGCTGCGCCATGCGCGCGCTGGTGCCCGTCCCGCACGGCGAGCGGTCGAACCAGCCCGGGTGGATGGCCATGGCGTGCCGGGAGTGCCGGGCGGTGGAGCCGGAGGCGACCAAGTGGACGTGGTGCAGGCCGCGGATGGACGGGTCCTCCGGGTGGACGGGCCCGTCCTCGGCGTCGACCGCCTCCATCAACGCGAGCCCGGCGGCGAGGATGTCGTCCTTGCGGGAGCGGTCGAAGGGCAGACCGAACTCCTCCAGCGGCAGGATCGCGTAGAAGTTGCCGCCGTACGCCAGGTCGTAGGTCACCGTGCGGCCGTCGGCGAGGGTGGCGCGGCGGTCGAGGGCGACGGCGAAGGACGGCACGTTCCGCAGGGTGACCTCCTTCGCGGCGCCGTCCTCGACGGCCACCTCGGCGACGACGACGCCGGCCGGGGTGTCCAGCCGGATCGTGGTGACCGGCTCCACCACCTCGACCATGCCGGTCTCCACCAGCACGGTCGCCACGCCGATGGTGCCGTGCCCGCACATCGGCAGATAGCCCGACACCTCGATGTAGATCACGCCCCAGTCGCAGTCGGGGCGGGTGGGCGGCTGGAGGATCGCGCCGCTCATGGCGGCGTGCCCGCGCGGCTCGTTCATCAGCAGCCGCTTGATGTGGTCGCGGTGCTGCCGGAAGTACAGGCGCCGTTCGTTCATCGTCGCGCCGGGGACGGTGCCGACGCCTCCTGTGACGACCCGGGTGGGCATACCCTCGGTGTGCGAGTCGACGGCGTGCAGGACGAGCTTGCTGCGCATGGTCCCCTACGCCCATCCGGCCGCGACGGCCTTCTCCGTGGCCGCCCGCACGGCGGCCTCCTGCTCGGGCAGCAGCGGGACGCGCGGCGGGCGTACGGGCCCCCCGTGGCGGCCCACGACGTCCATGGACAGCTTGATGGCCTGGACGAACTCCACCCGGGAGTCCCAGCGCAGCAGCGGATGCAACTGCGCGTACAGCTCCTTGGCGGTGTCCAGATCACCCGAGACGGCGGCCCAGTACAGCCGCACCGACGCCCGGGGCAGCGCGTTCGGGTACCCGGCGACCCAGCCCTTGGCGCCGGCCAGGGCCAGTTCCAGCAGGACGTCGTCAGCGCCGATCAACAGGTCCAGTTCGGGGGCGAGTTCGGCGATGCGGTAGGCACGGCGGACGTCGCCGGAGAACTCCTTCACCGCGTGGATGTGCCCCTCGGCGTGCAGCCTGGCGAGCAGTTCGGGCACCAGGTCGACCTTGGTGTCGACGGGGTTGTTGTACGCCACGATCGGCACGCCCGCCTTCGCGACCTCCGCGTAGTGCGCGAGCACCGAACGCTCGTCGGCGCGGTACGCGTTCGGCGGCAGCAGCATCACGGAGGCGCAGCCCGCGTCACGCGCCTGCTCGGCCCAGCGCCGGGCCTCGGCCGAGCCGTACGCGGCGATGCCGGGCATCACGCGTGCGCCGCCGACGGCCGACACCGCCGTCTCGACGACCTTCGCGCGTTCCTCGGGGGTGAGCACCTGGTACTCCCCCAGCGAGCCGTTGGGGACGACGCCGTCGCAGCCGTTGTCGACGAGCCAGGCGCAGTGCTCGGCGTAGCGGCCGTGGTCGACGCGCAGGCCGTCGTCGAGCGGCAGCGCGGTGGCGACGAGGACGCCGTGCCAGGGGCGGTGCTCGGTGGCGGTCATCCGGATTCCCTCCCAGTGGGGTGTGACATGTCGTCGCGGTGGTCCGGCCGCCGTGCGAGCACCCCGAGGGGGACGGGGCGGGCGAACGGCCTGGGGGACGGGGTGAGGGCACAGCCGGTGAGCCCGGCGACCGCCGGGGCGCACATCCGGCCCTGGCACCAGCCCATCCCGGCCCGGGTCAGCAGCTTCACCGTGCGGACGTCGCCCGCGCCGAGCTCCGCCACGGCCTCCCGGACGGCGCCGGCCGTGACCTCCTCACAGCGGCAGACGGTCGTGTCGTCGGTGACCTGCTCGGTCCAGTGCGCCGGCGGCGCGTACACGGCGTCCAGCGCGGCGGCGAAGGCCCGCAGCCGGTCCCGCGCGCGGGCGGCCCGCGCCCAGGCGGCGGGGTCGGGCCGTGTGCCGTGCAGGCGGGCCGCCGCGGACCGTCCCGCGATGTGCCCCTCGGCGAGCGAGAGTTCGGCGCCGCCGATGCCGGTGGCCTCCCCCGCGGCCCACACACCGGGCACGTCCGTGCGCTGCTCGGCGTCGACGCGCACGGCGAGGCCGTCGAGTCGGCAGCCGAGCGTCCCGGCGAGGTCGGTCTGCGGCAGCATGCCGTGACCGGCGGCGAGGGTCGCGCAGGGGATGCGCCGCGCGGTGCCGGGCCGGACGCGCCCGTCGGCGTCGAGGGCGGCGACGGTGACGGCCTCCAGCCGGTCGGTGCCGTGCGCCTCGGCGACGGTGTGCCGGGTGAGGACCGGCACGCGGTGGCGCAGCAACGCGGCCGCGTACCCGGCGCCTTCGGCGAGCTTGGCGGGGTGGGCCGCCCATACGGGCGCGCGCCGCAGGAGGGCCTTCGGGGCGGCGGACTCCACGAGCGCGGCCACGGTGACGCCGGCCGCGGCGAGCCCGGCCGCGACCGGGAGCAGCAGCGGGCCGGTGCCGGCGACGACGGCGGTGCGGCCGGACACGGCCAGGGCGCCCTTGAGCATGGCCTGGGCGCCGCCCGCGGTGACGACCCCGGGGAGGGTCCAGCCGGGGAAGGGCAGGACCTTCTCGTAGCCGCCGGTGGCGAGGACGAGGGCGTCGGCGCACACCTCGGCGGGGTCGCGCTGTCCGGGTCCGCGCAGCGCGTGCACGGTGAATCCGGTGCCGGGCCCCGGCTCGGCGCACCAGACATGATGATCCGCCAGATGCCGTACGGTACCGGCCCGGACGTGAGCCTCCAGTCCCTCCCTGAGCCGCTCCGCCGTGCGCCACCGGTGGTGCAGCGCCTGGGGTCTGCGGGCGCCGAGCGCTTCGGCGGGCCGCCGGTGGAACTGGCCGCCGGTCTGCGGGGCCGCGTCCAGGAGGGTGACCCGTACGCCTCGCGCGGCGGCGGCGAGGGCCGCGGCGAGCCCGGCGGGTCCGGCGCCCACGACGGCGAGGTGCGGGGCCGGGGATGCGGGGGCGCGGTCAGGCATCGTGGCCCGTCCCGTCCTGGGTGCGGATCGCGTCGCCGGGGCGCAGCGGCAGCAGGCAGGCCCGCTGGTTGGGGCGGTCGTTGACGGTGACCAGGCAGTCGAAGCAGACGCCGATGCCGCAAAACACCCCGCGCGGGTGGCCCTCGGCGCGGGTGCCGCGCCAGGAGGTGACGCCGGCCGTCCAGAGGGCGGCGGCGACGGTGTGGCCGGGCAGCGCCTGGATCTCCCGGCCGTCGAGGGTCACCGTGAAGGCGGGGCCCGGGTGGGCGTCGGCGAGGTCCAGAGGGGTTCTCACACGGCCTCCTCGGCGAAGCGGTCGGGGCGGAACGGCGTCAGGTCGAGATCGGGGGTCCGCCCGGTCAGGGCCTGGGCGACGAGGTGGCCGGTGGCGGGGGCCAGTCCGATGCCGGCGCCCTCGTGGCCGCAGGCGTGGAGCAGCCCGGGGACGCGGGGGTCGGGGCCGACGGCGGGCAGGTGGTCGGGGGTGTACGGACGGAAGCCGAGGTAGGCGCGTATCGCGTGGACGTCCCGGAGGAACGGGAAGAGCCGGGTGGCCCCGGCGGCCAGGGCTCGCACGACGGGCAGCGAGAACGTCCGGTCGAAGCCGACGCGTTCGCGGCTCGCGCCGATCAGCACGGGGCCCGCGGCCGTGCCCTCGACGACCGGGGAGGTCTGGAGCGCTGCCGAGTCGCTGGCGACGTCGGCCACATAGTCGGCGGCGTACACCTTGTGCCGGATCCGGCGCGGCAGGGGTTCGGTGACGAGGACGAAGCCGCGCCGGGGCAGGACGGGGAGGTGCACCCCGGCCCGCGCGGCGAGGTCGCCGCCCCAGGGGCCGGCCGCGTTGACGACGGCCGGGGCGTGCAGGTCGCCCCGGTCGGTGCGCACGCCGCGGACCGCACCGGCGCGGGTGAGCAGGACGCCGGTGACGGCGACGCCGGTCAGCAGGCGGGCCTGGGCGGCGCGGGCCAGGGTGGCGGCGGCGAGGGCGGGCATGACCTGGCTGTCCTGCGGGTAGTGGACGCCGCCAGGGATGCCGGGGGCCAGGTCGGGTTCGAGGTCGTGCAGGCGTGTGCCGGTGACGGGTTCGGCGGTGACCCCGGCGGCGCGCTGCGCCGCGGCGAACCGCTCCAGGGCGGCGAGCCCGTCCGGGGAGGACGCCACGACGAGGCCGCCCTTCGCCTCGTACTCGACGGACCGCCCGAACTCGTCGGCGAGCGCCCGCCACAGGCGCGCGGAGAGCAGCGCGAGACCCAGCTCGGGGCCCGGTTCCTTGTCGGAGACCAGGATGTTGCCCTCGCCGGCGCCCGTGGTGCCGCCGGCGACCGGACCGCGGTCGACGAGGATCACGTCGAGTCCGGCCCGTGCGGCGTACAGGGCGCAGGCGGCGCCCGTGATTCCGGCTCCCACGACCACGACGTCGCAGGTCGGTCCCTGGCTCACGCCAGTACTATGTCACACACCACTGTGCGACGGAACAGTGCGGAACAGTGCGGAACAGCGGGGAAGAGGGGGCCGGGAGCCCGGGAACGGCCGCCCCGGGGCGGGGTGTGCTGACGGGGCGCCGTCGGCGACCTGAACGCCGACGGTGCCCCGTTCAGTCCTCGGGCGCGCGCACCACACGGAGATACGAGGCGTCACGGCGCGCCCCGCGCGCCCTGACCCGCTCGCGGCGCGCCTCGCGCAGCACCAGCGTCAGCCGCGTGTACCCCAGCTCCCGCAGGGTCGCGGGTGTCTCGTCGACCACCCGGCACTCGGTGGCGCCCCAGCGCGGGTCGGGGTGGTGGAGCGGGCGCACCGCGCCGTCCTCCTCGACGGCCCGCTCCCCCACCGCGCGGATCCAGTGCGGAAGGCCCTGCCGGTAGGCGGCCTCCATGAGGGGGTCCTGGGCGATGTCGCGGCGGACGGCCTGGAGCGCGTGGTCGTGGCCGTGCCGCTCCAGGGCGTCGGCGAGGTGGGCCAGCATCGGCAGGCACCAGCTGGACTCGTGGTCGCCGAGGACGGCGGCGGCGTCCGGGTGGAAGAGGACGAACCGCAGGAAATTCTCGTGCGGCATCGCGCCGGGGTGCGGGCCCACGGCGCCGAAAAGTGACGCGAAAGCGCTGTTCGCCAGGACGACGTCCCAGCGGTGGTCGACGACGACGGACGGGAAGGGCACGGCCTCCACGAGGACGGCGTAGTCCCGGAGGTACGCCTGGGCCTCGGGCCGGTCGGGGACGGGCCGCGGTACGGACCGCTGCCCACCTGCCTGATATGCCATCGGGAGGTCACCCCTCTTGCCTATGCGGCCTTCACGCGGCGTCCCGATCCTGGTGCCCGCGCCCGAGCCATGTCAACTATCGTGGCATTCTCCGCCTGTTGACGGCTGAAATTGGCCACAGTTGTGGCGGAACCTGGATGCGCGTTCGAACCACCCGGTAATCTTCGTCGAGTTCACGGCAACAGGTTGTGAGAAGCCTGTGAGAGACGTAGGAGATCTGTCGGTGACGGATGGCTTCGAGGGCCCTGGCGCCACGGTGACGGCCGCGCTGCCCGCCGTCGTCGCCCGCGTCGCCGCGCTCGCCGACCGGCTCGACGTGCCGCACACGGAGGTCTTCGACACCGGCCGGCTGTCCGTCGCCTCCGGCGTCCCGGAGCCCGTGGTCAAGGCCCTGCTGAGCGGCCGGCCCGCGGGCGAGCCCGATGTGCAGGCCCGTTTCCTCCAGCGGCTCGACCTCCTGCGGCGCACCCGCCTGAAGCCCAACGGCCGCAGGTACACCCAGCAGGAGATCGCCGACGGCGCCGGCATGTCCCGCCAGCAGGCGGGCGCGCTCATCAACGGCGACCGGCGGCCCACCATGGAGCACTGCGACGCCATCCAGCGATTCTTCCGGGTGCACGCCGGCTTCCTGACCGCCGAGGACCCCGAGGCGCTGGCCGGCGCGCTCCAGCGCACCGAGCAGGACCTGCTGCAGAGACTCGCGGAGCGCGAGGCGGCCCAGGCCGCCGAGGACCCTCTGGAGCGGCTCCTGCAGGACCACGGTGTGCGCGGCATCGCCTGGCGGGCCGCCCAGCTCCCCACCGACCAGCACCGCGACAAGGTCGCCGAGTGGCTGGACATGCTCCTGGAGAGCGTCAAGCGGCCCGAGTCGTGACCGGAGGAACGGGAGACCATTGGGCATCGGTAGGGAAATGCGCCGCCTGTGCGGCGAGTTGGTCGCGGAGCTGTCGCTTCCCGCACCCACGGCGCCCGAGACGCTGTACGGCGCGCTGTGCGACGCGATGGGCAGACGCCGGGGCCGCCCCGTCCACTTCCGTACGGCCGCCTTCCCGCCGGGCACCGCGAGCGGGCTGTGGCTCGACATGGCCGACCAGGACCTCGTGGTGATCGAGGAGCGCACCGCGCCCGACCACCAGCTGGTGATCCTCGGCCACGAGCTGTGGCACATGAAGGCCGGCCACTGCCGCCACAGCGTCGAGGGCGCCTCCGTGGCGGCCCGGCTGCTCGGCAGCGAGGCGGATCTGCGCTCGGCGGTCCTGAAGGTCGCCGCCCGCAACCACTTCGACCAGGCGGAGGAGAAGGAGGCCGAGAGCTTCGGCCTGCTGCTGGCCAGCAAGTGCCGCACCTGGCTGGCGGTCTCCTCGGCGCGCGGGCAGCGGGACCATCTGGCGGGCCGCATCGAGGCGTCGCTCGGCTACCTGGGTCCGCAGAACTGACCCCCTGACCCGCGCCGGGAGGCCGAACGGACGGCCGGGCCGGAGCCGTTGTCAGTGGCGGACGGCAAGCTGGTGGGTGGCGCCACGCCGTGCGGGGCGCGACGACACCGACCCGGGGAGAGCCGACCGATGCCCACCGCCGTACTGACCGACCGCGAGCGCACCGCCGTCCAGGCCTACCTGCGGCTCCTGCACACCGTGCGAGCCGCGTTCGACGGTGCCTCCGGACCGGGCCGACCACCCGTCGTGCCGCCCGCCGTCCTCGCCGAGGCCGAACAGGCGCTGGCCGACGCGGGGCTGACGGGTCACGAGGAGGAGTTCTTCCACCTGCTGCGCACCTGGTGCCCGGCCGAGCCCTGACGCCGCCGGCGCGGGGGTCAGGTGTGCGGCACGCTCACCGCTGTCGCCACCAGCCCCCGCCCGAGCGTCCAGCGCCCCTCGAACCGGTCGAGCCGGCGCCCGCCGACCAGCGGGCCGGGCACGAGGAGCCGGGCGCTGAACCGCCCGCCGCGCGGATCGCCGTCGCCGGCGAGGACGTCGATGTCGGCCTCGGAGAAGTCCAGCCACTTCCCGGTGAGGGGGAACCACGCCTTGTAGACGGACTCCTTGGCACTGAAGAGGAGCCGGTCCCAGTGGACCGAGGGGTGCCCGGCGGCCAGCAGGCGCAGCCGCTCCGCCTCGCCGGGCAGCGCGACGGCGTCCAGCACCCCGTCCGGGAGCGGCTGGTGGGTCTCGGCGTCGATGCCGAGCGAGGCCAGGTCGCCGGCGCGGGCCAGCGCGGCGGCGGCGTACCCGTCGCAGTGGGTCATGCTGCCGACCAGGCCGGGCGGCCATCCGGGGGCGCCGCGTTCACCCGGCAGCACGGCCCGCGGGGGCACCCCGAGCTTCTCCATGGCGCGGCGCGCGCAGGAGCGCGCGGCGGCGAACTCGCGGCGGCGCTTGGCCACCGCCCGGGCCACGACCGCCTCCTCCTCGGGGTAAAGCGGCGGGTGCTCCTCGTCACCGTACGCCTCGACGCCGACGGTGGCCGGGGTCAGCAGGTCCTCGATCAACGGGCCGGGCCCTCCCCGTCCTCGCGGGGCAGCACGGGCCGCAGCCGGCCCGGGGGTTCCGGGCGCCGGCGCCATTCGCGGGGGTAGCCGACCGAGACCTCCTCGAAGCGGACGCCCTCGTGCCAGGTGGTCCGGGGGATGTGGAGGTGGCCGTACACCATGGCCTCGACGCGGAAGCGGCGGTGCCAGTCGGCGGTCAGGGCGGTGCCGCACCACATCGCGAACTCGGGGTACCACAGCACGTCCGTCGGGTGCCGGTGCAGCGGGTAGTGGTTGACGAGGACGGTGGGCAGGTCCTCGGGGAGGGCGGCGAGCCGGCGTTCGGTCGCGGCGACCCGGGCCGCGCACCACGCGTCGCGGGTCGGGTAGGGGTCGGGGTGCAGCAGGTACTCGTCGTTGCAGACGACGCCGGTCCCGTGCGCGTACGCGAGGCCCTCCGCCTTGGTCGCGCATCCCTCGGGGAGGAAGGAGTAGTCGTACAGGAGGAACAGCGGGGCGACGGCGACCGGGCCGCCGGGGCCGTCCCAGACGGGGTAGGGGTCCTCGGGGGTGGTCACGCCGAGGTCCCGGCACACCTCGACCAGATGGTCGTACCGGGCGGCGCCGCGCAGGGTGACGGAGTCCCTGGGGTGGGTCCACAGCTCGTGGTTGCCGGGGACCCAGACCACTCTGGCGAAGCGGCCGGCGAGCGTCTTGAGCGCCCAGGTGACGTCGGCGACGGTCTCCGCCACGTCACCGGCCACGAGCAGCCAGTCGTCGTCGGAACCGGGGCGCATCCCCTCCACCAGGGCGCGGTTCTCGTCGTACCCGATGTGCAGGTCGCTGACGGCCAGCAACCGCCCGGTCCGCGCGGCCGTCGTCGTCACCCTCGCCCCTTCCGATCACCCGAAGGACACCACGAGAACACAGAGCGTGCCCCGGGACAAGGGCGGGCCGGCCGGACCGCCCCCGCGCGTGTGGACGGTGGGGGAATCCGTAACACGTACGTTGCACGCGACACCCTTTGAAAGTCGTATGATCGCCCCGACACCACCGCCGCGACCCCTTCGCCAGGGGCGGTTCGGTGTACCTCCCTCCTCCCTGCCCGGGCACGGGCCGCTTCGCCCTGCCCGCCACCCCGAAAGGACGGCCCTGCATGGTCTCTCGCGTACGCGTCTGGCTCAACCGCACGTACGCGGAGAACGTGTTCTTCATGGATCAGCTCCGCAGAAATCCCAGCGACCGGGCGGTGGAGATCCATGCGACGCACGGGGACGCCGACTCCCCCGTGCTGGCCGCCGCCGACACCGCGGAGCTGGAGCCCGAGGGCCTGTCCCCCGCCGGATACGTCGAGTACGCCCTCGCGCAGTGCCGGCGCCGCGGAATCGACGTCTTCGTGCCCCGGCTGCACCAGGCGGCGATCGTCGCGCACCGCGCGGAGTTCGAGGCGGTCGGCACGGCGCTGCTGGCGCCGCCGCCCGAGGCCGTGGCCGTCTTCCAGGACAAGGTGATCGCGTACGAGGCCGTCCAGGCGGTCGGCGTGCCGGTGCCGCCGTGGCACCGGGTCCGTGACGCGGACGAACTCCTGGATGCTGTTGAGGAGTTGGAGGCCGGCGGGCACCGGGCGTGCTTCAAGCCGGCCTCCGGCGCGGGCGGGGTCGGCTTCCGGATGATCACCCGCTCCCCCTTCTCGCTGACGCATCTCAGCGGCTTCCCGACGCCGTACGTCCAGCTCGATCTCGTCCTGGACGCGCTGCGGCGGTCCGAGGAGCCGGTGGACTGGCTGGTGATGCCGCGCCTGGAGCAGCCCGAGGTGTCGGTGGACTGCCTCACCGGGCCGGACAACCGGGTCCGGCTGGCGATCGGCCGGGTCAAGAACGGGCGCCGGCGCGGCTTCACGCTCCAGGAGCAGTGGCTGGAGCCGGCGCGGCTGGTCGCGGAGGGCTTCGGGCTGCACCACCTGTCCAACATCCAGTTCCGGATGTTCGGCGACACCCCGGTGCTGATGGACGTCAACACCCGCCCGGCGGGCGGCCTGCACCAGCTGTCGCTGTGCGGGGTGAACGTGCCCTGGCTCGCCGTGCAACTGGCGCTCGGCGAGGACCCGGGCGTCGTGACCCCGCCGTTCCTGGGACAGGACTACACGGTGGTGGCGGGTCCGCGACCACTGCGCCCGGTGTCGATCCCCCAGCAGCGCACCGAGGCGGAGGCCCCCCTGCTGCCGGCGGTGCCCGCACCGGCACAGCCCGGATCCGTCGCGACCGGGGCGGCCCTGCCCCTGTAGAGACACACCAGCGGTATGGACCGATCCCTGCGCCGGTCCTTGACAGGGGAATTGGTCCATACCAACTTGGTCAGCGCACCTCTCAGCACCTGTGCACTCCCGAACACCCCACCTTTCCCAGGGAGATGACGTGCGCAACCGACCTCTCGCACGGCTCAGACGCCGTGTCCTCGCCCTCGTCGGCACGGCGGCTCTCGCGGTCGCCGGGGCCGTCGCCCTGCCCGGCACCGCTCACGCGGCCAACGTCCTGTCCAACCCCGGCTTCGAGTCGGGCGGGCTCTCCCCGTGGTCCTGCACCGGCAACCTCGGCTCCGTGGTCGCCTCGCCCGTGCACGGCGGATCCGGGGCGCTGGCCGGGGCGGCGAGTTCGAGCGACAACGCCCGGTGCTCGCAGAGCGTCGCCGTCCAGCCGAACACGACGTACTCCCTCAGCGGCTGGGTGCGCGGCTCCTACGTCTACCTCGGCGTGGACGGCGGCGCCTCCACGTGGACGTCGTCGCCGTCGGCGTACGCCAAGCTGTCGCTCACCTTCACGACCGGCGCCTCCCAGACCAGCGCCACGGTGTATCTGCACGGCTGGTACGGGCAGGGCACCTACTACGCCGACGACATCGGCCTCGACGGGCCCGGCGGCGGCTCGGACGGGCAGGCGCCGAGCGCCCCCGGCAACCTGCGCTCCACCGGCAAGACCTCGACGAGCGTGTCGCTGGCGTGGAACGCCTCGACCGACAACGTCGGCGTGACCGGCTACGACGTCTTCCGCGGTTCGACACAGGTGCTCAGCGTCTCCGGGACGAGCGCGACGGTCGGCGGGCTGTCGCCCAGCACCGCCTACACGTTCACGGTGAAGGCACGGGACGCGGCCGGGAACGTCTCCGCGGCCTCCGGCTCCGTCTCCGTCACGACCGACGCGGGCGGCGGGGGCGGCACCGGCTTCAAGCAGGCCGCGCCCTATCTGTACCTGGGCTGGGGCGATCCGCCGAGCGCGACGTCGGTGATGAGCGCGACCGGGATCAAGTGGTACACGATGGCGTTCATCCTGTCCTCGGGCGGCTGCAACCCGGCCTGGGACGGGCAGCGCGCGTTGACCGGCGGCAACGACCAGAGCGTCATCAACTCCATCCGGGCCGCCGGCGGTGACATCGTCCCGTCCATCGGCGGCTGGAGCGGCAACAAGCTCGGGCCGAACTGCTCCTCCGCCGAGGCGCTGGCGGGTGCGTACCAGAAGGTCGTCGACGCCTACGGGCTGCAGGCGATCGACGTCGACATCGAGAACACCGACGAGTTCGAGAACGCGACGGTGCAGGACCGGATCCTGAACGCCCTGAAGATCGTCAAGGCGAACAACCCGGGGCTGCGGACGATCCTGACCTTCGGCACCTCCACCACCGGGCCCACCTCCTGGGGCAACCGGCTGATCGAGCAGGCCAAGGCGCTGAACGCGGACATCGACGTCTTCACGATCATGCCGTTCGACTTCGGCGGCGGCGCCGACATGTACGGCAGCACCGTGAACGCGGCCGAGGGGCTGAAGACCAAGCTGAAGTCCACGTTCGGCTGGGACGACGCCACCGCCTACGCGCACCTCGGCATCTCCGGCATGAACGGGCTCTCCGACCAGCAGGAGCTGACCTCGCCCGCGACCTGGACGCAGATCCGGGACTGGGCGAACTCCCGGCACATCGCGCGGCTCGCCTTCTGGTCGGTCAACCGCGACCGGTCCTGCCCGGGCGGCGGTGTGACGAGCAACTGCTCCGGCATCAGCCAGAGCACCTGGCAGTTCACGTCCATCACGGCCGGCTTCACGGGCTGAGACACCGATCACCCACGCCGGGAAAGAATCTTCCGGCGTGGGTGTATCAGACGGCGTCCCGCGCGCTCATGACACTGCAAGGCCGACGGGGGGTCCGTACGGGGGAACCACGGGGGATACGGGGGGGAGCACGGGGGCTTCGGGCCGGCCGGCGCTGTCACGGGGGTGGCTGCCGGCCGGCCCGAAGGTTGCGTTCTCAGCGCCGTTCGGCGCGCTGGAGACGCAGGGTCAGCACCTGGAAGGGACGCAGGGAGACCGGCACCCCGCCGTCCGCGGCGACCGGTTCCAGCGGCCGTTCCAGCAGGTCGGTGATCTGGGCACCGGCCAGCGGGAAGCCGGTGCGCAGCACGGCCCGCGCCCGCCCGCCCCGGGACTCGTAGAGGCGTACGACGACATCGCCCGAGCGGTCGTCGGCCAGCTTGACCGCCTCGACCGTCACCCCGTCGCCGTCCACGGACACCACCGGCTCGGGTGCGCCCGCGGCGTCCGCCACCCGCAGCGGCAGGTTGAGGGCGTAGCCCTCGGCGACGGCGTCCTCGATGCTCGCGCCGGGCAGCAGCGCGTAGGTGAGCCGGTGGAGGCCCTGGTCGGCCTCGGGGTCGGGGATGCGCGGGGCGCGGACCAGGCTGAGACTGACCCGGGTCGTCGTGCCGCCGTCCTCGCGGACCGTGCGGGTCACGTCGTGGCCGTACGTGGAGTCGTTGACGACGGCGACGCCGTAGCCGGGCTCGGCGATGTGCACCCAGCGGTGCCCGGAGACCTCGAAACGGGCCGCCTCCCAGCTGGTGTTGGTGTGGGTGGGCCGCTGGACGTGCCCGAACTGGATCTCGGCGGAGGAGTGCGGGGCGCGGACGTCCACCGGGAAACCGGCCTTGAGGATCTTCTCGGCCTCGTGCCAGTCGATCTCGGTGGCGAAGTCGATCCGGGGGCTGCCGGCCCGCAGCGTGATCGTCTGGGTGATCGTGGAACCCCGGCCGAAGGCGCGGGCGACCCGGACCGCGCCGACCAGCGGGCCGTCCTCGACCACGGTGACCGACTCGGTCGCGCGCAGTTCGCGGTAGCGGTTGCGGTAGTGCTTGTCGATGTCCCAGGCGTCCCAGTAGTTGGGCAGGTCGGTGTGCAGGCGCAGCAGGTTGCCGGCGCCGGCGAGCACCTCGCGGTTCGCCCGCAGGTCGAACACCGAGGCCAGGGTGCCGTCCTCGGCGATCTCTACGCGGACCAGCCCGTTGTCGAGGACGCGTCCGGAGACGGTGACCGGCCGCTCGGGCTCCGTGGCCACGAAGGGGGCGCTGCCGTTCGCGGGGACGGTGACGTAGGCGGGCGCGCCCTCGGGGGTGCGGACCACTTCTGCGCGGTCGAACGGGCTCGTGTTGAAGACGTGGGCCCCTCCCCCGCCGAGCGCGGCCACCGCCTCGGCGGTCAGCTCCTCCAGCTCCTGGGCGACCCGGGCGTACTCGGCCTCCGCCTCGCGGTGCACCCAGGCGATCGAGGAGCCCGGCAGGATGTCGTGGAACTGGTGCAGCAGGACCGTCTTCCAGAGCCGGTCCAGCCGCTCGTACGGGTAGGCGTAGCCCGGCGCGTGCAGAGCGGCCGTGGTCGCCCACAGCTCGGTCTCGCGCAGCAGGTGCTCGCTGCGCCGGTTGCCCTGCTTGGTGCGGGCCTGGGAGGTGTAGGTGGCGCGGTGCAGCTCCAGGTAGAGCTCGCCGTTCCAGACGGGGGCGTCCTCGTACTCGGCGCGGGCCTTGGCGAAGAACGCGTCCGGGTGCTCCACGACGACCTTCGGCGAGCCCTCCAGGTCGGCGAGCCGGCGGGCCCGCTCCATGATCTCGCGGGTGGGGCCGCCGCCGCCGTCGCCCCATCCGAAGGGGGCGAGGGAGCGGGTGCCGCCGCCCTTCTCCCGGTAGTTGCGGACGGCGCGGTCCATCTCCTCGCCGCTGAAGCAGGCGTTGTAGGTGTCGACGGGCGGGAAGTGCGTGAAGATGCGGGTGCCGTCGATGCCCTCCCACCAGAAGGTGTGGTGGGGGAACTTGTTGGTCTGGTTCCAGGAGATCTTCTGGGTCAGGAACCACTCGTTGCCGGCGAGCTTGGCGAGCTGCGGGTAGGCGGCGGTGTAGCCGAAGGAGTCCGGCAGCCACACGCCCTTGGTCTCGACGCCGAAGTGCTCGATGAAGAACCGCTTGCCGTGGATCAGCTGGCGGGCGAGGGCCTCGCCGCCGGGCAGGTTGCCGTCGGCCTCGACCCACATGCCGCCGACCGGCGCCCACTGGCCCTTCTTCACCGACTCCTGGATGCGGGCCCACACCTGCGGGTAGTTGTCGCGCACCCATTCGTACTGCTGGGCCTGCGAGCAGGCGAAGACGAACTCCTCGTACTCGTCGGCCAGGGACGTGACGTTGGAGAAGGTGCGGGACGTCTTGCGCTTGGTCTCCCGGATGGGCCACAGCCAGGCGGAGTCGATGTGGGCGTGCCCGACACCGGAGATGGTGTGCGCGCTGGCGTGCGCGGGCCTGGCGAGGACCGGCGCGAGCACCTCGCGGACGGCGGGGGCGCTGCCGGGGACGTCGTCCAGGTCGAGGGTGTCCATGGCGCGGTCGAGGGCGTGCAGGATCTCGTGCCGGCGCGGCTCGTGCTCGCCGAGGTGGACCATGAGTTCACGCAGCACCGCGAGGTCGAGGTCGAGGTGCCAGACCTCCTCGTCGAGGACGGCGAGGTCGGCCCGACGGAAGGTGTACAGGGGCCGGTCGCCGGCGGTGAGGACGTCGCCGAGCGGGGTGGGGTGCGCGAAGCCGTCGGCCAGGATGTCCGGGTTGGAGGCGGCCTCGACCAGGTAGTGGACCTCCTCGCCGCCCGCCACCGGGTTGCCGATGGGCACGTACTGGTTGAGCGGGTTGACGGCCTTCACGGGGCGGCCGTCGGCGAGGTGCACGAGGCCCTCGGCCTGGTTGCCGGGCCAGTCGCCGACGAAGCCGAGGTCGATGACCGCCTCGACGCGCCGCCCGGCCCACTCGGCGGGCACCCGGCCGCGCATCCGGAACCAGGTGGTGCCCCACGGCGGGCCCCACGGGGTGCCCGTCGCGAAGGGCGTGTAGGGGGCGGCCGCCGCCTCCTCGAAGGGGACCGGCTCGCCGGGGGCCTGCCAGGCCTCGACCTCGAACGGGACGGTGGCGGCGTAGATCGCGGGCTTGATGCGCTGGGTGTGGACGCGCTCGACGCGCTCCTCGATCCGGCGGCGTTCGTCGTGCATCGGGGTCTCCAGGGAGGCAGAGAACAGGGGCGGGGGAAAGGCCCTAGGTGAGGTAGGCCAGACCGGGGTGGACGGAGGTGTAGCCCTCGACCAGCCGGCGGGCCACGCCGACCGAGTCGACCAGCGGATGCAGCGCGAACGCCTTGACGGCGGTGGTGCGCGAGCCGGACTCGGCGGCGGCCAGCACCTCGCGTTCGACGGCCTTGACCGAGCAGACGAGCCCGGTGGCGTGGTCCGGCAGCGGGGCGGCGGCGACCGGGTGGGCGCCGTTGGCGTCGACCAGGCAGGGCACCTCGATGACGGCGTCGGCGTCGAGCACCGACAGGGTGTGCCGGTTGCGGACGTTGAGGATCAGGGTGGTGCGTTCGTCGCGGGCGATGGCCCGCATCAGCGCCAGCGCCACCTTCTCGTAGCCGCCGGACAGGTCGTCGGCGTCGCGCTCGCCGGCGCCGGCCGTCTCCCGGTTCTCGGACATGTAGGTGGCCTCGCGCTCGGCGCGGGTGCGGTCCCAGATCTCCAGGGCCGGGGCGTCCGGGTCGCGCATCCGGTCGTAGAAGCCGGCCTGCTGGTCGCGCAGGAAGGCGCCGCGGGTGCGCTCGGCCTCCTGGTAGGCGCGCACGGCCTCCCGGTTGAAGTAGTAGTAGTGCAGGTACTCGTTGGGGATCGCGCCGAGCGAGCGCAGCCAGTCGGCGCCGAACAGCTTGCCCTCCTCGAAGGAGCCGAGCAGTCCGGGGTCGGCGAGCAGCCGCGGGAGTTCGTCCCGGCCGGCGACGCGCAGGCCGCGGACCCAGCCGAGGTGGTTGAGGCCGACGTAGTCGATCCACGCCTCGGCGGGGTTCCGCACGCCGAGCACGCGGGCGATACGGCGGCCGAGGCCGACGGGCGAGTCGCAGATGCCGATGACGCGGTCGCCGAGGTGGCGGGACATGGCCTCGGTGACCAGTCCGGCCGGGTTGGTGAAGTTGATGACCCAGGCGTCGGGGGCGAGGCGGGCCACCCGCCGGGCGATGTCGACGGCGACGGGCACCGTGCGCAGGCCGTAGGCGATGCCGCCCGCGCCGACCGTCTCCTGGCCGAGGACGCCCTCGGCGAGCGCGACCCGTTCGTCGTCGGCCCGGCCCTGGAGGCCGCCGACGCGGATCGCGGAGAAGACGAACTCGGCGCCGCGCAGGGCCTCGTCGAGGTCGGTGGTGGCGGTGACCTCGGGGGCGTCGGGCACCCCGGCGGCCTGCTCCGCGAGCACCCGTGTCACGGCGTCGAGCCGGCCGGCGTCCAGGTCGTGCAGCACGACCCGGGTCACCCGGCCCTCGGCGTGGTCCGCCAGGAGCGCGCCGTACACGAGGGGGACGCGGAATCCTCCGCCGCCCAGAATCGTCAGCCTCACGTCTGCACCTTTCCCGCCACGACGACCTCGACGCCGGCCTCCTCGAAGGAGGACCGCGTCGCCGTGTCGACCGGCGCGTTCGTCACCACCACGTCCAGGTCCTCCGGACCGCACACCTTGGCCATGCCGTGGCCGGGGAACTTCGCCGCGTCCGCGAGGAGGACGACCCGGGCGCCGGCCTTGATCATGGCCCGTTTCACCGGCACCTCGACGACCGTCGTGTCCATCACCTGCCCGCCCGGCCGCACTCCGCTGGTGCCCAGGAAGACCCAGTCGGCGTGCAGCTGGCGCAGGTTGTCCTCGGTGAGGAAGCCGACCAGGGAGCGGTACTCGCGGCGCACCATGCCGCCGAGCAGCACCAGTTCGATGCCCTCGTCGTCGGCCAGTTCCTCGTAGACCACCAGATTGCTGGTGATCACGGTGAGCCGGCGGCCGTGCAGCTGCCGGGCCAGCCGGAAGGCCGTGGTGCCGATGTCCAGCAGCACCGACTGACCGTCCTCGACCAGCGCGGCGGCGTGCGCCGCTATGGCGTCCTTCTCGGCCACCCGCACCTCGGCGACCTCGGCGAAGGGCTGGTCGCCCTCGTCCGCCACGGCACCGCCGTGCACCCGGGTGAGAAGTCCGTCCTCCTCCAGCTTGACCAGGTCGCGCCGGATCGTGGCGGGGCTGACGCCCAGCTGCTCGGAGAGGTCGGTGACGGCCGCGGGCCCGCCGGAGCGCAGGGCCCGCAGGATGAGTTGGTGTCGTCGTTCTGCCAGCACGACGTGCACAGTACTCGTCATCTTCAATCATCGCCATGCTCATTTCTGCTCGGGTATTGACCAATCCCGTCAAGCGGCGCACGATTCCGGTCACCGAAATGAAGAGTTCTGATGATCTCCCCAGCGGGACCCGAGCGAGAGGACGCACCCGTGGACGACGACCGGCCCGATGTGCTGCTGACCGGGCTGCTCTTCTACGACCTCGTCCTCACCGGACTCGGCGGCCCGCCCACCCCCGGCGAGGAGATCTGGACCGACGGCATGGGCTGCGGCCCGGGCGGCATCGCCAACCTCGCCGTCGCCGCCGCCCGCTTCGGCCTGCGCACCTCGCTCGCCACCGTCCTCGGCGACGACCTCTACGGCGCGTACTGCCGGGACGTCCTCGCCGGCCAGGAGGGCATCGACCTCTCGCTGTCCCGCACGGCGAGCGCCTGGCCCACCCCGGTCACCGTCTCCCTGGCCTATGGCCGGGACCGCGCCCTGGTCACCCACGGCCAGGAGCCCCCGTACAGCCAGGACACGCTGATGGCCGACCCGCCCCCGGCGCGCACGGCCCTCGTGCACCTGGAGCCGGAACGCCGCGCCTGGCTCGCCAAGGCCGCCGCGAACGGCACGCACGTCTACGCCGACGTCGGCTGGGACTCCACCGGGCGGTGGCCCCGGGACCTGCTCGACCAGCTGTCCCTGTGCCACGCCTTCCTCCCCAACGAGGCCGAGGCCATGGCCTACACCCGCACCGCCGGCGCGTCCGAGGCACTGCGCGCACTCGCCGATCTGGTGCCGGTGGCCGTGGTGACCCGCGGCGGCCGGGGCGCGCTCGCCGTGGACCAGACGACCGGCGAGTACGCCGACGTGCCCGCCCTCGACATCGATGTCCTCGATCCGACGGGTGCCGGGGACGTCTTCGGGGCGAGCTTCGTCGCGGCCTCCCTCGGCGGCTGGCCGCTGGAGGAACGCCTGCGCTTCGCGGTCCTCGCCGCCGGCCTCTCGGTGGGCCACCCCGGCGGAGCGCTCGCCGCTCCCGGCTGGTACGGCGTCGACCGCTGGTGGCGCTCCCTGACCGACCCGGACCTGCGGCGGGCGTACGGCTTCCTCGCGGACCGGCTCCCGGCCGATCCGGGACCGCCCGTCGCGTACCCGCCCGTCACCCCGCCCGCACCGCGGCGCTGACCCTCCCCCCACGTCCCCTCCCATGCGAAGTCCCGAACAGATCCGAAAGGCGGTGGGAGCTGTGCGGCTCTCACGAAGAGGCCTGCTGCGCGCGGGCCTGGCCGGTACGGCCGCCACCGCGCTGGGCGGCCTGGCGTCCGGCTGTGCCATCCCGACCGGCTCCACCGGCCGCAACATGGTCCTGTGGTACTGGAGCGGCGGACTGAGCGACACGGTCGTCGAGAACGCCAAGGCGCGCTACGGCGGCTCCGTCGACCTCGACGCCATCCAGATCGGCGGCTACTACCGCTCCAAGCTGATCACCACGCTGGCCGGCCGGGCCCACATCCCGGACATCGCCGGGCTCCGGGGCGAGGACATGGCGTCCTACCTCCCGAACGCCGACCAGTTCGTGGACCTGCGCACGCTCGGCGCGGAGAGGCTCAAGGGCCGGTACCTGGACTGGAAGTGGCAGCAGGCCGTCGCCCCGGACGGCAGCCTCGTCGGGCTGCCGATCGACGTCGGCCCGGTCGTGCACTACTACCAGCCCGCCGTCTACGAGAAGGCCGGCCTGCCCCACGAGCCCGCGGACGTCTCCCGGGAACTGGACACCTGGGAGAAGTTCTTCGCGGCCGGCGAGCGGCTGAAGAAGCGGCTGCCCGGCACATCCATCCTCACCGACGTCGTCAGCGTCTTCGAGATGTCCATCGGGCAGGGCACCACCCGGTTCGTCGACGAGGACCGGCACTTCATCGGGGACGGCCCGCATGTGCGCGCCTGCTGGGAGCGGGCGGTCGAGGCCAAGCGGCGCGGCATCGTGTCGGACATCGTGTCCGGCACACCCGACTCCATCTCGGCCACCGAGAAGGGCAAGCTGCCCAGCCAGCTCAACGCCTCCTGGGCCGCGGGCGACCTCAAGCTCGCCTACCCGAAGACGAAGGGCCGCTGGCGGGTGGCCGACTGCCCGGGCGGCCCCTCCAACGTCGGCGGCTCCTTCCTGGCGATCACGAAGGCGTGCCGGGAGCCCGAGCGGGCGTTCGAGATCATCAGCTGGATGCTCGACGCCCCCAACCAGGCGCAGGGCTTCGTCGACGCCGGGCTGTTCCCGTCGACCCCGGCGTCGTACGCGATGCCGAAGCTGCGTGAGCCGGACCCGTTCTTCGGCGGGCAGATCACCATGGACGTCTTCGGGCCGGCCGCCGAGAAGATCCCGGTCGCCTTCAACAGTCCCTACGACGTCGCGCTCGGGCAGCCGGTCCGCGACGAGATCAAGAACGTCGGCGTCCTCGGCAAGGACCCCGCGAAGGCCTGGGAGGACGCCATGGGCAAGTGCCGGCGCATCGCCAAGCACCTGGGGGTGGCGTTCTGATGGCCGTCGCCGAACAGACCCCGCCCGCCGTGGACCGGATACGGCCCGCCACGGCCCCGCCGCGCACGGGGTGGCGCAGGCACTGGCACCTGTACGCCGCGATCTCCCCGTTCTACCTGCTCTTCCTCGCCTTCGGCCTGATCCCCGTCGGCTTCTCGCTCTATCTCTCCCTGCACCGCTGGGACGGCCTCGGCTCGATGGAGTGGGCCGGCCTGACGCAGTATCAGTACCTGTTCACGGACGCCGACTTCTGGCAGTCGATCGGCAACACGCTGGTCATCTGGGCGCTCGCCACCTTCCCCATGGTCTTCCTGGCGATGGTGACGGCCGTGATGCTCAACTCGGCGGTCCGCTTCAAGAACGCCTACCGGTTCGCGTACTTCCTGCCGAACGTCACGTCCGTCGTCGCCGTCGCCATCGTCTTCGGGTCGGTCTTCTCCACCAACTTCGGGCTGGTGAACGCCTTGCTGCAGGCGGTCGGCGTGGACCAGGTGGCCTGGCTGAACACCCCGTGGGGCATCAAGGTCGCCATCGCCACGCTGATGACCTGGCAGTGGACCGGCTACAACGCGATCATCTTCCTCGCCGGGCTCCAGACCATCCCGGGCGACCTGTACGAGGCGGCCCGTATCGACGGCGCCGGCCCCGTGCAGACCTTCTTCCGGATCACACTGCCGCTGCTGCGGCCGACCCTGCTGTTCGTGCTCGTCGTCTCGACGGTCACCGGACTGCAGAGCTTCTCCGAACCGCAGGTCCTGCTCCAGACCACCGCCAACGAGTCCACGTTCTCGGGCGGTCCCGACCACGCCGGCCGGACGATGGTCCTCTACTTCTTCCAGCAGACCTTCGACAACAACGACTTCGGGTACGGCGCCGCCGTGGCGTGGGGCATCTTCCTGGTCGTCGTCCTCTTCTCCCTCGTCAACTGGCGCCTGGTGCAGCGCCGGGGCGACCAGTAGGAAGGCCGCGACATGGCATCCATCAAGGGCTCCGGACGCCGGGGCATCGCGCTGCACGCGTCCCTGATCATCGGTGTGCTCCTCTCGGCCTTCCCGTTCTACTGGGCCGTGATCATGTCGACGCACACCTCGTCGGAGATCTTCTCCTACCCGCCGAAGCTGCTGCCCGGCTCGCATTTCACGGAGAACGTCCGCCACCTGTTCGACACGGTCGACTTCTTCGGGTCGATGGCGAACTCGCTGCTGGTGGCGACGGCGGTGACGTTCCTGGTGCTGTTCCTGGACTCGCTCGCCGCCTTCGTGTTCGCGAAGTTCGCCTTCCCCGGCAGGAACGCGCTGTTCGCGCTGCTCATGCTGATCTTCATGGTCCCGGCCCAGATGGCCGCGATCCCCCAGTTCGTGATCATGGCGAAGATCGGCTGGATCGGCTCGATGACATCGCTGATCGTGCCGGCCGCCGCCAACGCCTTCGGCATCTTCTGGATGCGCCAGTACATGCGGAGCGCCATCCACGACGAACTCCTCGACGCCTCCCGGCTGGACGGCGCGAACTTCCTGCGCCAGTACTGGCACGTGGCGCTCCCGGTCGTCCGCCCCGGGCTCGCCTTCCTCGGCATCTTCACCTTCATGAGCCAGTGGAACGACTACGCCTGGCCGCTGATCGCCCTGACGGACCCCGGCAACGTGACCCTCCAGGTCGCGCTGTCCCAGCTCAACGGAACCCACGGCACCACCGACTACGGCATGGTGATGACCGGCGCGGTCCTCGCCCTGGTGCCGCTGCTGATCGTCTTCGCGATCGGCGCCCGGCAGATCATCGGCGACCTCGCCAAGGGAGCCGTCCGCGGATGACCGAGCGCCCCTTCTCCCCCGACCCCCTGATCGCGCTGCGCCCCTGGGAGGCGCCCGAGCTCACCTCCTGGAACCGCCTCCCCATGAACGCCGTCGACCGGCGCTCCGGAGCCATCCCCTTGGACGGCGACTGGCGCTTCCAGTTGCTGCCCGCTCCGGACGCGCCGGTCGGCGGTGCCTGGTCGACGGCGTACGTGCCCGGCGCCTGGACCGTCCAGGACAGCGGCGACCAGCCGCAGTACACCAACGTCACGATGCCGTTCCCCGACATCCCGCCGCACTCCCCCGCCGCCAACCCCACCGGGGTGTACGAACGGGAGGTGGACGTGCCCGCCGGGTGGGCCGGACACCGGATCGTGCTCCAGGTGGGGGCGGCCGAGAGCGTGCTGCTGGTCCATGTGGACGGGCGGCCCGTGGGCGTCTCCAAGGACTCCCATCTGGCCGCCGAGTTCGACCTGACGCGGGTGGTCCGGCCCGGCGGCCGCGCCACCGTCCGGCTGACCGTCGTCAAGTGGTCCGACGCCTCCCACATCGAGGACCAGGACCAGTGGTGGCACGGCGGCCTCACCCGCTCCGTCCTGCTGTACGCCACCGACCCGCTGCACCTGGCCGACGTGACCGTGCGCGCGCGGCGCGGCGGCGACCTGCGGGTCGACTGCCAGGTGCGCGACGCGCGCGGCCCGCTGCCCGAGGGCTGGCACCTGACCGGAGAGCTGGACGGTGTGCCGCTCGCCCAGGACGCCGCGTTCGACCGGGCCAACGCCGCGGACGAGCGGGTCTCCGGCTTCCTCGGCGAGGCCCGGCTCGCGGCCACCGTGCCGGACGTGCGGACCTGGACGGCGGAGACGCCCGAGCTGTACGCCCTGACCGTCCGGCTGCACCGCGCCGACGGCACGGTCGCCGACACCTCCCGGCACCGCGTCGGGTTCCGGGATGTCGAGATCGTGGGGCGGGACCTGCTCGTCAACGGGGAGCGGGTCTTCGTCCGGGGTGTGAACCGGCACGACTTCCACCCTCTGACCGGCCGCACCGTCTCCCCCGGCGACCTGCGAGCCGACCTGGTCCTCCTCAAGCGGTTCGGCTTCAACGCGATCCGCACCGCCCACTACCCGAACGACCCCGCGCTGTACGACCTGGCCGACGAACTCGGCTTCTACGTCGTCGACGAGGCCGACATCGAGGCGCACGACCACGCCCACGAGCTCGCCGGCGACCCGCGCTACCTCAACGCCTACGTGGACCGGGTGGCGCGCATGGTGCTGCGCGACAAGAACCACCCGTCGGTGATCGTCTGGTCGCTGGGCAACGAGTCCGACTACGGTGCGCACCACGACGCGGCGGCGGGCTGGGCCCGCCACCACGACCCGACGCGCCCGCTCCAGTACGAGGGGGCCGCGAAGCTCGACTGGGCGGCGACGGACGACGCCTCCGACCTCGCGTGCCCGATGTACGCGCCGATCGAGGAGTGCGTGGCACACGCCCTGTCGGGACGGCAGACCCGGCCGCTCGTCCAGTGCGAGTACTCGCACGCGATGGGCAACAGCAACGGCACGCTCGCCGACTTCTGGGCGGCCGTCGAGGGGACGCCGGGCCTTCAGGGCGGGTTCATCTGGGAGTTCTGGGACCACGGCATCCTGCAGCGCGTGAGCGACGGACGACCGGCCGGACGCACGGGCCCCGCCCTCCGCGGTGACGGGGTCGCCCCGCCCGGCCACCGCTGGGCGTACGGCGGCGACTTCGGCGAGCGCGTCCACGACGGCGCGTTCATCGCGGACGGCGTGGTGTTCCCCGACCGCGCGCCCAAGCCGGCCCTGTACGAGCACCGCGAGATCGCGGCGCCGGTACGGATCGAGTGCCTGAAGCACGAGGGTGTCGTGCTCGGCAACCACCAGCACTTCCGGGGTCTGGACTGGCTGGCCGGCGAATGGCGCCTCGAACTGGCCGACGGGACGGCGCTGAGGGCCCCGGCCCGCCTGCCCGATCTGCGCCCCGGGCAGACGGCCGCGGTACCGCTGCCCTTCGAGGTGCCGCGCGAGGGCGGCGAGGCCTGGCTGACGCTGCGGGTGACGGTGGCCGAGGACCAGCCGTGGGCGCCGCGCGGCACCGAGCTGTGTGTGCCGCAGGTACGCCTGCGCGGCCCGGCTCCGGCGCCCGTACCACCGGTGAGCGGCGGGGTGCGGGTGGACGGTGAGGGCCTGCTGCTGCACCCGCTGCTGACGGCGGCGCCCACGCTCACCCTGTGGCGGGCGCCCACCGACAACGACGAGATCGGCGGCATGGCCCGCCGCTGGCGCGACCTGGGCCTCGACACGCTGGTCCGCGAGGTGGTGTCCGTGCGCGAGGAGGCCGGGCGGATCACGGTGGAGGCCGTGTACACGGCAGGCAGCGCCGTCGTCCGGCACCGGCAGGTGCTGACGCCGGTCGAGGGCGGTGTGCGGATCGAGGAGGAGGCCGGGCTGCCGGAGGAGTTCGACGACGTGGCGAGGGTCGGCACGGTCTTCGAGACGGTCGCCGGTCTCGACCGTATGGAGTGGTTCGGGCAGGGGCCGTGGGAGTCCTACCCCGACCGCGCCGCCGGGGCCCCGGTCGGCCATCACACCCGCCCGGTGGACGAGTTGTTCACGCCGTACCTGCGTCCGCAGGAGAGCGGCGGCCGGCACGGGGTACGCCGGTTCACCCTGTCGGGAGCGGACACGGGCGGTCTGGGGGTCACGCTGGACGAGCCGCGCCAGGTGTCGGTGACGCGCTTCCGGGCCGAGGACCTCACCGCCGCCCGCCACCACGCCGAACTGGTCCCCCGCCCCGGCTGCGTCGTCCACATCGACGCCGCCCACCGCGGCCTGGGCACGGCGTCCTGCGGCCCGGACACCTCACCCGGCTACCTCGTCGCACCGGGGGTGCATCGGTGGAGCTGGACGCTGGAGGTGGTCTGAGGGCCGTTCACAGCGGGCCGGAAACGCCCGCACACCGGGATGATCTGGGGCACGATGGGGAATGGCCGATGCACGACCACACGGCATGCCGCAGCGGGCGGGGGGCTTCGAGAGGGGGCCGCGCATGCTCAGAGAGGTGCACACGGGGGACGGGAGACGATTAGCCGTCGAGATCAGTGGAGATCCCGGCGGCTCGCCCGTGTTCCTGCTGCACGGCACCCCCGGCAGCCGGCTCGGGCCGGCGCCCCGGCCGATGCTGCTCTACCACCAGCGGGTCCGGCTCATCACCTACGACCGCCCCGGTTACGGACCCTCGGACCGGCTGCCGGGCCGCCGGGTCGCGCATGTCTCGCAGGACGTCGCCGCCATCGCTGACGCCCTGGGCGTGGAGCGCTTCGCCGTGGTCGGCCGCTCCGGCGGCGGCCCGCACGCCCTGGCCTGCGCGGCCCTGCTGCCGGACCGGGTGACCCGCGCCGCCGTCCTGGTCAGCCTCGCCCCCCGGGACGCGGACGGCCTCGACTGGTTCGCGGGCATGACCGCCTCCAACGTCAACGAGTACACCAAGGCCGAGGACGGGCCCGACGAGCTGGCGGACAGTCTGCGCAAACGGTCGGTCGACATCCGGTCCGATCCGCGCAGGCTCCTGGCCCAGCTCCGCTGGGAGCTGACCGAGTCGGATCTGCGGGTCATCTCCGACGCGGGCATCCGCGCGATGCTGCTGCGCAACTACCGGGAAGCGCTCAGCGTGTCCGCGGACGGCTGGGTGGACGACGCCCTGTCCTTCTGCGCGCCCTGGGGTTTCTCCCCCGCGGACATCTCGGTGCCCGTGCTGCTCTGGCACGGCGAGCGGGACGGGTTCTCCCCGGCCAGCCACACCAGGTGGCTGGCCGAGCGCATCCCCGGGGGGCGGGCCGTCGTGCACCCGGAGGAGGCGCACTTCGCGTCCCTGCGGGTGCTGCCGGACGTGTTCACCTGGCTGGTCGGCGGACGCTCCCGGCTGGCCGCCGACCCCGTCTGACGTCCGCCCGCCGCCGGTCACACGGCCGGCGGTTCCAGATCCCGGTGGATGCGCTTGCCCTCGCGGGCGCTGACCGTGTGCGGATGGTTCTCGCCGAGCAGCCGGACGAACTCGTCGTGGCTGCTCTTGCGGAGCTGGTCGGCCTCCGGGACCCGGTTCAGGGCGCGCAGCGTCACCCCCAGGTTGGCGCGCGAGACGATGGTGTCCGGGTGCTGGTCCCCCAGTGTCGGCTGGAAACCCGTCACCGCCGTCCGCTCCAGTTCCTCCGCGGCGCGCAGCTCGTTCAGCTCCGCCAGCACGTTGGCCAGGTTCACCGCGCAGGCCAGTGTGTAGGGGTGCCGCTCGCCGAGGACCTCCTTGAGGATGGCGAGGTTCTTCTCCAGCAGTGCCCGCGCCCGGCTCACCTCACCGGAGCCCCGCAGGAAGATGCCGAGGTTGTTGACGGCGGCGAGCGTCGCCGGATGCCGCTCGCCGGGCGCCGTGCGGTACTGCCGCACGATGTCGAGCGCCAGCGACAGGGCCTCCTCGCGCGCCCCGGTGGCGTACAGGTCGGTCGCGTAGTTCAGGGTGCAGTCCAGCACGTCGGGGGTGGTCGCGGGGGTGTCCCGCAGCCGGTACTGCTCCCGTGTCTGCTGGGTGAGCGCCCGTGCCTCGTCCACCCGCCCCGCCTTGCGCAGCGACACCGCGAGGCTCTTGGCGCTGCGCAGCGTCTCCGGGTGCAGGTCGCCGAACAGCCGCCTGTACGCCTCGTAGCTGCTGCTCAGCAAGGAGATGGACGGCTCGTACTGGCCGGTCTCGCGCAGGTCGCGCCCCAGGTTGGTGATGCTGATCAGGGTGTGGGGGTGCGAGGCACCGAGGTCGTTGCGCCGCAGGTCGTAGATCTCCTGGTCGACGTCCCGGGCCTCGGTGTAGCGGCCGAGCAGCCGTAAGCACACCGCGCGGTTGTTGTTGGCGCTGAGGGTGCGCGGGTGGTCCTCGCCGAAGTTCTCCTTGAAGCCGTCGTACGCCTCGGTCGCCAGCTCCAGCGCGTCCTCAAACCGGCCGATGCTGCCGAGGTCGGTGGCGAGGCCGCTGGCCGTCATCAGGATGTGCGGGTGGCCGGGCAGCAGCAGGGCGCGCTGCTGCGCCAGGGTGTCGGAGCCCAGTTCCTCGGCCTCGACGTACTTGCCCAGGGAACGCAGCACGTTGGCGATGTGGAAGCGCAGGTGGAGCAGCTGGGTGCGGAGTTCCGTCGCGTACCGGCGTTCCTCGGCGAGGCCGCGCGGGGCACGGGGGTCGGCGGAACGGCCCGGCCCGGACGCGGGCTCCCCCGGGCCGGGCGCCGCCTCCAGGGCGGCGATCCGGGCCCGGCTGTCGGCCAGTTGCTGCTCCCACAGGCTGCGCAGGGAGCCCGCGAAGGACAGCGCGGCGTTCAGGTCGCCGCGCTTCCACAGGTAGCGCACCCGGTCGATGAGGAGCTGGCGGGTCTTCGGCTCGTCGCAGGTGCTGGCCTCGGACGCCTCCAGGTGCGGCCAGATCGCGGCGAAGGTGGGCTGGTTCTTCGGGTCGTCGATGGGTTCCTCGCCGGACGGCCGGGCACCGGCCAGGATGCGGTGCACGACGTGCTGGGCGTCCTCCTGCTCCCGGGCGGTGAGCTGGGAGCGGATCACCGACTGCACCAGCCGGTGCACCTGGATCGACTCGGTCGCCCGGTCCACCTTGGCGAGGGCGAACCGCCCGATCTCGCGGATCACCCGGCCGAGCACCATCTTCTCCTGGAGCGAGGGGTCCAGCTCGGACAGGACGCTGGTCATCTCGTCGCCGTACAGCAGCTCCATGGAGATGGGTTCGGCCGCGAAGAAGGCGCACAGCTGGAGCAGGCGTACGGCCGCCGGGGAGCGCTCCTTGAGCCGCTCGATGGAGACGTTCCAGGTGGCGCCGACCGGCTCCGGGTAGTTCGCGGGCTGGCTGAGCGACAGCACCCGCGCCGCCTGGTGCTCGAGTTCGGCGAGGTAGGTGTCGACGGGGGTGCCGGTCTCGGCCAGCCAGGCGCCGGCCTGGTCGAGGGCCAGCGGCAGGTCGCCCACGGCGGCGGCCACCCGGTCGGCCTCCTCGGTGGTGAGGTCGGCGGCCCGGCGCAGCAGGTGCTCCACGCTCTCCTCGCGCAGGAAGGGGTCGATCTCCAGGGCCTCGCCGAAGTGCAGCCACGTCTGGTTGCGGGAGGTGACCAGGACGTGGCCGGTGCCGCCGGGGAAGTGCCGGCTGACCTCCTGCGGTTCGTCGGCGTTGTCGAAGACCAGCAGCCAGCGCAGCCCCGAGGACTGGCGCAGGTGGTCGCAGACCTCCAGGGCGGCCTGGGCGGCGTCCTCGCCGACCCGCAGGCCCAGCCGGCGGGCGAGGTCGGTGAGGGAGGACACGACCAGTTCGTTCTGCTCGGAGGGGATCCACCACACCAGGTCGTAGTCGGCGGCGAAGCGGTGCACGTACTCCAGCGCGATCTGCGTCTTGCCGACACCGCCCAGCCCGTAGAGGGCGTACGGCGCCGCAGAGCCCGCCGAGGAGCTGCTGCCGAGCCCGTCGCGGAGCTTCTCCAGCAGCGCGCTGCGGCCGGTGAAGGACGCGTTGCGCGGGGAGACGTTCCAGAACTTGGGCACGGTGTCCGGGAAACGGGCGTCCCGGAGCGCCACCTCGTCGGTCAGTTCGGCGGGCAGCGGCGGCTTGCCGAGCGCCCTCAGCAGCGCGGACGCGGCGGCCTTCTCACTGGTGCGCACCAGGTCGATGGCGGGCCGCTCGCCGAACGTGGGCGCGGGCCGCAGGTCGCCGACGCGGACGGCGACCACCTGGCGGCGGCCGGCGAGGTCGCCGCCGGTGGCGGCGTCCCACACCTGGCGGGCCCGTGCCGAGCGCTGGAAGGCCGGGGAGAGCACGAAGACGGTCCGGTCGGCGGGCTTCTCGGCGCCGTCCCCCTCGCAGCCGACGTACCGGCGGGACACCTTGAACCCCGCGCGGGACAGCTGGGAGGTGATCCAGTCGGCCCACATCCGGTCCTCGGACACATAGCTGAGGTGCAGGTCGACGGGGAGGGTGAGCCGGGGCCGGGTGAACTTGGCGGTGACGGTCTCGCGCAGTTCCTTCGGCATCCGCGGCAGGGCGACCACGGCCTGGCCGCTGATCACGCCGGTGAGCCGCTCGAACGCGGACAGCAGGGACGTGGCGTTGCCGGTCTCGTCGCCGAAGGTGGCCAGTGTCTCCTCATAGGCGTAGTACGGCCGGTAGGGCACCTCCACCGAGCCCCAGTAGTCGGTGAGTTCGTCCTCGGTCAGACCCGAGGGGAACCCGTCGAACTTGGCGCGGGCCAGGGCCCGTCCCGCGTCGGCCTTCTCCTTCTCGCCCTCGTCGATGCGCATGGGGACGGGCAGGATGCGGATACGGCGGCTGCGGAACCGGTCGCGGATGTCGTGGGCGACGGCGGCCGCGCCGTCGATGCTCTGGTCGCTGAGGGTGAAGCAGTCGACGAGCACGTCGGGCAGGTGGGCGGTGCAGATGTCGGCGATGTCGGACAGCCCGGTGCGGCTGTCGACGAGGACGTAGTCGTAGTTGTGGCGCATGTCCTCGCGCAGCGCGTCGAAGAAGAGGCCGCCGCCGAGCTCGTCGTAGAAGTGGTCCCAGTCGAAGGTGCTGACGAGCCCCGAGTAGTCGCGGTCCTGGCGTCCGGCCGAGACCAGGTCGAGGGTGCCGGGCTCGGGGAACGACCAGTCGAGGGAGACGGCGTGGCGCTGGATGCGGGCGTAGTCGAGGTGCCAGTCCGGCGGCCGGCTGTCGGCGCCGTCGGGGTCGGTGGCGTCGGTGGCGGCCCAGGCGTAGTCCTTGAGCATGTCGATGACGCCGGTGGTGGCGCCGACGGTGGCCGGGTCGAGGAACGGGTGGAAGAAGCGGTGCAGGCCCGGTGCCTCCAGGTCCCAGTCCACGGCGAGGACGCGTTTGCCGTTGGCGGCCAGGATCCACGCCACGTTGGCGAGGGCCATCGTCCGTCCGGTGCCGCCCTTGTACGAGTAGAACGTGACGATGCGGCCGGACCGGCCGTCCTGTTCGTCAAGGCTGCTCATCGCGGTCTTCCTCCTCGGCGTTCCGGCGGTGTCCCTGGGGTCGGCTGTCCGCGTGGTCCTTCCCGCACAGCCGGAATCGCTCGGTGCCCTGTCCGGCCGGGGGCCGGGCCTGGGCCCGCTTGCGGTACTCGCCCTCCGCCCAGTGCACGACGTCGGGCAGCACCCCGGCGAAGGTGCGCTGGTCCGGCACGCCCCGGACGGCGGGCCGGCACACCTGCCGGCCCAGCCGGATGCGGCGCGGCAGGGTGGCCTCGGCCTCCATGCCGAGTTCGTGCTCGGCGTCGTCGCTGTCGGGGTCGTGCTCGTTCCACGGCACGACCAGGCCGGTCGGCGGCAGGTCGGAGGCGTCGAACGCGGCGAGGGCGGCGCGGCGTTCGGGGTCGCGCAGCACCCAGCGGTCGAGGAGCACGACCTCGGGTCCCTCGGCCGGCCCCGCGGTGTGGTCGAACGCGCGGATGTCGGGCCGGAACGCGAGTCCTTCCGCGATGCCGGCGGCGACCTGCGCGAGGGGCTGCTCGGACGCCGGGAGGTAGGGCGTCCAGTCGACGGCCGAGTCACCGTAGTAGTCGGGGGTGCGGCCTTCGGGCAGCCGGTCGCGGGTGGGGGCCGCCACGCTGATGCGCAGGGTGCGGCCGGTGGTCGACGTGGTGGCGGGGGTGGCCGCGAAGGCGTCGGGTCCTCCGCTGAGTTCGATGCGCTCGGCGTGGTCCACGACGATGCTCTCGCCGATGTCGACGATGCGCCGGGCCAGATGCAGGACGGCCTTCTCGTAGTCGTTGCGGAAGGCTCTCAGCTTGGCCAGCCCGTACAGCCCGAACGTGCGGTAGCGCTGCCCGAGTTCGGGGTGCACGTACTGCACGTCCTTGACGGCGTCGGGCAGCCGGTGGTCGGGCACCGGCGACCACAGGGCGGGCACCACGGCGCTGGGGACGCCCGGCTGTCCGGCCGTGCGGTGCCGGGCGGGGCGGCTGCCGAACGCGGCCCACTCCCTTCCGCACCAGGTGCTGATGAAGTACCGCGGCGAGTACAGCGGTACGAACACCCGGCAGCGGGCGAGCGAGTCGCAGAGCTCCTGAGGCCAGATCTGGCCGACCCGCATCGTGCCGTCCATGAATCCGGGGGCGCCCCGGTGGTCCGTCATGTTCTGGATGTGCTCGCAGAGTTCGTCGTAGAGACGGTGGACCCACAGATCGGGGTTGGCCGAACCGGAGCCGTCCTGCGGCATACGGGCGTAACTGAGGAAGAAATAGGGGGCGGTGGCATCCCCCGGTCGTTCCATCGGCACCACGCGATCCCCCGATCCCGTCCCCCTCCCCCGGCCCCGCGGGGGTGGACACTCAGTGTAGGAACCTCGCGCCGTTTTGTGACGGGTCCGTGGGAACGCGACGGGATCTATTTCCGGCCAGCCAGGCGGTCGCGAAGTCGACGGCCGATGCCAGCGGGAACAGCCGGGCGTGGGAGTCGCCGACGCGGCCGCCGCGCACCACCGGAGCGGGGCGGGCCGCGTCGTCCTTCTCGAAGTCGGCGCCGAGCACACCGAAGTCGCTGTCGTCGAGGGCGACGTCCCGGTAGGCGATCCAGCGGCGCACGCCGTCGCGCAGGACCACACAGCGGTACGTCCGCCGGGGCGGGTCGGGGACGCGGTACTCGGCGAGGTGGAAGGCGCTGCACACCTCGAAGCCGACTCCGAGGAGCAGGACGTGGGCGCCCGCCTCGTGCAGGCCGCGCAGCGGGGAGCGCTCGCCCAGGTGGCAGTCCTCCGCGTGCCCGGCCAGCAGTTCCCGGGCCCGCGCGCCCAGGGCGGCGAACGAGGTCTGCGGGTGGGTGCTGCGCACCGCCCCGCCGGCCCGCCGTACGGCCTCGGCGAGCCGTCCCACGCCCTCGGACGGTGTGCTCGCGGGGTCGAACGGGGGCATCCGGTCCCGCACCGACCGGATCTGATCGGTGGTCAGTCCGCGCACGCGCTCCCGGTACGCCGGGGAGGAGTCGGAGTTGCCGGCGGTGAACGCCGGTACCACGAGGGTGCCTTCGGGGCCGAGGACGTCCAGCAGAGCGGTCAGCAGGTCACCGTCCGCCGCACCCACCCGGCGCAGGGAGGCGTGGGCCAGGACGGTGGCGCCGGGCCGCAGGCCCAGGTCCACCAGGTCCCTGGCGAGCGAGGAGGGGGTCACAGGCTTCGCCCGACGCCGTCGACGAACCGGCGGCCGAGCGCGGTCAGCGAAGCCGCCTCGGTCAGCCGCTGCCACTGGGCCCGGGTACGGCGGGCCTCCTCCGGGTCGTCCCGCAGCACGTCGGTGGCGACCCGGGCGAAGGTGTCGCCGAGCAGGTCGCCGGTGCGGGTGTCCGCCTCGTCGTAGAGGTCGCACACGTCGAGGAGCGCGTCCAGCACGCCGAGCCGGAAGCCGCGCACCATCTCGACGGCGACCGCCTCCGGGCCGGGGTGCAGATGGACGCCGAGGGCGCCGATCCCGCCGCCGGGTGCGAAGCGTTCCGGGTCGTGCGGGACGGCGAGTGGAGTGATCACGCGCACGCTCTGCTCGATGCCGCGGGCCACCGCCGGCAGGGCCTTGCGGACCAACGCCCAGGCCTGCGGCAGCACATGGCGCCACAGCTCGGTCCGCGCCTCGGTGAGCGGCCCTTCGACGGGTGTGCCGTAGCAGTCGCGATGGGGGTCGGTGTCGTCCAGGGCGACGTCCAGGCCGTCGGCACGGATGCGCCGCAGCGGCTCCCATCCGGGTCCGGCCAGATCCGCCCCCGTCACCTCCGCACTGTGCGTCCCCGGTCGGGTGGTGAGGCTGCCGAGCCCGGGCAGGCGCGCCACGCCGTCGCGCACCGGCACCGGGACGGGCTCGGCGGGCCGGGCGGTCAGGCTCGCGGCCGCGACGAGGGAGGCCAGGTGCGCGGGCGGGGCGGCGCCGGCGAGGCAGCGCACGGCCCAGCTGCGGGTGTACGGATGGGACAGCAATGCCTCGGTCACGGCGCCGTCTCTCCGCCCCAGGTCGACGGCGAGCCGCCAGGGCTCCGCCCATGTGGGCCCGGCCTGGGCACCGATCTCCTCGTGCACGGCGGCGAGGAGGCTTCGGGTGACGTCCTGTCGCACCCGGGCCAACTCCCGTACGCCGACGCTGTCGTCGCTGCCGTCGGCGAGGGCGTCGAAGCCGTCGACCGGGCGGGTGGCGCCGGCGCCGGTGCGCGCGTCGATCGTCCGGATCAGCCGCTCGAGATCCGCGCAGAAGACGGACGGGTTCTGGAACCCGGTGCCGTCGGACCGGTAGCGGTGGGCGAACAGGCCGCCGCCGCACGAGCGCACCACGGGGCACTGCCTGCACTGTGCGCACAGGTCGTCCAGGCCGTGCTGCCGGGCGCTGATCCCCGGATGCCGGGCCACCTCGTCGAGGGTGTGCCGGAAGACGTCCTTGCCGGTGGCCGGTGCTCCGTCATAGGCGGTCTTCAGCGAGTCGGCCTGCTCGTAGGTGCCGTCGGTCTCGACCACGACGACGTCGGCGGCGTCCAGCCCCATCGCCTCGGTGAGGCCGGGCCCGCCGCCGAGGGTGCTGACCACCGAGTCGAACAGCCGCACCGGCATCGGCCTCCCGGCCCGGCTCCACCGCTCGTGCACGGCGAGCAGCCAGTCGGCGTACGGGGTGGTGCCCTCGCCGCCGGGCCGCAGGGGTGGCTCGTCCCAGGTCGCGTGCGGCAGGAGGAAGTCGATGCGCGGGGGCCGCAGGGCGGCGAGGGCGTCGTACACGGCGCCGGGGTCGTTGCGGACGTCGACGGTGCACAGGATGCCGGCGTAGAGGTGGCGGTACGGGTCCTGGTCGAGCAGGGCGATCGCCCGCAGGACCTTGTCGTGGCTGCTGCGCCCGTCGGCGTAGAGCCGGTGGCGGTCGTTGGCGGCGCGGTCGCCGTCGAGGGAGACGCCGACCCGGACGCCGTACTCCAGGAACAGGTCGAGGTGGCGCCGGTTCAGCTGGACGGCGTTGGTGTGGATGCGCAGGTCGAGGGCGCAGATCCCGTGGAGGGCGGTGGTCAGCGCCTCGCAGACGGCCCGTAAGCGGGCGGGGCCCGCCAGCAGCGGCTCGCCTCCGTGCAGGATGACCTGGACGGAGGCGAGTCGGTGCTTCCTGGCATGCTCGGCCAGCCGGAGGGCGGTCCAGGAGATCGTTTCCGGTGAGATCACCTTGGGCCGGGAACTCCAGCTCTGGTCGGCGTGCTCGTAGATGTAGCAGTGCCGGCAGCTGAGGTCACATCTGCTGTGCACTTTCAGTACGAGCTGCCCCAGCGGGACGGTCGGACCGGTCATGACGACGTGGGCGGTTGTCCTCAGATGGACGACTGGAAGGTGACGCCCGCTCCCTTGCGTACCGGCGTGGCCGCGCGTGCTCGACGTACGCCGCGGACGCTCCTCGGGTCGTGCGGAGCGTCGAGACGCGGCGCGGTGGTCCGAGCGTCGGCGGCCGATGGCCGCGGCTCGCTGCCGACAGTGGCTCTGGTGCGAACGGTCACGGTATTCCCTGATCAGAAGGGTGGGGTGAAGTGAGTGTCGGGGCACTCTGCCAGCACGGTACAGCGGCGGGCGCATGCGTACCCGCCGATGCGAAAATCATGCCTCCGTTGGAGGGATATCGGTACCGCTTCGGGGTAACGAACCGCCCCAGCTGTTGAAGCGGCGGACTCGTCACCCTCGTCACCCGTTCGGCCCCGCGGTCTCGATCGCGCCTTCCCGTCGATCGCCGCTCCGCCCGGAACCGTCTTCACCCGCTGTCAGCTTACCGGCGGGGCGGGTCCGTGGATCGGGTTTCGGGGCAGTCCGTCGACGGGCATCGTTCCGGCGGCAGTCGATCCACGGCCCGCGCGCGGTGCGGTCTCGTGGCCGGCCCGGGAGGGAGCCCGTCATCGTCAGCCCGACCGCAGGCCCGCGCCCCGACACCGTCCGCTCGGCCCCCGGCCGTCTCCTGGCCGTGCTCGGCGCCTTCGATCAGGAGCATCCCGCGCTGAGCCTCACGGACATCGGGCGGCGGGCCGGGCTGAGTCTGAGTACCGCGCACCGTCTGGTGGGCGCGCTCCGGCAGTGGGGAGCGCTGGAGCGCGACGAGCGCGGGCTCTATCACGTCGGGCTGCGTCTGTGGGAGCTCGCGGCGCTCGCCCCGCGCGGGCCCGCGCTGCGGCAGATCGCGCTGCCGTATCTGGAGGACCTGTACGAAGCGACGCACGAGAACGTGCAGTTGGCGGTGCGGGACATGTCCGAGGTCGTCTACATCGAGTGGCTGTCGGGGCGTTCGGCGGTCGGGGTGCACATCCGGGTCGGTGCGCGCTGGCCGCTGCACGCCACCGGAGTCGGGCTCGCGCTGCTCGCGCACTGCGGGGTGGCGGAGCAGGAGGAGTACTGCGCCGGGGCGCTCGCGTCGTTCACCCCGTACACGGTGACGGAGGCGGCCCGGTTGCGCCGCATGCTGGCCGAGGTGCGCCGCACGGGAGTGGCGGTGAGCAGCCGCCAGGTCACCGAGGACGCGCTGTCCGTGGCCGCCCCGGTCCGTGATCCGGCGGGCACGGTCGTCGCCGCCGTGTCGGTCGTCGTACCCTACGCCGACGCGCAGGTCCCGGTACTGGCCCCCGCCGTACGGCTCGCGGCGCGGGGGATATCGCGGGGGCTGGGGTGGCGGCCCGAGCGGCACCCGTAGGGCGCGGCACTCAGAGGCGGATCGTCATCGCCACGGTCACCTGGTCGTCCGGCTCGAGGCCACGCGGGGCGCGGACGGCCTTCTTGAGCGGGAGCAGATAGCCGCTGTCACGGGGGAAGAGGGAGGTCTCGAAGGCGATCTCGCCGATGCGGGCCTCGACCGGGACCACGCCCCAGCCGTACGTGGCCGTCGCGGCCACGTCCCGGATGTCGGCCGACTCCTCCTCCGGCACCCGGACGAAGTAGTACGGCGCCGGCCCGCGCCACTCGACGACCGGGCCCGTGAAGGCGAGTTCCATGCGTGTCCCCTGCGTCGGCCCTGTTCGTCCACGCCCAGCGTATCGGCGGGGCGGGCGCTTCACCCGGTGAACTTCCTTGTGGCGCACGGGATTCATGCGCTTCACCTCTTGACGGCCGGCACGGCGGGGAGCACATTGACCTCGGTTTGAGAGCGCTCTCAGTCCCCGCTGTGCAACCCCCCACCTCCCCCCTCCGTACCCCGAGAGGCAGCCCCCATGAGCGAACTCTCCGGCATGCCCCCAAGACGCCGCTCCGTCCGGCGCGCGTTCGTCGCCGTGCTCGGCACCCTCGGTCTGGCGGCGGCCGCCGCCGGCGTCGCCGTCCCGTCCGCCGGCGCCTCGGCGCCCACGCCCCCGCCGGGCTGGACCCAGGTGTTCCTCGACGACTTCACCGGCCCCGCGGGCACCGGTGTGAACACCTCCAACTGGCGCTACGACACCGGCAAGGGCTACCCCGGCGGCCCCGCCAACTGGGGCACCGGCGAGATCGAGACGATGACGAGCAGCACCGACAACGTCTCCCTCGACGGCAGCGGCAATCTGCGCATCACGCCCCGCCGCGACGGGGCCGGCAACTGGACGTCGGGCCGGATCGAGACCAACCGCACCGACTTCCAGCCCCCTGCGGGCGGCAAGCTCCGCGTGGAGGCCCGCATCCAGGTGCCGAACGTGACCGGGGCCGCCGCCAAGGGGTACTGGCCGGCGTTCTGGATGCTGGGCGCGCCCTACCGGGGCAACTACTGGAACTGGCCCGGCGTCGGCGAGCTGGACATCATGGAGAACACCCAGGGCATGAACACGGTGTTCGCCACCATGCACTGCGGCACCGCGCCCGGCGGCCCGTGCAACGAGAACAACGGGATCGGCTCCAACACCGCCTGTTCCGGTACGACCTGCCAGGCGGGCTTCCACACCTACCGGCTGGAGTGGGACCGCTCCACGAGCGTGGAGGAGATCCGCTTCTCCCTGGACGGCGTCACCTTCCACACCGTGCGCGCCCACCAGGTCGACGCGGCGACCTGGGCCAACGCGACCAACCACGGGTACTTCATCATCCTCAACGTGGCCATGGGCGGCGGCTTCCCGGACGCCTTCGGCGGTGGCCCGGACGGCGGGACGCAGCCGGGGCACTCCATGGTCGTCGACTACGTCCAGGTGCTGTCGTCCGGCGGGGGCGGCACCACACCGCCGCCGACGGGCAACCGGGACGCCTACAGCGCCGTCCAGGCCGAGTCGTTCGACGGCCAGAGCGGTGTCTTCACCGAGTCGACGTCGGACACGGGCGGCGGACAGAACATCGGCGCCCTCGCCAACGGGGACTGGGCGCTGTACAAGGGCGTCGACTTCGGGTCCACGGCGGCCCGCCAGTTCGTCACGCGGGTGGCGAGCGGCGCGGCGAGCGGGGTCAGCGGTCTGGTGGAGGTGCGGCTGGACAGCCGCGGCAACGCGCCGGTCGGCAGTTTCGCGGTGGGCGGCACCGGCGGCTGGCAGTCGTGGCGGACGGTCCCCGCGAACATCGGCGCGGTGACCGGCACCCACGACGTCTATCTCACCTTCACCAGCGGCCAGCCCGCCGACTTCGTGAACGTGAACTGGTTCACGTTCGGCCACTGATCCAGGGGTTGCCGCCGCCCCGCGAGGTCCCGTCCGGCCTCGCGGGGCTGCGGTGCGTTCAGTGCCGTCGCCGCCGCAGTGCCCTGATCGCCCCGGGGAGGGCGGCACCGAGCAGCAGGCCGGCCAGGGGGGCCGCCTTTCCCCACGTGTCGCGGATGGGTCTGTAGGCGGTGACGCCGTCCCGGATCTCGATGTAGCCGAGGGGGCGGGCCTCCACCCCTCCCCCGCCGCCTCCGCCGTCGTTCGTCCTGGCGCCCTCCACCGTGCGTCCCGTCCCGCCGCCGAGGCCGAAGGCGACCCGGGCGACGGGGACGACGGTGACGCCGTCGGCGGTGACGGGCTCGCCGTAGACGGCGGTGACCGACGCCCGGCCGCCCAGCTTCTCGGCGAGGCGTTCCAGGAGGCTGGCGGTGGCGTGGGCGGCGGGGTCGGGGGCCGGTTCCGGTGTGGTTCCGTGAGGGTCGCTCATGCAGGACTCGTAGGCGCGTGGGGCGCCCCCGTCAACCCGGCCCGCCGATCGGACCGGCGGGACGACCCTGGGAAGGGTGGTCCACGGAGCCGCCGGTCCACCGGAGTTCGGCGCGGAACGCCGCCGGTGTCGTGTCGGTGTGCTGCTGGAAGTACTTGGAGAAGTTGGCCGCGTCCGCGAAGCCGACGGCCGCGCCGATCCGGCCGATCGGCATGTCGGTGTGGGCCAGGAGCCGTTTCGCCTCGAGGACCACGCGCCGGTCGATGAAGCCCTTCGGGGTCTGGCCGGTCGCGGCGCGGACCGCGCGCACGAGGGTGCGGCGGGAGTAACCGAGCTGGTCGGCATAGGCGCTGACGCTGTGGTTGGTGGCGAAGCCGCGCTCCACGGCGTCCCGGAAGAGCGTGAACGTGGTGTCGCCCTGCCGGGGCGTGGCCGCCGAGCTCACGGCGAGGTGGGCCAGGCGCAGCAGGAGCGCGGTCAGCGAGTGGCGCAGGACGGCGGTGTGCAGGCTGAGCGGCAGGGTCGTGGAGTCCTCGTACTCGCGCCGCAGCTGGGCGAGGGCCGCGCGCAGGGCGGCGAGCTGGGCGCCGTCGGGGCGCAGCAGGGGCGGCAGGTCGTAGCGGTACAGGCCGGTGGCCTCGACGGTGGCGCGGGGCAGGAAGCCGGGCTGCATCGTCAGGACGGTGCCGCGGTAGTCGGCGCCCGCCGCGAACCGGTGGACCTGGCCGGGGCGGATCCACAGCAGGTCGCCCGCGAGGGCCTCGTACTCGGTGAAGTCGACCATGTGCCGGACGGGGCCCTCGTCGAAGAGCATCACGACGTGGAAGTCGATGCGGTGCACCCGGCCCGGGGGCGCTTCGGAGGGCCGGCTGCGGCCGGGGCCCATGGTGCCGACCCGCATGCCGACGCCGAGGACGCTCAGATCCACCGGGAAGGGGAACGTGCGGATCTCGTCGCCGTTGCCGCTCGGGGCCGTCCCTCCGGGGCCTGTTCCGCCTTCGGCTGTTGTGTCCACCATGTCCGTCTCATGCCGTCTCAGTCGTGCGGGGCGGCCGCTCAGCCGTGCGCCGCGCCCCGCGCGGTGTCCCATTTTCACCACAGCGTGACACACGGCGACCTTCCCAGCGAAAAGTCAGACTTTTAGTTTTGAACGCGTTGGACCAGCTACTCCACCGCGATCGAGGACTTCTTGAAGATGAGCACGCAGACACCGGACAGCTTCGAATGGACCGAACTCGACCGGCGTGCCGTCGACACTGCGCGTCTGCTGGCCGCGGACGCCGTGCAGAAGGTCGGCAACGGGCACCCGGGCACGGCGATGAGCCTGGCCCCGGCCGCCTACACGCTCTTTCAGAAGGTGATGCGCCATGACCCGGCCGACCCGGAGTGGACGGGCCGGGACCGCTTCGTCCTCTCCCCCGGGCACACCTCGCTGACGCTCTACACCCAGCTGTTCCTCGCCGGGTACGAGCTGGACCTCGACGACCTCAAGTCGTTCCGTACGCACGGGTCGAAGACGCCGGGTCACTCCGAGTACGGGCACACGGCGGGCGTGGAGACGACGACCGGGCCGCTCGGCCAGGGGGCCGCCAACGCCGTCGGGATGGCCATGGCCGCCCGCTACGAGCGCGGCCTGTTCGACCCGGAGGCGCCCGAGGGCGAGTCCCCGTTCGACCACACCATCTGGGCGATCGTCTCCGACGGCGACCTCCAGGAGGGCGTGTCCGCCGAGGCGTCGTCGCTCGCCGGGCACCAGCGGCTCGGCAACCTGGTCTTCCTGTACGACGACAACCACATCTCCATCGAAGGCGACACCGCGACCGCCTTCTCCGAGGACGTGCTCAAGCGCTACGAGGCGTACGGCTGGCACGTGCAGCGCATCGAACCGGCCGCGAATGGCGACATCGACGTGGCCGCCCTGTACGCGGCCCTGACGTCGGCGCGGGCCGAGACGAGCCGCCCCTCGATCATCGCGATGCGCACGATCATCGCCTGGCCCGCCCCGAACGCCCGGAACACCGAGGCCGCCCACGGCTCCGCGCTCGGCGCCGAGGAGGTCGCCGCCACCAAGCGCGTCCTCGGCTTCGACCCGGAGCAGACCTTCGAGGTCGCCGACGACGTCCTCGCGCACACCCGCCGGGCCCTGGACCGGGGCGCCGAGGCGCACGCCGCCTGGGACAAGCGGATCGGCGCGTGGCGCACCGCGTCGCCGGAGCGCGCCCGCCTGTTCGACCGGGTCGTCGCGGGCCGGCTGCCCGAGGGCTGGGAGGACGCGCTCCCGGTGTTCGAGGAGGGCAAGGCGGTCGCCACGCGGGCCGCGTCCGGCAAGGTGCTGCAGGCGCTCGGCCCGGTCCTGCCCGAGCTGTGGGGCGGCTCGGCGGACCTCGCCGGCTCCAACAACACCACCATCGACAAGACCAGTTCGTTCCTGCCGGCGGGCAACCCGCTGCCGGAGGCCGACCCCTACGGCCGCACCGTCCACTTCGGCATCCGCGAGTTCTCGATGGCCGCGGAGATGAACGGCATCGCCCTGCACGGCAACACCCGTGTCTACGGCGGCACGTTCCTGGTCTTCTCCGACTACATGCGCAACGCCGTGCGGATGTCCGCGCTGATGCAGCTGCCGGTGACGTACGTCTGGACGCACGACTCGATCGGCCTCGGCGAGGACGGCCCGACCCACCAGCCCGTCGAGCACCTGGCCGCGCTGCGCGCCATCCCGGGCCTGAACGTGGTCCGGCCCGCCGACGCCAACGAGACCGCCCTCGTGTGGGCGGAGATCCTGCGGCGCCACTCCACCGACCCGGCACCGCACGGCCTCGCGCTGACCCGCCAGGGCGTGCCGGTCCACGCCCCGAACCCGGACGCCGCCAAGGGCGGTTACGTCCTGCGGGACGCCTCCACCGGGACACCCGAGGTGGTCCTGGTCGCCACCGGCTCCGAGGTGCAGCTCGCCGTCGCCGCTCGGGACCTGCTGGAGGCGGAGGGGGTCGCCACCCGTGTGGTGTCGATGCCGTCGGTCGAGTGGTTCGAGCAGCAGCCGCGCGAGTACCGCGACAGCGTGCTGCCGCCGGCCGTGAAGGCCCGGGTCGCCGTCGAGGCCGGGATCGGCCTGACCTGGTACCGGTTCGTCGGGGACGCCGGCCGCATCGTCTCCCTGGAGCACTTCGGCGCCTCCGCCGACGCCGGGACCCTGTTCGCCGAGTACGGCTTCACCCCCGAGCGCGTGGCCGCCGCCGCCCGGGAATCCCTCGCCGCCGCCCGCGGTTGATCCGCACGCAGAAAGAAGATGATCGCAGTGACCACCGAAGCAACCGCCGCCGGCAGCCTCGCGCGCCTGTCCGACGAGGGCGTCTCGATCTGGCTGGACGACCTGTCGCGCCGCCGGATCGAGTCCGGCAACCTCGCCGCGCTCGTCGCGGAGAAGAACGTCGTGGGTGTCACCACCAACCCGTCGATCTTCCAGGCCGCGATCGGCTCCGGCGAGGGCTACGAGGAGCAGCTGGCCGACCTCGCGGTGCGCGGCGTCACGGTCGACGAGGCGGTACGGATGATGACCACCGCCGACGTGCGCGCCGCCGCGGACGTGCTGCGGCCCGTGTACGACGCCACCGGCGGCCGGGACGGCCGGGTCTCCATCGAGGTCGACCCGCGGTTCGCGCACGACACGGCGGCCACCGTCGCCGAGGCCCGGCAGCTGGCCTGGCTGGTCGACCGCCCCAACGTGATGATCAAGATTCCGGCGACGACGGCGGGGCTCCCCGCCATCACCGAGGTCGTCGCGGCGGGCATCAGCGTCAACGTCACGCTGATCTTCTCGCTGGCCCGCTACCGCGAGGTCGTGGACGCCTACCTGGCCGGGCTGGAGAAGGCGGCCGCGAAGGGCCTGGACCTGTCCGCCGTCCACTCGGTGGCGTCGTTCTTCGTCTCCCGCGTCGACGCCGACATCGACCGGCGGCTCACGGAGATCGGTACGGACGAGGCCCTCGCGCTGAAGGGGCGGGCGGCGCTCGCCAACGCCCGGCTCGCCTACGAGGCGTACGAGCAGGTGTTCGCCTCGGAGCGCTGGACGGCCCTCGACGCCGCCGGGGCGAACCGGCAGCGCCCACTGTGGGCGTCCACGGGCGTTAAGGATCCCTCCTACAAGGACACTCTGTACGTGGACCAGCTGGTCGCGCCGGGCACCGTGAACACGATGCCCGAGGCCACGCTCGACGCCACCGCCGACCACGGGGAGATCACCGGGGACACGGTGACCGGCGGCTATGAGCGGGCCCGCGCCGATCTGGCCGCGGTGGAGGCCCTCGGGGTCTCCTACGACGACGTCGTCACCCGCTTGGAGGACGAGGGCGTCGCCAAGTTCGAGGCGGCGTGGCAGGACCTGTTGGACGCCGTGAACAAGTCGCTCGGCAGCAAGGGAGCTGACGCAGAATGACCTCCGACTGGGACAACCCGCTTCGCGACCCCCGCGACCGCCGCCTCCCCCGGATCGCGGGCCCGTCCGGGCTCGTCATCTTCGGGGTCACCGGCGACCTGTCCCGCAAGAAGCTGATGCCGGCCGTGTACGACCTCGCCAACCGCGGCCTGCTGCCGCCGGGCTTCTCCCTGGTCGGGTTCGCCCGGCGGGACTGGGAGGACCAGGACTTCGCGCAGGTCGTGCACGACTCGGTGCGCGAGCACGCCCGGACCGAGTTCCGCGAGGAGGTCTGGCAGCAGCTCGCCGAGGGCATGCGGTTCATCCCGGGTGACTTCGACGACGACGGGGCCTTCAAACAGCTGCGGGACACCGTCCACGAACTGGACGCGTCGCGCGGGACCAGCGGGAACTACGCCTTCTACCTGTCCGTGCCGCCGAAGTTCTTCCCGAAGGTCGTGCAGCAGCTCAAGCGGCACGGCCTGGCGGACGCCCCGGAGGGGTCGTGGCGGCGCGCGGTGATCGAGAAGCCGTTCGGACGCGACCTGGCGAGCGCCCGGGAGCTGAACGCGCTCGTGCACGACGTGTTCGACCCGGAGCAGGTCTTCCGGATCGACCACTACCTGGGCAAGGAGACCGTCCAGAACATCCTGGCGCTCCGCTTCGCCAACCAGATGTTCGAACCGATCTGGAACCGCTCGTACGTCGACCACGTGCAGATCACCATGGCCGAGGACATCGGCATCGGCGGCCGCGCGGGCTACTACGACGGCATCGGGTCGGCCCGGGACGTCATCCAGAACCACCTGCTGCAGCTGATGGCGCTCACCGCGATGGAGGAGCCGGCCGCGTTCGACGCCCCGTCGCTGCTCGCCGAGAAGCTGAAGATCCTCAAGGCGGTCAAGCTGCCCGAGGACCTGGGCCTGCACACCGTGCGCGGCCAGTACGCGGCGGGCTGGCAGGGCGGTGTGAAGGTGCGCGGCTACCTCGAGGAGGACGGCATCGACCCGGCCTCCAAGACCGACACCTACGCGGCCATCCGGCTGAACGTCGACAACCGGCGCTGGGCGGGGGTGCCGTTCTACCTGCGCACCGGCAAGCGGCTGGCGCGGCGCGTCACGGAGATCGCCGTCGTCTTCCAGCGGGCGCCGCACTCCCCCTTCGACTCCACGGCCACCGAGGAACTGGGCCAGAACGCCATCGTCATCCGCGTCCAGCCGGACGAGGGCATGACGGTCCGCTTCGGCTCCAAGGTGCCGGGCACGTCGATGGAGATCCGGGACGTGACGATGGACTTCGCGTACGGCGAGTCCTTCACCGAGTCCTCGCCCGAGGCGTACGAGCGGCTGATCCTGGACGTCCTCCTCGGTGACGCCAACCTGTTCCCCCGTCACCAGGAAGTGGAAGAGTCCTGGAAGATCCTCGATCCGATCGAGGAGCACTGGGAGACGCACGGCAGGCCGGCGCGGTACGCGGCCGGGAGCTGGGGACCCGAGGAGGCGGACGAGATGCTCGCACGAGACGGACGGAGCTGGCGCAGGCCATGAAGATCGACCTGACCGACACCACGTCAAGCAAGATCAACAAGGCGCTGGTCCAGGGCCGCCGGGCGATCGGCACCCCGGCCGTGGGCATGGTCCTGACGATGGTCATCGTCACGGACGAGGAGAACGCCTACGACTCCATCAAGGCGGCCGAGGAGGCCTCGCACGAGCACCCCTCGCGCACCCTGGTCGTCATCAAGCGGCACGCCCGCACCCCGCGCGACCGCACCCGCTCCCACCTCGACGCCGAGGTCCGGGTGGGCGCCGACGCCGGCACCGGCGAGACCGTCGTCCTGCGCCTGTACGGCGAGGTGTCCGAGCACGCCGACTCGGTGGTGCTGCCGCTGCTGCTGCCGGACGCCCCGGTCGTGGTGTGGTGGCCGGTGGAGGCGCCGGGGAACCCGGCGAAGGACCCGCTGGGCGCGCTGGCCCAGCGCCGCATCACCGACCTGTACACCTCCGAGAGCCCGCTGTCCGACCTGCAGGCCCGCGCCCGCTCCTACGCGCCCGGTGATACCGACCTGGCCTGGACCCGGCTCACGCCGTGGCGCTCCATGCTCGCGGCCGCCCTGGACCAGGCGCGGATGCCGATCGTGTCCGCGGTCGTGGAGGCCGAGGCCGACAACCCGGCCGCGGAGCTGCTGGCCCGCTGGCTGGAGGCCCGTCTGGACGTGACCGCCGAGCGGGTCGTCACCGCCGGGCCGGTCGTCACGGGCGTCCGCCTGGGCACCGAGAACGGCGACATCGCCATCGACCGCCCCGAGGGCCCGCTGGCCACCCTGCACCTGCCGGACCAGCCGTCGCGGACCCTGGCGCTGAAGGTCCGCACCACCTCCGAACTCATCGCCGAGGAGCTGCGGCGCCTCGACGCCGACGAGATGTACGCCATCGCCCTGCGGGGCGAGGCCGGCAAGGAGACCCCCTCCCATGTCTGAGACCCCCCGGCTCACCCGGCGCCCCGAGTGGGTGGCCCTGGAGGACCACCGCGCGGACGCCTTCCGGCAGCCGAGCCTGCGGGAGCTGTTCGCCGCGGACCCCGCGCGCGCCGAGCGGTACGTGCTGCGCGTGGGCGATCTGCGCATCGACTACTCCAAGCAGCTGGTGAACGACGAGACGCTCGCCCTGCTGCGCGAGCTGGCCGCCGCCACCGACGTGGCCGGGCTGCGGGACGCCATGTTCCGCGGCGAGCGGATCAACGTCACCGAGGACCGGGCGGTGCTGCACACCGCGCTGCGGGCGCCGCGGGACGCGGTGATCGAGGTCGACGGCGAGAACGTCGTGCCGAAGGTGCACGCCGTGCTCGACAAGATGGCCGCGTTCGCGGACCGCGTCCGCTCCGGCGAGTGGACCGGCCACACCGGCAGGCGGATCAGGAACGTCGTCAACATCGGCATCGGCGGCTCCGACCTGGGGCCCGCCATGGCGTACGAGGCCCTGCGCCCGTTCACCGACCGGGACATGACGTTCCGGTTCGTGTCCAACGTGGACGGCTCCGACCTGCACGAGGCGGTCCGGGACCTGGACCCCGCCGAGACGCTGTTCATCGTCGCGTCGAAGACGTTCACCACGATCGAGACGATCACCAACGCCACCTCGGCCCGCTCCTGGCTCCTCGCCGGGCTCGGGGAGGGGGACATCTCCCCCTTGGGCGAAGCCGGGAGCGGAGGGGAGAAAGCCGTCGCGAAGCACTTCGTGGCGCTGTCGACGAACGCCGAGAAGGTCACCGGCTTCGGGATCGACCCGGACAACATGTTCGAGTTCTGGGACTGGGTCGGCGGGCGCTACTCGTACGACTCCGCGATCGGGCTGTCCCTGATGATCGCGATCGGCCCGGAGCGCTTCCGGGAGATGCTCGACGGCTTCCACACCGTCGACGAGCACTTCCGCACCGCCCCCGCCGAGTCCAACGCGCCGCTCACGCTGGGCCTGCTGGGCGTCTGGTACGGCAACTTCTTCCACGCCGAGTCCCACGCGGTGCTGCCGTACTCGCACTACCTGTCGAAGTTCACGGCGTACCTGCAGCAGCTGGACATGGAGTCCAACGGCAAGTCCGTCGACCGGGACGGGCACGCCGTGGGCTGGGAGACCGGCCCGGTGGTGTGGGGCACGCCCGGCACGAACGGGCAGCACGCCTACTACCAGCTGATCCACCAGGGCACCCGGCTGATCCCGGCCGACCTGATCGGCTTCGCCCGTCCGGTCGCCGAGCTCAGCGACGAACTGAAGGCGCAGCACGACCTGCTGATGGCCAATCTGTTCGCTCAGGGGCAGGCGCTCGCGTTCGGCAAGACCGCGGACGAGGTCCGCGCGGAGGGGGTGCCCGAGGAGCAGGTCCCGCACCGCACCTTCCAGGGCAACCACCCCACCACCACGATCCTCGCCCCCGAGCTGACCCCGTCGGTCCTCGGTCAGCTCGTCGCCCTCTACGAGCACAAGGTGTTCGTGCAGGGCGCGGTGTGGAACATCGACTCCTTCGACCAGTGGGGCGTGGAGCTCGGCAAGGTCCTCGCCAAGCGGGTCGAGCCCGCCCTCACGGAGGGTGCCGAGGTCCCCGGCCTCGACCCGTCCACCGCCGCCCTCGTGGCCGCGTACCGCTCACTCAAGACCGCGTCGGACGCGCTGGGCGTCCAGGAGGAAGTGAACTGACATGCAGATCGGCCTTGTTGGTCTCGGCAAGATGGGCGGCAACATGCGCGAGCGCCTGCGCAACGCCGGCCACACCGTCGTCGGCTACGACACCGACCCCGACCTGTCCGACGTGCCCAGCCTGGCCGACCTGGTCGACCGGCTGGACGCGCCGCGCACGGTGTGGGTGATGGTGCCGGCCGGGCACGCGACGCAGACGGTGATCGACCAGCTGGGGGGCCTGCTGAAGCCCTACGACATCGTCGTCGACGGCGGGAACTCCCGGTGGACGGACGACGAGAAGCACGCCAAGGAGCTCGGTGCGCACGGCATCGGGTTCGTCGACGCCGGTGTGTCCGGCGGCGTGTGGGGCCTGCAGAACGGCTACGCCCTGATGGTGGGCGGTGAGAAGGAGCACGTCGACCGGCTCCGGCCGATCTTCGAGGCGCTCAAGCCGGAGGGTCCGTACGGCTTCGTCCACGCGGGCAAGGTGGGCGCCGGGCACTTCTCGAAGATGGTCCACAACGGCATCGAGTACGCCATGATGCAGGCGTACGCCGAGGGCTGGGAGCTGCTGGAGAAGGTGAGTTCGGTGGACAACGTCCGCGACGTCTACCGCTCCTGGCAGGACGGCACCGTCATCCGCTCCTGGCTGCTGGAACTCGCGGTGGCCGCGCTGGACGAGGACGAGCACCTGGAGAAGCTGAAGGGCTTCGCGCAGGACTCCGGTGAGGGCCGCTGGACCGTGGAGGCGGCCATCGAGAACGCCGTGCCGCTGCCCGCGATCACCTCCTCCCTGTTCGCGCGGTTCGCGTCCCGGCAGGACGACTCCCCGCAGATGAAGATGATCGCCGCCCTGCGCAACCAGTTCGGCGGGCACGCCGTCGAGTCGAAGTAGCGTCCGGCACTAACCCCACGGGCCGGGACGGCGCACCAGCCGTCCCGGCCTGCGCCTTGTGCGCGGAACGCCCCCGGTGGGACGGCGGGTTGACAGCGGTGGCGGCCCGCGTCAGAGTCCCCGCTGATGGAGATCGACGAGCTGACACCGGCCGAGCGCACCGTGTGGGAGGCCTTCCCCAAGGGGCGGTCGGTGGACTTCCGGCAGGCGCCGGACGAGAGCGCGGCCGACGGCGCCGGCTGGGGGCCGCAGCGGACCGTACGCGCCGAGGTGCTCAGGGCCCTGCTGCTCGACGGGCCCGAGGAGCGCGGCGAGGTGGCGGCCCTGAAGGTGGCGGGCGCCCGGATCACCGGCGTGACGGATCTGCGGTACGCCACCGTCGACCGGGTGATCCGGCTGAGCGACTGCTCCTTCGACGAGGTCCTCGACGTCTCCGGCACCCAGCTGAAGTACCTGAACCTGTCCGGCTCGCACCTGCCCGGGCTGACCGGCGCACGCGTCCGGGTCGACGGCGGGCTGCGGCTGACGGGCTGCCGGTTCCGCGGACCCGTACGGCTCGGCGGGGCGCAGATCGCGGGCGCGCTCCATCTGGAGGACGCCGAGATCACGGCGGACGGGGGCGGGCCGGACCCGGTCCTCCAGCTCCACCAGGTCACCGTCGGCGAGGACCTGTGCGCGAGCCGGCTGCGCACCCGGGGTGAGATCCGGCTCAACGGGGCCACGATCAGCGGTTCGCTCCGGCTGGAGGAGGCCCGGCTGCGCTGCACCGGTGACTTCGTGCTCAGCGCCGAGGCGCTGGAGGTGGGCGCCAACGTGCTCGGCAGACGGCTGAGCGCGCACGGCCGTATCGACCTGCGCGGCGCCCGCATACCCGGCCGGCTCGACCTGCTGTACAGCCGTCTGTCCCACCCCGAGGGCACCGCTCTGCGCGCGAGCAGCTGTGTCATCGGCGAGGTGTGGCTGCGCGACGGCGAGCGGATACGGGGCCGGCTGAATCTGCGCCGCTCCCAGATCGACCATCTGAACCTGACGCCGGAGATGCTGCCCGAGCAGGTCCGGCTCCTCGACCTCACCTACACCTCCCTGACCCCGCACGAGCCGCCGGAGCGGCGGCTGCCCATGCTGGAACGGGACGAGGACACCTTCGACCCGCACGGCTACGAGCAGTTGACGGCCGCGTACCGCCGCACCGGCGACGACCACGCCGCCCGGCTCGTCCAGCTCGCCAAGCAGCGCCACCACCGCACGACCCTGCCCTGGTACGGCCGGCTGTGGGGCCGCGTGCAGGACGTGACCGTCGGCTACGGGTTCCGGCCGATGCGGGCGCTGGGCTGGCTGCTGTCCCTGCTCGCGGTCGGCTCGGTCGCCTTCGCGCTGGACGCGCCGCCCCCGCTCAAGGCGGACGAGGCGCCGCCGTTCGACGCGTTCTTCTACACGCTGGACCTGCTGCTGCCGGTGATCTCCTTCGGCCAGGAGGCGGCCTTCGCGCCGCGGGGCCCGCAGCAGGCCCTGGCCTACGTCCTGGTCCTGGCCGGCTGGATCCTGGCCACGACGGTCATCGCGGGCGTGACGCGGACCGTCTCCCGTCAGTAGGCCGTCAGGCGTTGGACCAGGCCCGCGTGCACAGCACCAGCCGGTAGCCGTCGGGGTCCTCGACCGTGACGCCCCACTCGTTCCAGTACGGGTTCGGGGAGACGACCCGCCTGCCCCCCGCACTCCTCCAGCCGGGCGAGCAGGTCGTCCGGCACGGGGCCGTCGACGTAGAGGACGAGGAGGTCCTCCTCGGTGGGCCGGGGTTCGACCGGGCGGGCGGGCTCGTGGACCAGTTCGAGGTGCCAGTCGGCGTCGGGCCGGCCGAGCATCAGCAGGTCGTGTTCGCCGGGTTCCGGCCCACCGGCCGCCCGCCACACGACCGTCAGCCCGAGCCCGTCGGCCCAGAAGCGTTCGGCCGCCGCGAGATCACGGGAGGGGCGGGCGATACGGATGTGACTGCGGCCGCTGACCGGCACGGGGCCTCCGGGGGTGGGGTGAACGTTCTCGGACCGCTCGGCAGCCTAGGCGGCGGGTGCGGCACGGACCATCGGACATCGGACCTGGGACCGAGGTCCTGGTCCCGGCCGGCCGGAACACGCGGACACTGTCCACGCACGCCTGGTGGACAGTGCCTGTGGACGGCACAGGGGACTGCGGGAGCGGCCGGTCGGCGCCGGTGGGGGCCTCGCGGCCGCGAGGGCGCCCGGGAGATCGCCCGCCCGGCCGGCGGGTCGCCGCGGTGAGCGGTCCGCGGGGAACGTCGGCCCGGTGCCGGGGGTCGCGGTCGCGACCGCGCTCGGGGGGAGCGACGGTGACCCGTCCGGGCTGCCGACGACCGCGCCGGCCGTCCTGGTCCTGGCCGGTGCGTGCCCCTCCCCTCCCCGGTCAGGGCCGGCAAACGGAATGATCATCCCCGTTCGGGGGACCGGCCGCCGGTTCCTGAGCGACGATGAGACCGGAGGCCGCCGCGGTGAGGACACCGGAGCGCACCTCGTCGTACGGATGTGGAGGAACGGCATGGCACTGCTGGCACAACAGATCGACCCGGGCGAGGCCGGGCTGGACGTCAAGGCGCTGGACCGCCTCGACCAGCACCTGGCCCACCAGGTCGACGAGGGGCGGCTGCCCGGCTTCCTGGTGTCCGTCGCCCGGGGCGGACGCGTCGCGCACCTCACCGCGCACGGGATGCGGGACGTGGCCGCCGGTCTGCCCGTCGAGGCCGACACCCTGTGGCGCGTCTACTCCATGACGAAGCCGATGACCTCGGTCGCGGCCCTGATGCTCGTGGAGGAGGGGAAGCTCTCCCTCGACGACCCGGTCGGCCGCCACCTCCCGGCGTTCGCCGAACCTCGCGTGTACGTCAGTGGATCGGGCTCCGGCACGGTGACCCGCCCCGCCGACGGGCCGATGACGATCCGGCATCTGATGACCCACACCGCCGGTCTCACCTTCGCCTTCTACCACCAGCATCCCGTCGACGCCCTCTACCGGGACGCCGACCTGCACTCCGCGGTGCTCCCGGGCTCGGACCTGGCCACCACGGTCGACGTGTACGCGAGTCTGCCGCTCCAGTTCGAGCCCGGCACGCAGTGGAACTACTCGGTGGCCACCAACGTCCTCGGCCGGATCATCGAGGTGGTCTCCGGGCAGCCGCTCGACACGTTCCTCGCGGAGCGCGTCTTCGGCCCGCTCGGCATGACCGACGCCGGGTTCTGCGTGAGCGGCGAACAGGAGCGCCGGCTGGCCGAGTTGTACGGCCAGACCGAGTCCGGCGGCATCGAGCCGATCGCCGGTCTGCCGCTGCACGGGCGTCCCCGGTTCCTGTCCGGCAGCGGTGGTGTGGTGGCGTCCGCGCACGACGTGCACCGCTTCATGGAACTGCTGCGCCGCCGCGGTGAGCTGGACGGCACCCGGCTGCTGACGCCCGAGACCATCGCCCTGATGACGTCCAACCACCTCCCCGGCGGCGCCGATCTGCGCTCCTTCGGCAGCCGGCCCGCACACGACGAGCCCGGCAACGACGGCGTCGGCTTCGGCCTCGGGGTGTCCGTGGTGATCGACCCCGACCGCACGCGCGACCCGTCGGTGCGGGGCGCCTTCGGCTGGAGCGGGGTCGCCACCACCACGTTCTGGGTGGACCCGCGCAACGACCTCACCGTGCAGTTCATGACGCAGGTGCGGCACCGGACGTCGCACACGGTGTTCCAGGACCTGAAGCGGTTCGTGCACGAGGCCGTCACCGGGGACTGACGGGGTCTCAGGCGTCCGCGGACCGCGTGAACGGCACTCCCTCGGCGGCGAGTTCACGCAGCCACTCCTCAGAGCGGGCCGCCGTTCCCGCGGACCGGTGCAGGCCCGCCGGAAGGGAGCCGTCCAGGATGTGGCGCACGCCCAGGGCGAGCGGACGGGAGACGCAGCGGGCCATCGCGCTCTCCTCCGCGTCCCCGACCAGATCCAGCAGACAGCTCCCGGTCCAGGACCGGCCGTCCTCGCCGCGAACGTCGAGGTCGACGGCGAGGACGACCCGGTCCCGGTCGGCGTCGGTGGTCGGATGGGCCCGTGCCAGCTCCCCCGCCAGGGCGGCGATCCGGGCGTCGTCCCCCGTCGTCAGCTCCTCGAACACGCCGGCCCAGGCGTCCCGCCAGCCGTCCAGACGCAGGGTGCCGCGCACGAAGGCCGCCGGCCGCCACGCCGGGGGCAGCCCGTACTGCTCGATGAAGGGCACGCTGTCGCGGTTGGGATACGCCTCGAACGTCTCCCCGCCGACCTCCAGCCGGCGGGTCGCCTCCCAGGGCCGTTCGGCGACCCGTTCGGCACCGTCCTCGACGTACCGGGCGGGCGTACGCAGGGCGTTGAGCACCCCGGCGGGTGCCCAGCTGAAGCGGTACCGGAAGTCGTTCGGGACGGCGGGGACGCCTCCGCAGTACGAGGTGAGGGTGTACGACGCGGCCAGGTCGTCCCCGAGGGCCGCCCGGGCCCGGCCGACGAGGCTGTGCGCGAAGAGGTGGTCGACGCCGGGGTCGAGCCCGGCCTCGGTGAGGACGGTCAGCCCGGCCCGGGCGGCCGCGGGGACCTGCTCCAGGACGGCGTCGGACACATAGCTGGAGCAGGCGAAGTGGGCGCGCTCGCGGACGCAGGCCGCCAGCAGCACGGCGTGTTCCGCGGCGGGCAGCATCGAGACGACGACGTCGCCGGGCGCGAGCTCGGCGGCCAGGGCGTCGGGGGTGTACCCGCGGGGCGCGGCGCGTCCGGTGAGCCCGAGGCGGTCCAGGGCGTCGGCGGCGCGCTCCTCCGTCCGGTGCCACAGCCGTACCCGGGAGGCGGTGCCGCACAGCCGGGCCGGTCCGCTGCCGGTGGACAGTCCGGCACCCACCCAGTGGACGGTGCCGCTCGCGGGGACCCGTGCCGGTCCGTCAGTCATCCTTCGACTCCCCCGCTTTTGATGCCCAGTTCACGCTGGGCCCGGTGGAACCGGTCGAGGCAGCGGCCCCACGCCCCGTCCGTGCCGAAGGCCGGCAGCAGGGGTGTCAGGGCGGAGGAGAAGTCGGCGCTGGACTCGCGGGGCAGCAGGGAGGGGAGGTTGTCGATGGCGATGAGGTCGAGCGGGGGCCGCGCACGCAGCCGGCGCACCGGGTCGGTCCATTCGGTGACGCGGTCGTAGACCGGCAGCACGTTCAGCGGTGAGCCCACGTCGACGGTGACGTCGCAGACGGTGCGCAGCCGCCGGTCCGGGGCGTCGAGGTCCTGCTCCCGCAGAAAGGGCGGGACGGGGGTGGTGGCGAGGACCGCGTTCACCAGGACGTCGTGCGCCAGCAGGGCCCGGCGGTCCAGGTCACGGGTCTCGGCGAGGTCCCACGGGGTCGCCTCGACACCGGCGCTGAGGAAGGCGAGCCGCGCGCCGCGTCCGCTGCGGCCGAGGGCACCGATCACGAGCGCGGTGAACTCCTCGTCCCCGGCGACGGGTCGGAGTCCGGCGTCCAGTTCGTCCTTCGACGTCGGCGTCAGGGGCGCGGCGAGCCGGCCCCGGTGCTGGAGCACGGCGAGGGCCGCCCCGAGGTAGCCGGCCCAGAACCCGAACGCGGCCAGGCGCCGGCCGGAGTCGTCCACCAGGTACTCCAGGTCGAACAGCGCGCCGCCGCCGGCCGCGAAACGGCGCAGCAGGTCCCCGGCGCCGGGCTGTCCCTTGTAGGCGTGCCCGAAGTACACGTGCCGGTGTGTCAGCTCCGCGGGCTCGTCCGGCAGTTCCTTCAGCCCGGTCACCACGGCCGCCGGAGGCGCGCTCACCCAGGAGCCCGCCGGCGCGACCCGGCAGCCGGCCGCCTCGTACTCCTGGAGGGGGTGGATCCGCTGCGGGGACTCCTCCACGGTCACCGTCACCCCGCTGTCGACGAGGCGCCGCGCGTCGGACGGCACGATCGGGGTGCGTCGCTCGGTGGTGCGGACCTCGTGGCGCAACCACAGATGCAGCTCGGTCATAGGCGATGGGCCTCCGGTCGCGGGGCGCCGGCCGGCGACCGGCCGGCGCTGGACGGGCTGACGTCCCCGAAGGGTACGCGGACGGGCCGCGGGGCACCTGTGACCTGGCCGCCGGCCGGGCCCGTCAGGAAGAGGTCGCGGGGCGTGCCCTCTTCCTGTCCGGGCGGGCCGGCCCCGCGGTCAGGTCAGCTGTCCGACGGCGTCCAGGTGGGGCAGGTGGTGGTCCATGCGCTCTCGCTTGGTGCGCAGGTAGGTGATGTTGCTCTCGCAGGGCTGGATCAGCAGCGGGACCTGCTCGGTCACCTCGATGCCGTGCTCCACCAGCGCCTCGCGCTTGCGCGGGTTGTTCGACATCAGCCGGACGCTGCGGACGTTCAGGTCGCGCAGGATGCCGGCGGCGGCACCGTAGTCACGGGCGTCGACGGGCAGCCCGAGCGCCAGGTTGGCCTCGACGGTGTCCAGGCCCTCCGCCTGCAGGGCCATGGCGCGCAGCTTGGCCAGCAGACCGATGCCTCGGCCCTCGTGGCCCCGCAGGTAGACGACGATCCCGCTGCCCTCGGCGACGACGGCGCGCAGGGCGGAGGCCAGCTGGTCGCCGCACTCGCAGTGCTGGGAGCCGAACGCGTCGCCGGTCAGGCACTCGGAGTGCAGCCGGGTCAGGACGCCGTCGGTGCCCGGTTCGCCGTGGACGAGGGCCACCTGTTCGTCGCCGCGGTCGTGGTCCATGTAGCCGATCGCCCGGAATTGCCCGTACACGGTCGGCAGGGGGGCGTTCACCACGCGTTCGACTCCGGAACGCTGCGTCCGCTGGCCGGACTTCTTGCCGAGCACGCCAATCTTGTCTGTCATGATTCTTCAGTTCCTATGCAGAGACGAAAGGCCGGTAAAAGATGAGTGGTGCGCAGACGCGGCCGGCGGCACACTCGCTGGTGCCGGCGGACACCACCGAGGACGTACGGGCGCGGGGAGCGGACGTCTCACGACAGGTCGCGGTCCTTCCCGTCGGGAGCTTCGAGCAGCACGGCGCGTTCCTGCCGCTGGCCACCGACACCCTTGTGGCCTGCGCGATCGCGCGCGAGGTGGCCGCCGTGCATCCCGTACACCTGCTGCCGCCGGTGACGATCTCGTGCTCGCACGAGCACGCGGCCTGGCCGGGGACCGTCAGCATCTCTTCGGTGACCCTTCATGCGGTGATACGGGACATAGCGGATTCGCTCCGCCGTTCGGGCGTCGACGCCCTGGTGCTGGTCAACGGGCACGGCGGCAACTACGTACTGGGCAACGTCGTTCAGGAGTCCTCCGCGCGCGGCGAGCGGATGGCACTGTTCCCGGCTCCGGAGGACTGGGAGACCGCGTTGGAGCGGGCGGGGGTGGAGACCTCGCTGCTCACCGACATGCACGCGGGGGAAATCGAGACCTCCATCCTTCTGCACGCTCATCCCGAAGTGATCCGACCCGGTTACGAGACTTCCGATTTCGTCGCGGACGACCGGCGTCATCTGCTCACCCTCGGAATGTCCGCCTATACCGATTCGGGGGTCATCGGCCGTCCGTCGCTGGGTTCCGCGGAAAAGGGGAAGCGGCTGCTGGAGAGCCTCGCGGATTCCTTCGGCGCGTATATGTCACTGCTGACCTCCGCGGGCGACTCCGTCGCGGACACGACGGACGGATGAAAATAGCCGCTGGTCTCCGGATCCGCCACGGTGCCGGCGGATCCGGTGCGGGCCCGTAGACCCGTGTACCAGCGGGCGACGAGGACGAGGGCGCCCGGCAGGGCGGCTACGAAGCTGAGGACGCCGTACACGACGGCGACGGCGAGCCCGGTGTCGGCGCCCAGCCCCGCGGCGGCGAACGCCCAGGCGGTGACGCCCTCCCGGGGGCCGAACCCGCCGACGTTCAGGGGCAGTCCCATGGCGAGCAGCGCCAGGACGGCGAGCGGCAGCAGGGCGGCGACGGAGGCCGTGGAGCCGGCGATCCCCGCGGCGAGCACGAACATCGCGACGTGACCGGCGAGGACGACCAGCGAGGAGACGGCGACGCCGGGCCCGTTGCGGCGCGACAGCAGGCTCTCGCGGGCCTGCGCGAGAACCGTGCGCAGGGCCGTGGGCCGCGCCCCGGCCCGGCGGGAGGGCGCCCGGTTCATCCGGACGGCGGCCACGACGGCGAACGTGCCGGCAGCGGCGAACAGCAGGAGGGGGGTGAGGTCACGGGCCTGGTCGAGCACCGGTGACGGCATCGTCAGCAGGACGGCCGCGCCGACGGCGGTCAGGGCGACCTGTCCGGCCGTGCGCTCCAGCACGACCGCGCGGACGCCGCGCCCGAGGTCACCGGCGCTCTGCCCGTGCCGTACGGCCCGGTGGACGTCGCCGAGGACGCCGCCGGGGAGCGCCGCGTTGAGGAACAGCGCCCGGTAGTAGTCGGCGACGGCCGCTCCGATCGGCAGCCGGATGCGCAGGCCGCGGGCCACCAACTGCCAGCGCCAGGCGCTGAACACCGTGGTGACGAACCCGATGCCGAGCGCGGCGAGCAGCGCGGGGCCGTCGATCCGCCGCAGCCCGTCGAGGAACACGCCGGTGCCGAGCCGCCAGAACAGCGCGCCGAGGATGACGACTCCGGCGACCGTGCCCAGGTGGGTGCGGACCTTCGGGTCGCCCAGGAGGGCCTTGGTGCGGGAGACGGGTGCGCCCGCGGTGGCCGCCCCGGCCCGGGCGTCCGCGGTCTCCCCCGTGCGGTCCGCCCGCCGGGCGCGCGAGGTGAGGCCCCCGCGCCCGGTGTGCGTCCTCGCCACCGTCTCCACGGTCATGACGCTCCGCCCGTCGGCCGGCTCAGGGCCAGCAGGTCGGTGTGGTGGACGACGACCCGCAGCTCGCCCGCCGCGCAGGCGTCGAGGCGTTCGCGCAGATAGCGGTCGGCGCGTCCGCGCAGGTCGGGGCGCTGCTCGACCGCCGCCCCGACCCAGCCGCGCAGCCACTGTGCGGCCAGCGCGGCCTCGTCTGGTCCGAGCCGCCAGGGGCTCGGGTGCAGCTGGACGGTCGCGCCGTGCTCGGAGAAGATCTCGGCGGCCACCGTGGCGGCGTCCGGGCCGAGCAGCCCGGTGCGCCGCTGGTGCGCGTTGAACGCCTCGGTGATCTCCTCGTCCAGCGGGTCGGACGGGGTGAGTTCGACCCGGCCGGCGACCGACAGGGTCAGCAGCGCCGGGCAGCCCGCACCCGCGCAGGCGGCGGCCAGGGTGTTGATCTCGTCGGGGGTGAGGACGTCGAGCAGCGCGGACGCCGTCACCAGGGAGGCGCCGCGCAGCGCGTCGGGGGTGAGCCGGCCGATGTCGCCGCGGCGCGTCTCGACCGTGACGCGGCTGCCGTCGGCGGAGGAGCGCGGGGACGCGACGGCTGCGAAGTGCAGTAGATAGGGGTCGCGGTCGTGCAGGACCCAGTGCTGGGCGCCGTCCAGGTGGGGGGCGAGCCAGCGGCCCATGGAGCCGGTGCCGCAGCCCAGGTCGTGGATGACCAGTCCGCCGGGTCGGCCCGGCAGGTTGGCGAGCCGGATCCGCAGCGGGTCGAGCAGGTCGTGCGCCCGGGCGGCGGCGTCCGCGCCCTCGCGCAGCTCCAGCCACTCGGGGGCGTAGCGGGGCGGGTCGTCCGGGGCGGCCTCCCGCAGCCGTACGGTGGCCCGTTCGCCGGGCCGGCCGGTGGGGCCCGCGCCGAGGATCACGACGTCGGAGTCGGCGCCGTGCGCCTCGGGTACGGACGCGTCGCTCATGTCACCCTCCGCCTGGCCGGGTCCGCCGTCCGGTCGCCGGCGTGCCGGGCCGGCCGCGTCCCGGGGTCCCGGCTGGGCCGGGATCGCGCTCCCGCCCTGTGTCGTCGCCGCCTTGCTCATGCCGCCCTCCGCGGTTCGTCAGGCAGTCGGCCCAGTACCGCGGCCAGGCTGCGGGCCGTGCCGGCCCAGCCGTTCAGAGCGGCCCGGCGTCCCCGGGCCGCCGCCTTCAGCCGGCGTCGTACGTCCGCCTCGCCGAACCAGCCGCGCAGTTCGGCGGCGATCGCGGCGGGGTTCTCCGGCGGCACGAGGATGCCGGGGACACCGCCGTCGGGTGCGCGGCCGACGGCCTCCGGCACCCCGCCGACGTCGGTGGCCAGCACCGGGATGCCGCGTGCGAGCGCCTCGGTGACGGCCATCCCGTACGTCTCGGCGTAGGAGGTGAGGACCATCAGGTCGGCGGAGTTGTAGCTGGCGTCGAGTTCCGCGCCGGACTGCGGGCCCGCCAGGACCAGACGGTCGGTGAGGCCGTGCCGGGTGATCAGGGAGCGCAGTCCGGCGACGTAGTCGGGGTCGTGGTTCAGGCCGCCGACGCAGACACAGCTCCACGGCAGGTCGGTCACCGTCGCCAGTGCCTCGATCAGCCGGTGCTGGCCCTTGCGCGGGGTCACGGCGGCCACGCACAGCAGCCGGGACACGCCGTCCGTGCCGGACGCGAGGGGGGCGATATCGGCGCCGGGGGCGGCGACATGGACGCGTTCGGGGGCGAGGCCGTGGTGGGAGACGAGGCGGCGGACCGCCCAGTCGCTGGTGGCGACGACCGCGTCGACGGCGCGCAGCACCGTGCGCTCCCGGGCGTCCAGGTCGGCCGCGGCGGACGGCTCCAGCCCGGTCTCGTCACCGAGCGGCAGATGGACGAGGACGGCGAGCCGCAGCCGCTCGGCCTCCGGGACGACGATCTCGGGCACCCCGCAGGCGACCAGGCCGTCCAGCAGGACGACCGTCCCGTCCGGGAACTCACTCAGGGTGCGGGCGAGTTCGGCGCGGGCCGCCACGTCGGGGCGGGGCCACGCGCCGGCCACCGCGTGCTTGTGGACCTGCCAGCCGAAGCCGGGCAGGTCCAGGCTGACCCGCCGGTCGTAGGCGTTGCCGCCGCTGGGGGCCGCCGGGTCGTCGACGCCGCCCGGCATGACGAAGTGCACGGAGCGCAGGGACATCGGGATGATCTCCGCGTTCTTCAGGACGGAGTGCTGCGCCGGCACGTAGGCGAGCTTGACCTTCTCCGGCGGCGGCTGCTTCTCCAGGGTCACGTCGGTCACAGGGCACGCTCGTAACTCGCCCACGCGACGTGCGACTCGTGCAGCGTGACGGTGATCCCGGCGAGTCCCCGCGCGCCCTCGCCCAAGGCGCCCTTCTCGACGCGCTCGGCGAGCCGGTCGGCGATGACCTTGGCCAGGAACTCGGTGGAGGTGTTGATCCCGGCGAAGTCGGGTTCGTTGTCGAGGTTGCGGTAGTTCAGCTCGGCGACGACGGCGCCGAGCTCCTGGGTGGCCAGTCCGATGTCGACGACGATGTTGTCGTCGTCCAGCTGCTCACGCCGGAACGTGGCGTCCACGAGGAACGTCGCCCCGTGCAGACGCTGCGCGGGCCCGAAGACCTCGCCGTGGAAGCTGTGGGCGATCATGATGTGATCGCGGACGGTGATGCTGAACAACGGACGACCCTCCAGGTGCGGTGCGCCTAGTCCCCGGCCGATCGCCGCCGGGGATGCCGTGTAGTACGGCTCTTCGCTTCCCCGTGTTCAGCGCGTCCTCACTCTTTTCTCAGGTCAGGCGCTCTTGCGTCCCGCGGGGCGAATCCGCGCGTCAGGGCGCGTCCGGGTATCTGACGCGGTGACAGAGCGCCGGGATCCGCCCGGATGCCAGCTTCGGCAGCACCTCGGGCAGCTCCTCGAAAGGGCTCTCCCCGGTGACGAGGGCGTCCAGCGCGGGATCGGCGAGCAGGTCGAGGGCGAGCGCGAGGCGGTCGGCGTAACTGCGGCCGGCGCGGGCCGGTGAGACGGTCCCGACCTGGCTGCTGCGGATGACGAGGCGCCGCGAGTGGAACGCCTCGCCGAGCGGGACGGCCACCTGCCGGTCGCCGTACCAGCTGAGTTCGAGGACGGTGCCCTCGGGGCGGAGCAGTTCGAGGGAGCGGGCGAGTCCCTGTTCGCTGGCGCTGGCGTGCACCACGAGGTCGCAGTCGCCGAGGGCGTCCTCGGGGGACGCGAAGGCGACGCCGAGGGACCCGGCCACCTCGGCGCGGGACGGGTCGGCGTCGACCAACTGGAGCCGCACGCCGGGGAAGCGGGCCAGCAGCGCGGCCACGGAGCAGCCCACCATGCCGCCGCCGACCACGGCGATCCGGTCCCCGACCAGGGGCGCCGCGTCCCACAGGGCGTTGACGGCGGTCTCGACGGTGCCGGCGAGGACGGCCCGCGCGGCGGGCACGGTGTCCGGTACGACGGTCACCGCGCTCGCCGGGACGACGTAGCGCGTCTGATGCGGGTACAGGCAGAAGACCGTACGGCCGGCCAGCGCGTCCGGCCCCTGTTCGACCACCCCGACGCTAAGGTAGCCGTACTTCACCGGGGCGGGGAAGTTCCCCTCCTGGAACGGCGCCCGCATGGCCGCGTGCTGGCTCTCCGGGACGCCGCCGCGGAACACGAGGGTCTCCGTGCCCCGGCTGACCCCCGAGTACAGCGACCGCACCAGCACGTCCCCCTCGCCGGGCTCGGGCAGGGCGACCTCCCGGATCTCGCCCTTCCCCGGAGCGCTGAGCCAGAACGCACGTGCGGTGCGGTTCATCGGGAACCTCCTGAACGATCGGCGACCTGTCCACGTACCGAGGTGTGCACAGGCCGCGCACAGTACGCGGCCTTGATCGACTCTGTCATCTGGCCGGAGGAATGTGCGGTGGCCCTGAACAACACGTACGAAGCAAGGCTGGTCCAGCAGGAGACCGCGGTGGGAGCGGGCGTTCAGATCCTGTTGCTGGCCCTGCTGGGATCGGCGATCGGCATGGGGCCCGCGGGCTGGCTGACCGGCCTCGCGTTCGCCGTCGCCTCCTGGGCGCTGCTCTCCCTGGCCCTGCACCGGTCCGGGCTCCGCTCGTTCGGCCCGGCGAACCGGGTCACGCTCGGCCGGGCCACCCTGGTCGGCGGGGTGACGGCACTGGTCGCGGACTCCTTCCAGGACTCGCCGCCGGTCACGTTGTTCGTGGGCCTGACCGCGGTCGCCCTGATCCTCGACGGCGTGGACGGCAAGGTGGCCCGCCGCACCGGCACGTCGACGGCGCTGGGCGCCCGCTTCGACATGGAGGTGGACGCGTTCCTGATCCTGGTGCTCAGCGTGTACGTCTCGATGTCGCTGGGTCCGTGGGTGCTGCTGATCGGCGCCATGCGCTACGGCTTCGTCGCCGCCGCCCGGGTCTGGCCCTGGCTGAACGCCCCCCTGCCGCCGAGCACGGCCCGCAAGACGGTCGCCGCGGTGCAGGGCGTCTTCCTCCTGGTGGCCGCGTCCGGCCTGTTCCCCCACGCCGCCACGTTCGCGGTCACGGCCACGGCGCTGGGCGCCCTGCTGTGGTCGTTCGGCCGGGACGTGCTGTGGCTGGGGCGCACGCACCGGGCGACGCGGGTGGCGCCGGCGGCGGCCGAGCGCAGGACGCGGCCGGAACTGGTGACGAGCTGAGGTCCAGCCCGGTCCCTCACTCCGCCGACGGGTGCGCACCCGGCGCGTCCGGACGGCGGTCGGGCGGGTTCGAGCGGGTGTCGTCGGGGTGGGCAGGTTTGTGCTGAGGCTGCCCATCACCAGCGCGCCGGGGTCGGCGGAGGCGACGTACAGCATCAGGCCGACGACCGTGGCGAGTCCGGCGCCGAACGTGAAGCCGGGGAAGTGTTCGAGCGGGCTGTAGAGCACTGCCCCCGGACGTCCATCGCGGTCTCACCGAACCGGCGCGGCAGGACATCCCGTCGGTGCCGCGCCACGGCCTCTCCCTCGCCGGACCGCACCGCGCCGCCCTCTTGGGCGACGGCGCGGTGGGCGCCGCCGTCCTGCTGGACCGGCTCGGCGTGCGACCGCGGGCTGTGGCGTCCGCAGCGGGGGTGCCCGGTACGCAGCCGAGCTGCCCGAACCCGTACCGGGCGATGAGGCGGTGACCGTGGTGCGCTCCTGGCCGGGGGTGGCGGCCACCACCGCCGGCGGGATCGACGGCGACGAGGAGACCGCCCGCCGGCTGGACGCCGTCGCAGAACTCCTCGGCCTGCGGCACGTGCACCGTTTCCGCTCCGCGGGGAAGTGAGCGGCCGCGGACACGGAAGGCCGACCCGCCTCGTGCTCCGGCCACGGGCAGCCCGGACTCACGCCGCCCGCCGCGCCCTCCCCCCGTGCGCCCGCACGATGTCCGCGTACAGATGCCCCGTGCCCTTGATCGTCCGTACCTGTGTCTCGTAGTCCACGTGGACCAGGCCGAACCGCTTCGCGTAGCCGTACGCCCACTCGAAGTTGTCGAGGAGCGACCACGCGAAGTACCCGGCGAGCGGGGCGCCCTTGCGGGCGGCCGACGCGCAGGCCGCGAGATGCCGGACCAGGTAGTCCTGCCGTTCGGGGTCGTCGACCGTGCCGTCGGGGCGGACGACGTCCGGGAAGGCGGAGCCGTTCTCGGTGATGTAGATCTTGCGCGCCCCGTACTCCTCGGTGAGGCGCAGCAGCAGGGTCTCGATGCCGCTCGCGTCGATCTCCCAGTCCATGCCGGTGCGCGGCACGCCGGGGCGGCGGACCGCGCGGGCGTACGGGGCGGGGCCGTCGGGGTCGTCGACGACGTGGGCCGGGAAGTAGTAGTTCAGGCCGAGCCAGTCCAGCGGGGCCGCGATCGTCTCCAGGTCACCGGTCCGCTCGGGGAGTTCGACGCCGTACGTCTCGACCATGTCGGCCGGGAAGCCCCGGCCGTGGATCGGGTCGAGCCACCAGCGGTTGACGTGGCCGTCCTGGCGGCGGGCGGCGGCCTCGTCCTCGGGGCGGTCGCCGGCCGCGTACACGGTGGAGAGGTTGTTGACGATGCCGACCTCGGCGCCGGGTGCGGCGGCGCGGATCGCCTGGGTGGCGAGGCCGTGGCCGAGGAGGAGGTGGTAGGAGGCGCGGACGGCGGCCGTGAGGTCGGTCAGGCCGGGGGCCATGGTGCCTTCGAGGTGCCCGATCCAGGCCGAGCAGGACGGCTCGTTGAGGGTGGCGAAGTGGCGGACGCGGTCGCCGAGCCGGGTCGCGACCACCGAGGCGTACTCGGCGAAGTGCTCGGCCGTCTCCCGCTCGGGCCAGCCGCCCCGGTCCTGGAGGGCCTGCGGAAGGTCCCAGTGGTAGAGGGTGACGGACGGCGTGATGCCCGCCTCCAGCAGGGCGTCGACCAACTCGTCGTAGAAGGCGAGGCCCTTGGGGTTCACGGGGCCGTCGCCGCCCGGCAGGACGCGCGGCCAGGCGACGGACAGGCGGTAGGCGTTGGTGCCGAGCGTGCGCATGAGGGCGATGTCCTCGCGCCAGCGGTGGTAGTGGTCGCAGGCGACGTCGCCGGTGTCGCCGTTGTCGATCTTTCCGGGGGTGTGCGAGAACGTGTCCCAGATCGACGGGGAGCGGCCGTCCTCCGCCACGGCTCCCTCGATCTGGTACGCCGCTGTGGCGGTGCCCCACAGGAAGTCGTTCGGGAGTGCGGCGAGGTCGATACGGTCGGGCACGGAGTTCCTTTCGGGGCGGGGGTGCTCGGTCACTTGACGGCGCCTGCGGTCAGTCCGGCGACCAGGTAGCGCTGGAGGAGGAGGAAGCCGGCGACCACGGGGACGCTCACGACCAGCGAGGCGGCCATGATCTGGTTCCAGTACACGTCGTTGAGCGTGGAGTAGCCCTGGAGGCCGACGGCGAGGGTGCGGGTGGTGTCGTTGGTCATGACGGACGCGAACAGCACCTCGCCCCAGGCGGTCATGAAGGCGTAGACGGCGACGGCGACGATGCCGGGGACGGCGGCCGGGACGACGACCCGGAACAGTGCGCCGAGCGGTCCGCAGCCGTCGACCAGCGCCGCCTCGTCCAGGTCGCGCGGCACCGAGTCGAAGTAGCCGATGAGCATCCAGATGGAGAACGGCAGGGAGAAGGTGAGGTACGTCAGGATCAGGCCGCCGCGGCTGCCGAACAGGGCGATGCCGGTGGCGTTGCCGATGTTGACGTAGATGAGGAACAGCGGGAGCAGGAAGAGGATGCCCGGGAACATCTGCGTGGACAGGACGGTGACCGTGAAGACCCGCTTGCCGCGGAAGTCGTAGCGGCTGACGGCGTACGCGGAGAAGACCGCGATCACCACCGAGCAGACCGTGGCCGCGCCCGCCACGACGAGCGAGTTCACGAAGTACGTCGCGAGGGGCACCGTCGACCAGATGTCGATGTAGGGGCGGATCGTCAGACCGCTGGGCAGCCAGCGGAACGTGCCCGACACGTCGGCCAGCGGCTTGAGCGAGCTGGAGACCATGACGTAGACGGGGACCAGGACGAAGCCGGTGAGCAGGGTGAGGAAGATCCGCCGGGACCACAGGAAGGACCGGGGCGGTGCCATCGGCGAACGGGCGGCCACGGAAGGGGACTTGAGGGGCCGGGCGGACTCAGACATCGGCGGTCCTCCGTCCGCGCGAGGTGATCACGAGGTAGACGCCGGTCACCACGAGCAGGAACAGCAGCAGGAGCACGGACATCGCCGAACCGGTGCCGAAGTTCCAGGTGACGAAGGACGCCTGGTAGATGTGCACGGAGATGAGGTCGGCGGCCTCGGGCGCGGTCTTGCCGAACAGGACGTAGGGCGTGTTGAAGTCGTTGAACGTCCACAGGAACAGGACGAGGACGAGGACCTGGTTGACGGGCCGCAGGGACGGCAGGGTGATCCGGCGGATCTGCTGCCACATGCCGGCGCCGTCGAGGGATGCGGCCTCGTAGAGCTCCCTCGGGATGTTCTGCAGGCCGGCCATGACGATGAGGAAGGCGAACGGCCAGCCCTTCCACACGGACACCGTCAGCAGGGCGAAGAAGCTATTGTCGCCGATGAGCCAGAACGTGGGCTTGTCGGTGATGCCGAGCTGGTCGTGCAGGACGTGGTTCACCAGGCCGTTGTCGTGCTGGAACATGAAGACCCAGGTGATGACGGCGGTGTAGACGGGCAGCGCGTACGGCACCAGGAACAGGGCGCGCAGCAGGCCCCGGCCGCGGAAGGTGTCCTGCATGTAGAGGGCGGCGGCGGTGCCGATGCACCAGCACAGGCCGACGGAGAGCAGGGTGAAGGCGACGGTGACCAGGAACGAGTGGAGCAGCGCCTCGCCCACGGGGGCGTCGAAGTCCACGGAGACCGTGTAGTTGTCGAGGCCGCTCCAGGGCGCGGTGGTCCAGTCGCGGATGTAGAACTGGGTGAGTTCCTTGAAGCTCATCACCATGCCGATGACCATCGGCACGAGATGGACGAGGAGTTCGAGGAGCAGGGCGGGCAGGAGGAGCAGGTAGGGCAGGCCGATGCGGCGGATCCGCCCGGGACGGCGGCGGGGTCCGCTCGCCGTCCCGGGGGAGCTCGGACGCACCGCGGCCTCGGTGGGGACCGTGGTCGTCATCGTGCTCACTTCGCCGGCATCTGCTGCTGGGCCTTCTCGAGGGCGGCCTTGACCGAGTCCTCCGTGACCTTGCGTCCGGCGGCGGCGTCGGCGAACAGCCCCTTGATGGCCGTGCCGACGGCGGTCTCGAACTGGGACTCGTCGGCGACCTGCGGGGCGGCGACGGCGCTCTTGGCGAGGGTGTCCTTGAGGACCGCGTTCGCCGGGGTGTTGAAGGCGGCGTCGGCCTGGGCGCCCTTGACCGGCGGTATGGAGCTGTAGGCCTGGTTGAGGATCTTCTGCTCGGCGTCGCTCGTCATGAACTTCACGAACTCGGTGGCGCCGTCGATGTTGTCGGTGTTCTTGAAGACGGCCATGTTGATGCCCATGACCATCGAGTTGACGCCCGTGCCGGTGCCGGGAGTGCCGGACTGCACGGGCACCGGGGCGATGCCGTAGGCGTCCTCGCTCATGCCCTGGGACTTGAGGTTGGCGGACGCGGACTGCCACAGCAGCATGGCCGTCTTGCCCTTGGCGAAGTCGCTGACGGACTGGTTCTGCGCGTACTCGGCGTTGCCGGGCGCGATGATCTTGTCCTTGCCCATCAGGTCGACGAACTGCTTGACGCCGGCGACGGCCTTGTCGGAGGTGAAGTCGGCCTTGCCGTCGGCGGTGAAGAAGTCGGCGCCGTGCTGCTTGGCGAAGACGACGGCGTGATGGATGTTCTCGGAGGGGTTGGAGCCCTCGACGCCGAGCGCCCACTTGCCGCCGCCGGTGAGCTTCTTGCCGTCCGCGACGAGTTCGTCCCAGGTGGCCGGCGGCTCGGAGATGCCGGCGTCGGCGAACGCCTTCTTGTTGTAGTAGAGCGCGTACGCCATCGAGTACAGCGGGACGGCGGCCGGGTCCTTGCCCTCTGCGCCGGTGGAGCCGAGCGCGGAGTCGACGAAGCGGTCCTTACCGCCGATCTTGTCGAAGTTCCCGGCGGTCCAGGGCAGCAGGGCGCCCGTCGCCTGGAGGGAGGCGCTCCAGGTGTTGCCGATGTTCAGCACATCCGGGCCCTGGCCGGAGGTGGTGGCGGTGAGGATGCGGTTGAGCAGGTCGGACCAGGGCACGACCTCCAGCTTCACCTCGATGCCGGTCTGCTTCTCGAACTTGTCGAGTTCGGGCTGGAGGACCTTCTTGTCGACCTCGATGCTGGCGCCCTGGTTGGAGGCCCAGTAGGTGAGGGTCTTCGGGGAGTCGTTCGACCCCCCGCCGTCCGTCGACGAACCGCCTCCGCAGGCCGTGGCGGCCAGGGCGAGAGACATGGTGACGGCAGCTACGGCCGCGGCTCGCGTTGTGCGCATGGCTCCGGTGTCCCTTCCGGGGGTACTGCTGCTTAATTTAGAGCGTGAGTTAAGCCTCTGGACCGGGCGGCGTCAAGGCTTTGGGCGCAGTTGCCGGAGTCTGGTCGAACCTCTTGACTCTCTCGTTTCGCAGTTGAACCATTCAGCGGCGAGAGAGCGCTCCCGGACCCCACCACGTTCACTTCCTGAACAAGGAGAGCCGCCCCATGCCTGATTCCTCCCCGTCCTCGTCGCGCCCGTCCCCGGTCGGCCGCCGCACCCTGCTGGGCGCCGCCGCGGCGGCCGCCGCGGCCCCCGTGGTGCTGGGTGCCTCGGCCCACGCCTCCGCCGCCCCGGCCCCTCGCAAGAGGCCGCGCGCGCTGCCCGGCGGTGGCGACCTCGGCCCCAACGTCCTGGTCTTCGACCCGTCGACCCCCGGCATCCAGGCCCGTCTCGACGAGGTGTTCCGCCAGCAGGAGTCCGCGCAGTTCGGCACCGGCCGCTACGCGCTGCTGTTCAAGCCGGGCACCTACCAGGGGCTCAACGCCCAGCTCGGCTTCTACACCTCCATCGCGGGCCTCGGCCTGTCCCCCGACGACACCACCATCAACGGGGACGTCACCGTCGACGCCGGCTGGTTCGGCGGCAACGCCACGCAGAACTTCTGGCGTTCGGCGGAGAACCTGGCCCTGGTCCCGGTCAACGGCACCAACCGCTGGGCGGTCGCGCAGGCGGCCCCGTTCCGCCGGATGCACGTCCGCGGCGGTCTGAACCTCTCCCCCACCGGCTACGGCTGGGCCAGCGGCGGCTACATCGCCGACAGCCGCATCGACGGGCAGGTCGGACCGTACTCGCAACAGCAGTGGTACACCCGCGACAGCGCGATCGGCAGCTGGCTCAACGGCGTCTGGAACATGGTGTTCTCGGGTGTCGAGGGCGCCCCCGCGCAGAGCTTCCCCAATCCGCCGTACACCACCCTGACCACCACGCCGGTCTCCCGCGAGAAGCCGTTCCTGTACCTCCAGGGCAGCGAGTACCGGGTGTTCCTGCCCGAGAAGCGGACCGACGCGCGCGGCGTGACCTGGGGCAACGGCACCCCGCGCGGCACCTCCCTGCCGCTCACGCAGTTCTACGTCGCCCGCCCCGGCGTCTCGGCCGCCACTCTCAACCAGGCGCTGACACAGGGGCTGCACCTGCTGCTCACGCCCGGCATCTACCACCTCGACGAGCCCCTGCGGATCAACCGGGCGAACACGGTCGTCCTCGGCCTCGGTTACGCGACCCTCATCCCGGACGGCGGCGTCACCGCGGTGAAGGTCGCCGACGTCGACGGGGTGCGGCTGGCCGGCTTCCTGGTGGACGCCGGGCCGGTCAACTCCCCCACCCTGCTGGAGATCGGGCCGTCCGGCGCCTCCCGCGACCACTCCGCGAATCCGACCACCGTCCAGGACGTGTTCATCCGCATCGGCGGCGCGGGCGCCGGCAAGGCCACCACCAGCATGGTGATCAACAACCGGCACACCATCGTCGACCACACCTGGGTGTGGCGGGCCGACCACGGCGAGGGCGTCGGCTGGGAGACCAACCGCGCCGACTACGGCGTCGTCGTCAACGGCGACGACGTCCTGGCGACCGGCCTGTTCGTCGAGCACTTCAACAAGTACGACGTGCAGTGGTTCGGCCAGCGGGGCCGCACGATCTTCTTCCAGAACGAGAAGGCGTACGACGCCCCGAACCAGGCCGCCATCCAGAACGGCTCGATCAAGGGCTACGCCGCCTACCGCGTCGGCGACGCCGTGACCTCGCACGAGGGCTGGGGCCTGGGCAGTTACTGCTACTACAACGTCGACCCGACGATCGTCCAGCACCACGGCTTCGCCGCCCCGACCCGCCCGAACGTCCGCTTCCACAACCTGCTCGTCGTCTCGCTGGGCGGCAACGGCCAGTACGAACGCGTCATCAACGACACGGGCAGCCCGACGTCGGGGACGTCGACGGTGCCGTCGACGGTGGTGTCGTATCCCTGACCGACGACGGCTCCAGGCAGGGCGGCCCCACCCGTACGCCGGGTGGGGCCGCCCCTTCGGTCAGCGGGTGGCCGTCGTCGCCGGGGCCGGGGCGTAGCCCGTGGGGCGGGTGGTGAAGGTGCCGCGGCCCTGGGTGCGGCTGCGCAACCGGGTCGCGTAGCCGAACAGTTCGGCGAGCGGCACCGTCGCCGTGACGACCGCCGCGCCCGCCCGGGTGACCGAACCCGAGACGCGGCCGCGGCGTGCCGCCAGGTCGCCGAGCACGGTGCCGACGGCGTCCTCCGGCACGGTGACCGTCACCTCGGCGACCGGCTCCAGCAACACCATCGCGCAGGAGCGCAGGGCGTCGCGCAGGCCGAGGCGGCCCGCGGTGCGGAACGCGGTGTCGGACGAGTCCTTCACATGCGTCGCCCCGTCGGTGAGGGTGACGCGCACCCCGGTCACCCGGTGCCCGCCGAGTGGGCCCTCGCCGAGGCCGTCCCGGCAGCCGGCCTCCACGGCACGGACGTACTCCTGCGGCACCCGGCCGCCGACCACGGCCGAGCGGAACTCGAAGCCGGACCCGGCCTCCAGCGGCTCGACGTCGAGCACGACGTGCGCGAACTGGCCCGCGCCGCCGTCCTGTTTGACGTGGCGGTGGACGAAGCCGCGCACGCCGCTGCCGACGGTCTCGCGGTACGACACCCTCGGCCGCCCGACGGCGACGTCCAGGCCGCTCTCGCGCCGGATCCTCTCCACCGCGACCTCCAGATGCAGTTCGCCCATCCCGGACAGCAGTGTCTGCCCGGTCTCCGCGTCGGTGCGTACCACCAGCGACGGGTCCTCCTCGGCCAGCCGGGCCAGCGTGGCGGCCAGCCGGTCCGTGTCGGTGGACCTGCGTGCCTCCACGGCGACCGACACCACCGGTTCGGCCACACCCGGCGGTTCCAGGACGAGGGGCGCGTGCGGCGCGCACAGCGTGGAGCCCGCGCGAGCCGACTTCAGGCCGATGACCGCGACGATGTCCCCGGCGACCGCCTGGTCGACCTGGGCGTGCCGGTCGGCCTGCACCCGCAGGATCCGCCCGATCCGCTCGGTGCGCCCGGCACTCGTGTCCAGCACGGTGTCCCCCTTCCCGATCGTTCCCGAATACACCCGTACGTAGGTCAGCCGGCCGGTCGGCGTGACGCTCACCTTGAACGCCAGCCCGGCGAAGGGCGCCGCCGGGTCGGCGGGCCGCTCCTCGTCCGTGTCCTGCGTGTCGTGGACCGGCGGTACGTCGAGCGGCGACGGCAGATACGCCACCACCGCGTCGAGCAACGGCTCCACACCGCGGTTGCGGTACGCCGAGCCGCAGAGCACGACGACACCCTCCCCGGTGCGGGTGATCTCCCGCAGGGCGGCCGTCAGCGTCCCGGGCGCCACGGTTCCCCGGGCGCAGAACTCCTCCAGTGCCCCGGCGTGCAGCTCGGCCACGGCCTCCTCCAGCAGACGCCGGCGCCGCAGCGCCTCCTCGCACAGGTCCCGCGGTACGTCCCCGACCGCACGGGTGCCGTCGTCGGCCCAGACCAGCGCCCGCATCCGTACGAGGTCGACGACCCCGCGGAAGCCGTCCTCGGTGCCGATCGGCAGCTGCACGGCGAGCGGCACCGGGTGCAGCCGCTCCCGGATCGACGCCACCGCCCGGTCGAGGTCCGCGCCCGCGCGGTCCAGCTTGTTGACGAAGGCGATCCTCGGCACGCCGTGCCGGTCCGCCTGCCGCCACACCGACTCGCTCTGCGGCTCGACGCCCGCGACGGCGTCGAACACGGCGACCGCGCCGTCGAGCACGCGCAGCGCCCGCTCGACCTCGTCGGCGAAGTCGACGTGCCCGGGGGTGTCGATGAGGTTGACGCGGTGCCCGTCCCAGTCGCAGCTCACGGCCGCGGCGAAGATGGTGATGCCCCGGTCGCGCTCCTGCGGGTCGAAGTCGGTGACGGTGGTGCCGTCGTGGACCTCGCCCCGCTTGTGGGTGGTGCCGGTGGCGTAGAGGATCCGCTCGGTGACGGTGGTCTTGCCGGCGTCGACGTGGGCGAGGATGCCGAGGTTGCGGACGGCGGCGAGGGTGTGGGTGTGCGTGCGCACGGCCGGTGGCCTTTCGGATGGTCCGGAAGAGGGCGGCGCGATGTCCCGGCGCACGGCAGCGCGTGCCCCTGGCGGGCGGGCGCTGGTTCAGACGTGCGTCACGGGGTCCGGTGCCGGGCGCGCAGCGGGCACCGGGCGGCCGGGGACACCAGGATCACCTCGGTCCGGCGGGACCGGGGACGGCGAGCGGTGGCGGCGTGAGCACCCACGGCCTGTCTCCCCTCGTCGTCGGTCGTGACGGCGCCGCCCGTCGCGGGCGGCGTCCTGCGGTGAGTGTAGGGACGGCGGACCGGGCCCTGCCACGTGTTTTCGCGGAGGCACCCGGCCGTCCCCGCGGGCACGGGAGCCTCACCGCCGTCTCACCTGGCGAGATGAGCTTCCTGACTCATGAGATGTCTGAGAGTGTTCGATCTACCTGCACTGTGCACCCATCTCCGTGACGGGGGACGGGTGCCGCCGTGCGGGTCCGTCGGCTCGCGCAGCCGCGACCGTTCCCCCCTGGAAAGACCGAGAGATGTCCGCACCCACCAGCAGTCCCCCCGGGACCCCCGTCAACTCGCGGTCCCGCGTCCTCGTCGCCAGCCTCATCGGGACGACGATCGAGTTCTACGACTTCTACATCTACGCGACCGCGGCCGTCCTGGTGTTCCCGAAGCTCTTCTTCCCCAGCAGCGACCCGACGACGGCCCTGCTGTCGTCGTTCGCGGTGTTCGGCGCCGCCATGGTCGCGCGCCCGATCGGCGCCGTCGTCTTCGGGCACCTCGGTGACCGCCTCGGCCGCAAGGGCACGCTGGTGACCTCGCTGCTCACCATGGGCATCGCCACCTTCCTGATCGGCGTGCTGCCCACCTACGCGCAGGCCGGCTGGGTCGCCACCGCCCTGCTGGTGCTGATGCGGCTGGCGCAGGGCTTCGCGCTCGGCGGCGAGTGGAGCGGTGCGGCCCTGGTCGCCACCGAGAACGCCCCGAGCGGGAAACGGGCCCTGTTCGGCACGTTCCCGCAGCTGGGCGCGCCGCTCGGCTTCATCATCGGCAACGGCCTGTTCCTGATCATCGGCGCGCTGATGCCGTCCGCGGCGGGCGCCGACCCGTCCCAGCCCTCGGACGCCTTCCTGAGCTGGGGATGGCGGGTGCCGTTCCTCTTCTCGGCCGTGATGGTCGCGATCGGCCTGTGGGTGCGGATGCGCCTGGTCGAGTCGCCGGTGTTCGCGAAGACCCGGGAGGCCGGCCTGGTGCGCAGGCTGCCGCTGGCGGCCGTGGTCCGCACCCATGGGAAGCAGCTGATCCTCGGCACCTTCTTCATGCTGGCGACGTACGTGCTCTTCTACCTGATGACCACGTTCTCGCTGAGCTACGGCCGGACCGCGACGGACGCCGCCGTGCCCGGACTGGGCTACAGCTACACCACCTTCGTCCTGATGATGATCTTCGGTGTGCTGTTCTTCGCGGTGTTCACCCTGGTCTCCGGCCCGCTCGCCGACCGCTACGGCCGCCGCACCACCCTGGCCTGGGTCACCGCGGCGATCGCCGTCTTCGGGCTGGTGTGGGTGCCGCTGATCGGCCTGGGCACGCTCGGCGTGGTGCTGTGGCTGGTGCTGGGCTTCACCCTGATGGGCATGACGTTCGGCCCGATGGGCGCGCTGCTGCCGGAGCTGTTCCCGACGAGCGTGCGCTACACCGGGTCCGGCATCTCGTACAACGTCAGTTCGATCCTCGGCGCCGCGGTGGCCCCGTTCATTGCGGTGGCCCTGTGGGAGGCGGGCGACGGTTCCCCGTGGCTCGTCGGCGTCTACCTCTCCTCGATGGCGGTGCTGACGCTGATCGCCCTGCTGGTGGGCAAGGAGACGAAGGACGTACGGCTGGAGGAGGACGAGTCCGCCGCGGCTCCGGCCCCCACCCGCGACGAGGTCGCCGCCCCCGTGACCCCCTGAGCGCTCCTCCCAGCACCATCGAGGCCCGGCCCCCCGCGTCCGCCACCGGACGCGGGGGGCCTCGGCTTGTTCGGGGCACGCACGGGCGTCGGCGCTCCGGTGGCTCCGGCCACCGTACGGCCCCGTGTGATTTATGGTGAATCCAGCAGTTTGCCCCTACCGGAGGTGCAATGATGCGCGCCGCGGTCGCGATCGTCTCTCTGGTTGTCAGCGGGGCGCTCATCGCCGTGACCTCGGCATGCGACCAGGACGGATCGCGGTTGTCGAAGGTCCGCTACGGCGACTGCGATGTCTCGGGGCGGCGCGGGGAGTTCCACCTGACCCCCGAGACGGCCGGTGCGCTCACGGTCAAGACGACCCTGCCCGCTCCGGGCTGGTGGAACGGTGACACGCCGCAGTCCGTCAGGAGCGGCTACGAGTACTGCATGGCCGCCAACATCGCCTACCGGTCCGGACTCGACCGGGTCGCGGTCGAGAACGCCCCCTTCCCGGAGGTCGTGTCCGGCCGGACCAAGGACTTCGACCTGGCCCTGGCGCAGATCACGATCACTCCGGAGCGCAGCAAGGTCGCCAAGTTCTCCCCGCCGTACCTCTCCTCCACCCTCGGGCTGCTGATCAGGAAGGGCGAGCGGATCGACGAGGACAACATCAGCGACGTGCGCATCGGGGTGGCCGAGGGCACCACGGGCGAGCAGTTCGTGGAGGACCGCATCAAGCCGGCCGAGCCCGTCAAGGCGTATGCCAACGACCCGGAGATGATCAGGGCACTGGAGGACGGGCGGATCGACGCGGTCGTCCACGACACGACCATCCTGCTGCCGTACGCCCAGAACGAGGGCAGCAGGGTGAGCCTGGTGGGCCAGTACCGCACCGACCAGGGCTACGGCGCCCTGTATCCGATGGGCTCGCCCAACCGGGCCGAACTGGACCGGGTCATCCGACAGCTGATCGACGACGGGACGCTCGCCAAACTGTCGGCCGTCTATCTCGGGGCCGCCTTCGGCCGGGACCCGGCCAAGATCCCGTACCTCACGGTCCACGAGAGCACCTGACCGGGGCAGGGCGGTCCCCTGCCGCGTCACAGGTCGAGGAGCCCGCTCAGGTCCCCGGCGGCCTCGCCGTCGAGCGCCAGCTCCGCCCAGATGATCTTGCCCCGGTCGGTGTACCGGGTCCCCCAGCGGCGGGACATCTGCGCGACGAGGAACAGACCGCGGCCCCCCTCGTCGGTGAAGGTGGCCCGGCGCAGGTGCGGGGAGGTGCTGGTGCCGTCGGCGACCTCGCAGATCAGGCCGTCGTGGTCGCGCAGCAGCCGCAGACCGATGGGGCTCCGGCCGTACCGGATGGCGTTCGTCACGAGCTCGCTGAGGATCAGCTCGGTGGTGAAGGCCGCCTCGCCCAGCCCCCAGGACTCCAGCCTGCGGCCGGCCTCCGCACGGATCCGGGGGACGGCGGCGGGGTCGCCGGGCACGTCCCACTCGGCGACCTGGTCGGGGGCGAGGAGCCGGGTTCGCGCGACGAGCAGGGCGACGTCGTCGCTCGGCCTGGTGCGCAGCATCGCGTCGAGCACCGCCTGGCACGTGTCGTCCAGACTGGCGCCGTGCGTGGCGGCCAGCGCCTCCCGCAGCATGCCGAGCCCGACGTCGATGTCACGGTCCCGGGCCTCGACCAGGCCGTCGGTGTACAGGACCAGCCGGCTCCCGGCGGCCAGCCGGAGCTCGACGGTCTCGACGGGCAGCCCCGCCCCTACGCCGAGCGGCGGGGCGGGGGGGATGTCGGGGAAGGTCACGAAGCCGTCGGGCGAGACGAGCGCCGGTCCGGGGTGACCGGCCCGGGCGACGACGCACCGCCCGGGGACCGGGTCGTAGACCGCGTACAGGCAGGTGGCCCCGGCGACGGCCTCGGTGTCGCCCTCGGCCGCCGCGTCATGGTCGATCCGGGTGATGAGGTCGTCCAGGTGCGCGAGGAGTTCGTCCGGCGGCAGGTCCAGCGCGGCGAAGTTGTGCACGGCGGTCCTCAGGCGGCCCATGGTGGCGGCGGCGTGGAGGCCGTGTCCGACGACGTCGCCCACCACGAGGGCCACCCGGGCCCCGGGCAGGGGGATGACGTCGTACCAGTCGCCGCCCACCCCGGCCTGCGCGGGCAGATACCGGTGCCCGACCTCCAGGGCGGACAGCTCGGGAAACGTGCCGGGCAGCAGGCTGCGCTGCAGGGTGACGGCGGTGGTGTGCTCGCGGGTGTAGCGGCGCGCGTTGTCGATGCACACGGCGGCCCGGGTGGCGAGCTCCTCCGCGGGGGACACGTCGTCGGCCTCGAAGGGGTCCTGCTCCGAACGCCAGAACTGCACGACGCCCAGCAGCTGTCCCCGGGCGCGGAGCGGCACGGCGATCATGGAGTGCATCCCGTAGGCGATGAAGCGCTCCGCGTGCTCGGGGTCCTGGGCCCGCCATCCGTCGTCCGTGGCGAGATCGGCCACCAGGACCGGCCGGCCGGTGGTGACGCCGGTGGTGACGGGGTTGCCGGGTCGGTAGCGGATCAGCGTCCCGACAGGATGGAAGGGCGGGTCGTCCCGGATGCCGGCGACCGCGACGCGGCGCATCTCCGTGCTCACCCCCGTGGGTTCGTCGCCGTGCAGTACGGACTTCACCAGCTCGACGGTGGCGAAGTCGGCGAAGCGTGGCACGGTCACCTCGGTCAGCTCCTCGGCGGTGCGCTCGATGTCCAGGGTGGTGCCGATCCGGGTGCCCGCCTCGTAGAGCAGTTGCAGGCGCCCGCCCGCCACGTCCGCGCGGCCGGCGAGCGCGCGGAGCTCGGTGGTGTCCCGCAGGGTGGCCACGCAGCCCGCGCGCGGGCCCACCGGTCGCACGTTGACCGCGAGCAGGGTGTCACCGGCCAGGATCACCTCGTCGGTGACGGCCCGGCCCGATCCCAGCAGGTCGACCAGGGCCGGGCTCAGACCGAGTTCGGCGACCGGCCTGCCCTCGGCGTCCGGGGGCAGGGCCAGCAGCCGGCGCGCCTCGTCGTTGGCCAGCAGCAGCCTTCCGTCGCCGTCGACGATGAGCACGCCCTCGCGGACCGCGTGCAGCACGGCGTCGTGGTGCTCGTACATACGGGTCATCTCGATCGGCCCGAGCCCTCGGGTCTGCCGCCGCAGACGCCCGCTGACCAGCGCCGATCCGCCGGCGGCCAGCAGCAGTGCGACACCGCCGGCGGCGAAGATCACCGGCAGCTGCTCCTGCACCACACCGGTCACCTTGTCGACCGTGACCCCCACGGTGACGAGGCCGACGGCGGTGCCCCTGTCGTTGAAGACGGCCACCGTCGAGTCGACCGCCTTTCCCAGGCTGCTGTCGAAGGTGTTCTGGTGGGGCTTGCCTTCGAGGGCGTTGCCGTAGGAGGTGGAGACGTGTTTCCCGATCTGGTCCTTGTCCGGGTGGGTCCATCGGAAGCCGTACGGGCTCAGCGCCACGACGTAGTCGACACCGGTCTTCTTGCGCACCGCCTCGGCGTGCGGCTGGAGCTCGGCCGTCGGGTCGTCGCTCTCCATCGCCTCCGCGGTGCCCCGGGCGTTCGCGAAGGCCTCGGCCGTCACCAGTGACCGGTCCTTGGCCTCCTGGAGCGCACGGTTGCGGTCCTGGATCACGAGAGCCGCCACGGCCGTGGCGATCAGCAGCAGGACCACGACCAACTGGAGCAGGAAGACCTGACCGGCGACGCTGCGCGGCTTCCGCCACGACAGCACGCGCCGGCCGGCCGAAGGGTGCCGGGCCTTCGGGGCGGCTTCCGGCGCCCCGCCCCGCGGGGGCACGCGGTCACCCTGTCGGCTCGCTGGGGCGTATCGCCCTAGTTTGCCCATTTCCTCAGTATCAGCGACGGGGGAGAGCGGCGCGGCTCAGAAGGGGGCCGCCGATCGGCCGGGGGGGGTAGAGAGTCGGGATGAGGGCCCCGACGCTGACGTCAGGGCCCTCGTACCCTGCCGTGCAGGGCTGCTCCCTTCCGGGTGGGTCAGAGCCCTCCCGTCACCACTTGCTGCGGTTCCCCGTTGACCGTCACCGCGGGGTCCGCCTCCACCACGCGCACGGAGAGGTCGATCGGCGCGGGGCGGGCGTTCGCCGCTTCGGCATTCGACAGGTGCCGCACGTGGGAGGAACCGTCGGCGAACGGGCGAACGGTGTGGGCCAGCAGGCGGGTCAGTTCGTCCTCGAGCCCGTGCTGCAGCGGGGTGCCGTCAGGGCCGAAGGAGTCGATCTCGCGCTCGGCGAGCAGCTTGCCCGTGGCCGCGTGGGTGGCGGTGAAACGCAGGATGCCGCTCTCGTTGTAGCGGAACCTGATCTCGATCTTGTTTCTCGAGGGGTCCTGCTCCCGGCTCGGAAGCGGGACCTCGATGTTGGCCAGCGGGAAAGACCGCTCGCTGTCGGCCGGGTAGCCGACCTCGCCCTCGATGACCGGAACCCGCACGAAGGAAGCGCCCGGCGTGTCCGGATAGAAGGTGGCCGAGCCCTCGGCTGGGAGCGTGGCGTTGCGCTGAATGATCGCGCGAAAGCCTCTCTGTGCCCCGGCGCTCACGGCGGTACCCAGGTCGTAACTGGTCACCAGGGAGAAGTCGCTCTCGTCCCCGAGCTCCCCGTCCAAGGAGGCCGCATATATGGCCGCGCCCCGTGCCACGGCTGTCATGGGCCGGCACAGGCCGCTGTCGACGATGCGGTCGTGGCCCAGCAGCTCACCCAGAGCGTGACGCACCTGGGGGATCTGCGACGTCCCACCGATCATCAGAACCGAGTCGATGGCGTCTGGAGTGATGGCCAGGTCCTCCAGCGCCTGGCGGACCGGCTCCAGCGCGCGGGTGATCAGCGGGCTGATCGCCTCCGTGTAGTCGGCCGCGGTGATTCTGACCTCGCGCCTCGAGATCGCCGGTGCGAGGCCGACCGGGAGGTCGAAGAAGATCGCACCGTCCTCCGGCACGGACGAGAGGGCGATCTTCGTCAGCTCCACCGACCGGCGCCACCGGCGCCGTTCCGCCTTGGTGAGGTGCTCCGCGCTCAAACCGATCTTCCGCTGGATCAGCCGAGCCAGCGCGTTGTCGAACTCCAGACCACCGAGGGCGGTGATGCCGCGGGAGGTCTGCTCCTCGAAGAGGCCGTCGTCGTACTCGAGGACGGTGACGTCGATGGTGCCGCCGCCCCAGTCGAAGACGAGGAAACGGCCGGGGACCGGCACGTCGTGGGCGTACGAGATCGCCGCCGCGGTGGGTTCGTTGAGCAGTGCCCGGACCTTCACTCCGCCGAGCGCCGCGGCGGCCCGGGTGCGATAGCGGGCGCCGCCCGTGGCGTTGGCGGGGACGGTGACGACCGCGTCCGAGAGGTCGAGCAGCTGGCCGGACACACCTTCCTTCATGCGGCTGAAGAGAGAAGCGGCCGCGACCGTGCTGTGGTACTTCTCCGAGCCGACCCAGACGTGGTGCTCTTCGAGCTGGGCAGCCACCTCGAGCCCGTCTACCTCGCCGTCCTTCTCAGCGCCGGAACGGGTACCGAGCATGCGCTTCACGGCATCGAGCGGCTCGCTGGTGCCGGTCTTCGCCTCCCAGCCGAAGCAGAGGGTGCGCTGAAGGTCGCGAACGGACAACACGGAGGGGAACAGCTGCTGGAACTCTGGCATCTGCCACTGGGCGGGAACGTTGTCGCCGTCCACGGGCAGCACCTCGACGCCGTGGCCGTTCCAACGGGCGACCACAGAGTTGCTCGTGCCGAAGTCAATACCGAAAGTCATCGCGTGCCCCTCCGACCTTTCTGCTTGCTGGCCGCAGCCCGCAGCGCCTCTCTGAAACCCGACTCCTGCTGCGCACGGTCATTCGTCTTCATGCTGTGCGGCGCAGCTTTGCCACTCCGTCCGCCAACGCGAGCCGACTGACCTCCCTCTGGGTTGGATCCGGCAGAGGTGCTGCGCTCTTCCGGCCGCTTGTCCTGCTGAGGTTCACGGAATGAACGCGTTGACTTCACTTCGGAGCGACCAGTTGCACGCCGAGTTTCCACGCGTTCCTGAGCCGACGGAGTTCCGGGACCTCGTCCCCGATGGGCCTTCTTCTTGGTCTGGGAAGCGCCAGCGCTCTTCTTGACATCCCTCTGCTGTTTCCCGCTCGTCTCCGTATGTGTGGCCCTGCGCCTCTGCCCGGGCTTCGTCTTGTCCGCTGCCGCTGCGGACGGCTGCGTCTTGGGGACGGCTCGGAGCCATCCACGCTCGACGAGCTTCCCTGACTCTTTGTCCACATATGCCGGGACAACGAGTTCGAAGGCCACCGATCCTCTCTTCATCACCCCCGGCTGTTCTTCCACCACGTTGAACAGCTCGCGGTCACCGCTGTCGCCGACGATCTGCAAACCAGCCTTTGCCGCCTCGTGCTCCAGGCGGGTCAGGACCACCTGCATGGTCCTCGCTTCCAGTCCCTGCCGATGCAGGACGGCCAGTTGGGCCAGGTGCATCTGGCGCGTGCGGATGCCCTCCAGCACACCCGCACGCACTGCCTCCGTGAACTGGGGAAGCACCCGGCGCATCAACTCCGACCGGAGGACCGAGACCAGGTCGGCCTCGGTCTCCTTGTCGGTCAGAACTGTGCCGAGTCCTTTAAGGGCCACCTCCAACTCCTGCTGCACCACAGGCAGGAGCGCCTCGTTGACCGACTTCACGATCGCAGCGGCGTCCAGTGCTCCCGGGGCGAGCTCGGGCAGATCGCTTCCCTTGCTCCGCCACGGAGCAGTCTCGGCGGCCCGGCGCTCACCGCGACTCCGCGCGCTCCCGCTGTTGGGACCGCGTCCCCGATTTCCCTGCGATCCGTCACGGACCCCTGAATCCATGTGGCCTCGGCCGGTTTTGTTCCTCACGATGTGCTGCTCTCTGCGTCTTCAGGGGCTGCGACCTCGTCGGCAGCCAAGGAAAGGCGTTCTGTCACCTTGGTGATTATTTCTCGCGCCGCCTCGGCGCGGGACCACTCGCGGTCGCGGTCCGTGGGCTCATCGGTGAGCCTCGGCAGGGGCTCGGGCGGGAGCTCCAGCCGGTGGCTCGTGGCGGTGGGGTCCTGCCAGCGGTGCGGGGTGAGCGGCACGGCGAACCAGGGATCCTCCCGCTGCCTGCGGACCGCCTCCTCGATCATGTCCTTGGCCCGGTTGATCTGGGCACGCCCGGCGTCGTCGAGCTCTTTCCTCAGCACACGCCAGGTCCGCTTCCAGTCCTCCGCCCCGTCGGGCACACCGAGGGCCAGATACGGGTTCAGCGGCGGCAGTTCGCGGTCTGTGGGGCGCAGGCCCTCCAGCAGGCTCCGGTTCCTCCGCAGAGCGGCCAGGGCGCTCTGTCCGAGCTGCTCCGCCACTGGAGGACGTCCTTCCGCGTCCCGCTCCAGAAGACTGAGGGACTCCGTGGCGCCCTGCCCGATGCACAGGTACGCCCGGATGTTCTGCGCCTCCCAGCGGGCGGGCTGAGGATGGTGCCGCAGTCTCCCGGCCACGGCGAGCGCGGCGGTCCGCCGCTGTTCCGCCGTCTCCTCGTCACCGCGGAGAACGGCATGGTGCATCTGCCGGACCGCCCTGAGCATGGTCCGCACACCGATCCAGCTGTTGAACCTCTTGTTGCCCCGGCTGTACACGTGGGGACGGAGCCGCTCGAGGAGAAGCCACAGCCCGTCGTCGGCGACGAGGTCGTCCGGGACCTCGCCGGTCCGCTGCACCTCGCCCAGCGCGGCGAGGAGCTTCCGCGTCGGCGGGAGGATGTCGGTCCACTCCTCCGTGACCGCCCGGGCGTCGTTGGCCTGCAACCTCACCAGCAGACGCCAGTCCTCGGGCCATCCGGGGCCCGGCTCCGTGCCGGGACCCGCTTTCCGGCGCTCCCTCTCCAGCGGCCACGCCAGCAGGTCCATCTCCTCGTCCGTGAGCGTGGCCGGGTCGAGGCGGGCTCGGAAGTAGGCGGCGCGCGACGTGCCGTCACGTTCGGGTACCGCGTTGATCCACTCCTCGTCGATGTAGTCGTCGAGCAGCGGCTGAGGAAGCGTCGCCAGCAGAGCCCTCTGCCGGAGGGCGGGCAGGTTCACGTCTGTCAGACGACGGTCGTCCTGGTAGATCTGCCACATGCTGCCCGGCTCGCCGAGGAGGGGCAGCGGCTTGTCCGCCAGCAGGGCCCGGGCCCGCCCGTCGAGCCGGCTGCCGAGCACATCCAGCCCATGGTCCTGGGCCATGGCCAGCAGCGAGACGCCGCCGACCGGGTCGTCCATCCGCGAGGCGGCCCCGGCGGCGGCTTCGGCCAGCTTCCGCGCGGTGACTGCTCCGGGCTCCCCGTTCAGCACGTCGGGCATCGTGATCTCAGCGAAGGTTCGGGCGCGTTCCCACGCCGCCCGGTCGGCGAATCCCTCGGGGACGGGCGGCTCGGCTGTCACCGGAGTCGTCCGCTGCGACGGCGGAGCAACCGCGACGGAGGCGTCGGCCGTTTCTGCGGCCTGCGGGGCCGCCGTACCGAGCGGCCCTTGCCCACGGGCCCGGCGCAGCGCGAGGCGGCGGGCGATCTCACGCTGCCGCAGCTCCTCCCGGTACGCCTGCTCGTCCTGGCCCCCGCCGAGGGTGCCTGTGGTCATCAGAATTCCTCCGCGAAGGTGCGCACCTGCTCGATCACCGCGGCAGGCGTCCGGTCGAGGCTGTAGGAGTCGGCGAAGACGACCCGGTCGGCGAGCCCGTCGGCCCGCACTTCTCCCCTGAGTTTCTGGAGCCGTTCGGTCCCGCATTCCTCGGTGGCGGATTCCAGGGGGTGCTTCACGACCACCGCGACGGGCTCGCCGGTGAACTCGGAGGTGAAAAGCGCCACCGGTCCTGCGGCCGTGTCCGTCACGTCGACCGTGGCGTCCTCGCTCGCCCAGCCCTTCAGCAGCCGGGCGTGCTCGTCCAGGGGGATCCGCAGTTCCCGGCCCCGCAGAGCGTCGGTGAGGTCCCGGGCGAGCCGCCAGTCGTACAGCGGGTGGAGCCGCATGTTCGAGTAGTCGCGCAGACAGGCGTAGCAGGAGCTGCGGCAGTGCAGTGCGTGGTGATCGCCCTCCAGATCCTGGACGTACCGGTCGACCGCCTGGAGGAACTCCTCGATGTGCTGCTTCGAACCGAGGTGGGTGCTGAAGCCGGCTCCGTTGTCGAGGCTGTCGGCCAGGTAGGCCATGACGGGCGCGGCCACCGGGGCGTCCGAGCCGTGGATGCCGCTCAGGAGTTCTTCCGGCTGCACGTCGAGGTGCGGCGCCGCGGCACGGCGGAGCAGCGCTGCGAGCGAGTACCAGGCGGCGCGCCGGCCGTGGTACGCCTCGGGAAATCCGTCGATCTGCTGGGACTTGGAGATGTCGAAGCGGAGTCCTCGGCTGGTGTCGAGTGCGCCCTTGGCGCCGATGAACAGCATGTCGGTGTGCTGGGTGGCGCCGAGGGCGATCTCCAGGTCGGCGTCCGCCTTCGGGTTGTCCACGGCCCGGTAGCCGAACCAGGGCGCCTGGCCCTTGGCGAACCGGAAGAGCTTGCCGGCATTGGTGTTGACGATGTAGCGGTCACCGCTGCCGGTGTGGACGACCATCCAGTCGTCGGCGGCCCGGTGGATCCGCGGTGCGGTCCGCTCCAGGTCCGTGGCGGTCCGCGCGCTGGTGGCGTGGGAGCCGAACTCCCGGTAGCCGTCGTAGTCGCGTGCTTCGGGAGCGGCCCGGAACCCCGCGGGCTCCCTGAACGGTACGGCCTTGTAGTACTTGCTCTCCGCTCCGCAGGCGGGGCAGGTGCCCGCGCTTCCGCTCTCCGGATCGATGACGGCCGTCGGGTCGACGTGCGAGCAGATCCGGCACATGGCGACGAGCCGTTCCGGTCCGAAGGGCTCCTCGACCGCCTTCACACCACGGCCGCTCGGGACGAGGGAGACCACGCCCATGGAACGCAGCAGGCGGCCGTCCTGCGGCGTCTCGCTGCCCGGCGCGAACTTGCTGAGGGCGACGGCCAGGTCCCGGTTGACGGAATCGGCGGGGGGCCACGGGAAGGTCTTCTTCGGGATGCTCCTGTGGAGGAGGCGGGAGCGTGTGGGGAACCCGAACATGGGCAGAAGGCCCGCCTCCGCCAGGCGCTGGCTGAGGTCGGAGTGCCCGACGGCCTCGCCTGCCACGGCGTCGATCTGGTCCAGGAGTTTGTCGACGGTGGCCACGGGGTCGATGGCGGTGATGTTCTCCGGTGTGCCGGACTGGAGCGCCGAGGCTGCGGCCCTGATCAGGTGCGGGTGTTCCGCGACCCAGCGGCGGACCGAGGGACGGTGCGTCGGCCAGTCCGCGGCGAGACCGAACTGTCCGTGGACGTTGCTCGTCATGTCCGGGCCCTTCCTGCGGTCCTCCGGCTGAAGGGGCGCGAAGGCCTGGCGGAGGACTTCGCCCAGCAGGACCCGCCGGAATACGGAGGCCATGCCGAGGACGAGGTAGGGCGGCGGAGTCGGATCGTTGGTGATCGCCTCGGGGCGGGCGAAGTAGTGCTCGTCGTGGCTGCGTCCGCGGCAGACTGTGAGGGCCACGGCGACCGGGCTGTTCCGGCGGCCCGCGCGGCCCACCCGCTGCTGGTAGTTGAATCGGGTGGGCGGCATGTTGGCCATGATCACGGTGTTGAGCGGTCCGATGTCGACGCCGGCTTCCATGGTCGTGGTCACGGAGAGCAGTTCCAGCCCGTCCGCCTGTGGAACGTCGTTGTCGCCGAGGAAGACGTCCTGGAAGAGGCTCTGCCGGCGCTGGGCCTCCAAGCGGTCCGTCTGGCCGGTCAGTTCCGCGGTGCGCAGGGGGAAGTCCCCGGTGCGGTGGGCGGCCTTCCAGGCGTAGTAGTCGTCCTCGAAGAACCCTTGGTACTGCTGGGGCTCGGCAGGCAGTGCGGTAAGGCACTTGGTGCACAGCCCACCGCCTGGGTGGAGGTGCGGCCGGTGGCAGGCGGGGCATGTCCAGGTCTTGTTGTCCGCCGGACGCAGTGCCACCTTCTCCGGCTTGATGACGTACTCGACCACGGCGTCCTTCCACACGCCGAGCACCCGGTCCATGACCGTCTCCCTGTCGCTGCCCTGACGGTCGGCGACCTTCTCCCAGAAGCGCTTCAGAGGCGCCGGCGGTCCCTGCAGCGGTCCGCGCATTCTGCTGAAACGGCGCATCAGGCCGAGGATCCGCAGACTTGCCCGTGCCACGGCCAGGTCGCTGTCCGGGCTGATGGCGGTCGGCGAGCGGTCGTCACGCAGACACAACCAGCCGAGCCCGAGCGACTCGAAGTCACGGCCGCCGCCGGAGAACAGGCTGCCGACGGTCTCCTGGCGCAGACGCGTGCGGAGGCGGTCGAGCAGTTCCTGCTGCGCCTGAGTGTCCGCGACAGCTTCCCGGTCCCGCTCCCAGTTGAAGAGCGTGGTCCAGGGCTGCTCCGCCGAGGTCTGCTGGAGCGAGGCGGCGGGGCCGGCGGGGTTGGTGCCGTGCTGCAGCAACCTGCCCTCCAGATCGGTGGCGAGGTCGTCGAGCGACGGCAGTGCGGAGAACTTCCGTTCGAGGTCGGGCAGGAGCTCGGGTTCGGCGTCAAGGTCGTCGGTGAGAATGGCTTTCAGGCGTCCCCAGTCCGCGGGGTCGCGGTCCCGCGTCCGCTTCATGGCGGCGCGCACGCTGTCGGGGTCCACGGGTTCCTTCGCGTAGTACGCCTTCACCAGCTGGAGGTCTGCGAACGGGTCTCCCTGGCCGGCGACTGCTTCGGCACTGAGCAGGCGAAGGAGGTCCTGGTAGTGACGGAGAGCGAGGCCACTGGCGAGTTCGGAGGCGTCGTCGCGGCTGTCGGAGAAGGCGATGGCCTTGCGCTGTCCGTCGGGCAGGTGGCCCAGCGCCTCGGTCACGAGCACTTGGTTGATCTTGTAGAAACCGGTGCGCATCCTGCGGACGGGTGCGTTGCGCAGCCGGTCGGGCGACTCGAGCGGGACGAAGCGGCCATCCCGGTCGTACTTGATCTCCCAGTCGTCGCCGCAGGCGGGGCAGCGGGTGGGAAAGGCCTGCAGCCGGGCCGGATCGTAGGCGGGCTTCTTCCCCTCCTTGTCCACGGGCACGGCGATGTGGAACGACCAGCCGGTGTGCTGGACGTCGCGGTTCACCAGACGGCCGGTGACCGGCTGGTAGGCGCTGCGACGGAACGCGAACTCGACCTGGGGCCCACCGTCGGACAGGCCCGCGTGCCAGGCGGCGTCGTCGAGACCGAGTCCCTTGGGTCGTGGCCAGTACACGACGTAGTTCGCCGCGGTGGGCGCTCCGCTGTCCTCGTCCGGCAACAGGTCGAGATCCGGGAAGTCGGTGTGCAGGGCGCCGGTGAACTTGCGCTTCCGGGTGTCCTTGGGGCTGGCGTAACCGCCGAGCATGAGGTCGCCGCAGGCCTGGCAGGAGAGGAGCTCCAGCACCCGGGCCCCGCAGGTGCACCGGGAGGTGGGTTCGGCGAAGAGACGCCCCACTCTGCGTTCGGGCCCGTGCTCCACGGGAATGTGGGGGCACTGGGGGTCGGAGCAGGCCCAGATCCCTTCGATGTTCCGGAAGAAGAAGTGCGCCCGCAGCTGCGGGAGTTCGGGGTCCTCGGCGATGCCGAGTATCCGCAGTACGCCGTGGAGGGCATCCTGGCGCCGCTCGGTGGGGACCTCCGGGAAGAGGTTCTTCGCCAGTTCCGGGGCGGGCAGTGCGCGGGCCTTCCCGCCGGGGGTCAGGGCCCGCTGGAGCGCCGGGCCGAGCCCCGTCTCGCGGGCCAAGGCGGCGGCATCCTTCTGGGTGAGGGGCTCCTCGGCCGTGCGGGCGAGGAGCTCGGCGTGTGCGGTGAGGTCGCCCGTGCCGGGGATCTCCTTGGCCCTGCCGGGGATGATCACGCGCCGGGACCCGGACAGGGCGAAGAATCCGTCGAGGAACTCGTCGTCGCGCCCGGCCTCCAACGACGCGGACGCCGCCATCACGCGGAACTTCTCGGGCGCCCCGTCCAGACCGAGGCGGTGACGCAGGTTGCGCAGCAGGTAGGCCACCTCGGTGCCGGCCGTGCCGCGGTACATGTGGAGCTCGTCGAGGATCAGGGTGAACCGGGCGTCCGGCGTCTCCTCCAACCACTTCCGGGTCGCGCTGAAGATGTGCTCCTCCTGCTTGCGGAGCAGCATGATGTTCAGCATCGAGTAGTTGGTGACCATGATGTCCGGCGGTGCGGCCTGCATGTCCCAGCGGGCGTGCATCTCTGCCCCGCCGAGGCGCGGGATGAACGGCCGCAGCTCCTCGCCGAGCTTCTCGTCGGCCTTGCGCTGCCGGTCCTGGACCTCTCGCAGGTACTGCCGGAGACGGTGGTTGGCCGGTTCGGAGTCCAGGCTGCCGGAGACGGGGGTGGCTCCGGTGTAGCGGCCGAAGTAGAAGCGGTGGCCGTGGCGCTTCCGGTCCAGCCACGCGTGCGCCTCGCTGCTGTCGAGGGCCTTCCGAAGGCGCACCAGCTGGTCGTCGGCCAGGGCGTTGGTGGGGTAGAGGATCAGCACCCGCATGGCGGCGGGGTGGCCGTGCTCGCCGCGTCGGCTCGGCACGAAGCCGGCCTCCCCCTTCCACCACTCCGGCTGCACCGCGCGGGTGCCTTTCCAGTCGGAGGACTCCTTGACGAGGTCGGCCAGGATCGGCAGCAGGAAGGACTCCGTCTTGCCGGACCCCGTGCCCGCCGTGACCACGAAGTCCTTGCCCTGGCCCGCGGCGACCAGCGCGTCGTGCTGGTGCTGGTAGAGGCTCGTCACGCCCTCGGGGAGCGTGAACCGGGCGAACTCGGCGGCGTCCGGGTGCGCCCCCGCTTCGGCGAAGGACTCGGCGATGCCGATGCCCCGGGAGGCGTACTGGGGGCGCAGTTCGATCAGAGGGTCCCGCCAGGCCCCGTTGTCCCGGTTCAGCAGACCGCGCCGCTCCGCCATGACGGAGGGGTCGTCGACCCAGAACGGGGTGTCGTAGTACCGGAAGAGGGCGCTGCGCAGGTCGTCGAAGGTGCCCAGGACGTCCTGGACGTCGCTGTCGGTCGTCGCCGCTGTCTTCTCGTCGTCGCTCACTTGGTCCTCCCGCCGGCGGTGGCCACCGGTCGCGGCATGATCTCCAGGTGCTGGCACAGTGAGGCGGCGATCGCCTCGGCGAGCGCCCTCGGCACGTTGTCGTAGGCGCGGGTCTGCGCCTGCCGGCTCGCCGAAGGCGGGAAGCCGCTGCACAGGACGGCCGCACGCTCGTGCAGCGCGGGCAGGGGTGCGTACCGGTCGACGAAGAGCCTGCCGACGCCCGCACGGCCCCGGCCGGACTCGGCGCGCCAGCGCATGGCCCCGGTGCGATGGCGGGCGAGCTCGAGGTAGATGCCCGTTTCGCGTTCCACCGCGTGGAAGACGCCGTCGCGGCGGACGCGGGTCAGGCGCGCATAGTCGGCGCCACGCCAGCGGTACAGGCCGTCCTCGCCGTCGCGGTCCACGGGGACGAACCGCTGAAGGCGGGGCTCGTACTTCTCCAGCGTGCCGGCGGTGCTCCCGCCCGGCGGCGCGGCCTCCGGTCCCAGCTCGGCCTGGGGAAGCAGCTCGGCCAGTTGCCGGGCGGCGCACGGCACGTAGCGGGCGCCGAGGAGATCGGCGGTCTCCCTCAGAGTGCGTACGTCCTCGTACTGGACCAGGAGGGTGTCCGGCAGTGGCACTTCACCGACGTCCGGCCGGTGAGGGGCTGTGATCAGCTCCATCCACTCCCCTGCCGCCTCCGCGACGCGCGCGCTGATCCGCGCGGTACGCGCGCCGGTCAGAAGAGCGAGACCGTCGGCGTGGGGCAGCCTGGTCAGCACCGGCGGGGCCACCGACCAGCGGTCCGCACGCAGGTCCACGTCGATGAAGCCGAGGGCGGCGGCCCCGCGCATCCAGTCCCACTCGGCGTACTCCTTCAGCTCCAAGCCACGTGCCCGGGCCTGGCCGCGCACACCGTCGCGTAGCACGGACGCCCTGCCGCTGCGGCTCTCGCTCAGCCAGCGCAGCAGAAGGCCGCCCACGCTGTTCATGGGTTCCGTCATCGGTCGAGCTCCTTCGCGGCCTGTACGTAACTGGCCCACGTGGGCTCGTCGGACACCTGCTGGACGTTGAGGACGGCGCGTGCCCACGCCCGCGGGTTGGCTGTGTGCGCCGGGTTCGCCGCACCGGGGTCGACGGGGCTTCCCTTCCATCGCCCGCTCCGGCGCTCCAGGAGCCAGCCGCCGATGCCGTGGAAGTCGGCCTCGAAGCGGAGGGGTGCCGGAGTGTCGGGAAGACGCTCCGTCCACCAGTCGGGCTGCTCCGGGGGTTCCAGCGTCCACAGCCGTCCGTCGGCCGCTGCGAACAGCACCTCGTCCGAGTCCCGGCGGCACAACTCTGTGCGACCGGTTCCGTGGTGGGACGCCGCACCCGTGCAGTCGGCGCCGACGACGCCGGTGGGCAGAGCACGCTCCTCGAGGAGCGCGGACGACTCGGACGCCTTGCCGTCCGCGACGGCGAAGCCGCAGACCTTGGTGATCCTCGGCTCGACGTCGGCCTGGTCGGCGGTGGCGAACTCGACCTCCGCGCCCGCGTAGCTCACCGTGTGACGTCCCGAATCCAGCCCGAGGCCTGTCAGGGGGACGGCGCGACCCGCGGCGACCGCCTTCCGCAGCTCGATCAGCTCCTCGCCGTCGACCAGGAGGGCGCCCGTGCCCTCCACGACGTCCGGGAGGACGACCTGGGGCTCTCCCCCTGTCAGGTACAGGTGGGGGTCGAGCGAAGGCGCCAGCTTCAGCCCGCCCTCCAGGCGGAGCTTGAACTGGGCCGGCGGCTGCAGCAGGCCGACGGCTCCCTGGACCTCGTGGAGCGCCCTGCGCAGCGTGACCGTGTCGTCGAACGTGACGGGCTTGTGCAGGGACCAGCCCTGCGGCACCCAGCTCAGCTTGCTGGTGTCGGCGCTTCGGCCCGTGGTCGCGGCCTTGTCGAGCAGTCGCTGCACGTCCCGCTGCGCGGTCGGCGCGGCGAGCACGACGTGTGCCTCTCCGGGCCGGAAGCCGTCGGTCGTCGCCCAGACACCGAGTACGTCATCGCGTGCGAGGACCAGGACGGGGGACGGCGGACGGCTGAGCACCAGGCGGTCGCCGTCGCGTCTGATGCCCTTGGTCAGGGTGCCCGCGCTCGGGTCGGGCAGCCCCGTCACCTCGTAGTAGGCGGTGTCGCCGAGTTGTTCGAGGACGACACCGCCGCTCAGTTCGACGCGTCTCTTCCGCTCGGGGGACCGCAGGCGCGCCACCCATCCGAGACGCCCCGCGTCCAGCCGTACGAGGAGTTCGGCCCGGACGACCCCGGTCGGCACCAGCTCGTCCGAACCGTCCCAGGAGGCTGCGTAGTTACCCATGAGCTTCGCGAGCAGCGGGCGGAACTCCTCCTCTTGGAGCGCATTGCCGAAGCCCCTGGAGAAGTGCCGTTCCATGCCCCGGATCTCGATCTGGGCGAGCAGCGTCTCTCCCGGCAGCGGCCAGGTCGTACCGTGCTCTCGCAGCGACCGGAAGAACCGCGGCATAAAGGACCGGTCCCTGCCGCTGATGAGGGCCTGGGACTGGGCGAACCCGATCATGCTCCGGTTGGACGGCAGATCCGTCGGAAGCGGAATGGTGCACAGGCCCCGGGCACCGCGCTGTTCGCGCTGCCAGGCGGCCAGCACCTGCCACATGCGGGACACGGGCTCGTAGTGGGCGCTGCCCAGTTGCCTCTCGTCGCCGGTCAGCAGTGTGGAGAAGCGGGCATGGTAGGCGGTGGCCCGGTGGTTCCGGTCGTTCACCATCCGGGACGCGGCCACCACCGAGCAGGCCAGCAGCGGCAGAAACGCGGGTATGTCGTCCTTGTCCTGCTGGCGCCTGCGCCAGCGGTAGGCCTCCAGCGCCCCGTACGGTTCGGCCGTGCCCAGCCGCAGGAACCTGCCGACACAGTCGGCGAGGGGCTCCTCCAGGCCGTAGCCCTGCCTGAGCTCCTGCTCCACGTCGTCATCGACGTAGAACACCGTGGGGTGGCCGGCGTGTTGCCGTCCGAAGAACTCCTCGGCCAGCACGTCCTGCCACACCTGATATGAATGATCCACTCTGTCCCCAAAAGAGTTGTTCCGATGCCCTGTTGATGCAGCCCTCGGCATGGAACGGTCTTCCGTGTCACGTTGAACGGCCGCCAAGCACGCCGTTCCGGACACCCCTCGGCCTCAGCCCTCGATTGCGCCACCCAGACGTAACGCCACGGCACACAACTCCCGAGGCTCCCCACCCATCCCCCCACCATTTCCCACCGGCGTCACTACGGTGCTCAAGGAATCACCCGAAAGAGATAGCCATAGCCTCACCGTCGGTGATTCCCTCACACCGGCCCCAGAGCTCCGCCGTCCCGCGCGGCATGGAGATCGGTGCACCCTGAAATCAAAAGTTACCTGTGTAGATGATGTGGTTGAAGTATGGAGTACGTCAATCGTTGTGCTGGTCGGCAGCATGCCCGTGCACACGGGTCATCGCTGTGGCTTGCGCATGTTGACGAGGAACATGAAGGCGGGGCTCCTTTCATCCGGGAAGTCCGTCAATGACAGGGCAACCGCCGTGCTGGGTCGCGCACTTATGCAGCGGTCAACGAATGGTGCTGTGCGGAACCGAACGTACGCAGAATCCGCGCCGTCTCTTTCCTTGCCATGGCGGCGGGGAAGCGCCCCGTGGCACGGCGAAGCGCAAGACGGGCGTAGGCGTCCGCAGTCTCGTTGAGGTCATGCCCGACATGGCCCTTCAGCCAGCGCACCTGGACGCGGTCACGGTGGCGCATCAGGCGGTCCAGCAGCTGCAGGCTCTCCGGGAACAGAATGGTGCGGCGGGCTGCCCCGGGATCAGCAGCCCTCAGAGCGGAGTCGACCGCGTCGACGGCCTCGGTGCTGTCGCACAGAAGCACTACCGACACCCCCTGGTGACGTTCGAGGAGGCTGAGAGCGGCAGCGCAGATACCGATGACTTCCGCTTCACCGCTGCTCGCGGCCATGGAGTCGCCGTGCCCGGTGCTCCCCTCCTCCGACGCCCAGCCGTATCCGCACACGGCGGAGTCGTCCCCTAGCGCGGCGTCGGCGACGGCCACGACGGCGGTATCGGGAACGTCGGCGAGCAGGGCGTACCGGTCGTCGTGAGCCGAGGCCGACGACACCGGGAACTCGCACTCGCCCTGCTCGTCCCGGCCGGCGAGCGACCCCTCGGCCACGACCTCGGCGACGGTTCCGTGACAGCGCCGGCAGCCGTCGGCCCGTTCGGGGCAGTCCGCCTGATGCTTCGCGGTGGCGTCCCGGACGCGCCGCCACGCTTCGGGCTGGGTGTGCGCGAAACGCGCCAGCGCACCGGCACGGCACTGAGCCACGACCTCCGCGAAGGGCCCTGAGGCCACACAGGCTTGCATCCGGTCATGGAGATCGGCCGCCCGAAGCTGCGCTTCACGCGAGCGGGCAGCGAGCACCGCGGCGTCCTGGTAGGCATCGTCCAGCGCATCAAGTCGTGTACGTCGAGCGGTAGGGGAACAGGCGAGTACGTCCCGTTCCACCTGCCCGATCGCGTAACGCCCCCATGCCAATGCCGTGCGGGTATGGCGGCTCCACCGCTCGACCACCGCGTCGTGCGGGAGAAACGGGTTCTCCTCCTCCCTGGCGTCGAGCAGGAGTGCCCGGACGAACGTCTCGTCGTCACAGTGCAGGAGTTCGCGTACCGCCTCCGGCACGACCCGGCCGGCCGCCGCCCGCTCCCAGGCCCATCGGGCGAGGTCGCTTTCCGGAGCGTGCGGCGAGCCGTCCGGCAGCCCTCTGCCACGGAGTTCCTGCCGCAGGAGTTCATGGAAGGACGAGGGGAAGGCCGTGCGCACGACCCTCAGCTCCAGCGGTTCCACCGGCCGCGGACGGCCGGTCCGACGGGCACGCTCCTTCTTGTACCTGGCCTCCGCCTGCGACCGTGCCCGTCGCACCGTGCGCGCCTGCGCACGCAGGCGCCGCAGCCGCTCGCGGGGCTGTACCGCCAGTTCCGCACGCCGTACGGCCCCGCGGGCGAGGACGTCGGCGTGCGCGAGGACGACGGCCACTGGGCCGACGAGGGCGGGATCCTCCAGAGCCGCCGCCGTCTCCGGCGCGCCGACCCCGTTCACCTGCCGGAGGACGGCCTCCTCCAAGGCGGTGAAGTCGTCGGCGAGGTGACGGATCAGCTCGGTGTGTTCTGCCATCACGACGGTGTCCTCTCAGGCGGGTCGGAGGTCGGGGAAGCCACTGCGGTCCGGGCTACTTCACCTGGCCGGTGAAGATGGCCGTGCGGTACCACCCGGAGCCCGAGGTGTCGGCCGGCGTGATCTCGATCTGGGCGTCCTTGGCGGTCTTGGGGAACACGCAGGCCGCCTTCCAGGTGCCCGACTTGCCCGGCAGCAGGTGCGTATCCGGCGTGCCGTCGAATCCCGCGTCCGTGTCGAAGACCTCCTCGGCACCCTCCGGGCAGGACAGACTGATCATGCTCAGGTCGAGGGCGGACAGGGAGCCGTTCCGCACCGTGACGGAGAAGGACAGGTAGGCCTTGCCGGACGGGCTGGCGTACTCGCCGGAGGTACCCCGGCCGAAGCTGCCCAGGTGCGCCTTGACGCCGTTGTTCCACGTGGCGGTCTTGTCGAGGTCGACGGTGAAGGTGTCGCCCTCGGAGTCGTCCACGGCGTCCTGCGCCGCCTCCTCGGCGCTCTGGTCGTCCTGCGAGGCACTGACCGTGGCGCCCTTCGGCGCGGAGTCGGTCTCGGTGCCGCTGATACCGGAACAGGCGGAGAGGAGGCAGCCCGCGGCTGCCGCGGCCACGGCCACAAGGGGCTTGCGCCAGCGTGCCGGGGTCGTCGCGATCGACGGTCGGGGCGCTGCGGCGATGTTCGGGGTGTTCATGGTCGTTTCCTTGTCTGTGTGGAAAGGGCGGACTGAGGCCGCCCTTCGGTCACGGCCCCGAGACACCGGATACGCGGGAGCCAGGGGCCGTGCCCATGTGAAGGGCCTCGTTCGGGCGGTGCTCGACCGAGAAGATCTAGACGTCAACAGGTCCCTGATATAGACCCGTTCAGCGACGAACGCCGCGGATCTTCTTACCCAGGTCGCCGGCCGGATCGAGGAGCGCGCCGGCGACACGGCCGGCGGAGTCCCTGACACCCCCGCTGAAGTTGAGACGACCGGAGGCGCCCACGGTGGCGCAGACGCCGTCCCAGTAGAGGGCTTCGCGCTCCCAGCGGACGTCGGCGAGCAGACGCTCCACCGCCTCGTAGTTCACGGCGACATCGGGGGCGCACCACGGGGTGGCACGGTGAAGCAGGATGCCGAGGCCCGCCATCACGGCCGGGGCGGTGATGGCGCTGCGCCGGGCGAAGTCCGGGAAGTGGTCCCCGATCAGCCGGGACACCAGGCGGACGACCACCGTCGCCACCTCGTCGGCGTCGGTGTTGGGCGGCAGGTCTCCCTCGTGGACGTTGGCCGCCGAGTAGTGGACACCCTTGCTGCCGAAGACGGTGGTGACGATCAGCGCCCGCAGCGCGGACAGCGTCAGCACCTCCTTGTCGGACTTGGTGAGCTGCCGCTTCCCGGCGTTGACCAGCTTGCCGAACGGCATCCGCTGCCCGTCCGACTCGACCTCGAGCGTCTCACCGACGGTGTAGGCGAGACGGGTGGCCAGGTCACGCTGGTCCATGGACATGGCCAGGTTCTTGGCGACGTCGACGCCCTTGACGTTGCGGTCGTAGAAGATCTGCCGGGCGTCCGCCGGTGAGATCCCGAGGTAGAGCTCGAAGGGGATGCGGACGCGCTGGTTGAGCTCCGTGTAGGTGAGACCGAAGGCCTCCGGGTCCCGGTAGATGTCGTGCCAGGCGGTGGTCTGTGTCTCGCCGTCGACGGCGATCACCACGGCGTCCGGAGCCACCGTCAGCGTCCGCAGGCCGGAGCCGGGAACCAGTTCGTCGCTCATCGCGGCGACCTCGCCCGGGTGCCAGAGCGTGATGGGCGGCGTGGACCACGCCGAGCCGTGCTTGCCGACGATGCCGGCGGCGATGTACTCGGCGTAGTCCGGGATGTTCTTTCCCTTCTGGGACTTCAGCGTCCGCTGCACGGTCGCGCGCAGTTCGGCGCGGCGCCGGTCGTGCCCGGAGGCGGCCTTGAGGACGCGCGGGTCCTCTTCCTGACGCGGGGACGGCACGAGCCGCACCAGCGTGGCGAGGGACATGGTGCCGATGACGGCGTCCTCGCGGAACGGCATGACGGTGAGCGGGATTCCTTCCGGGATGCCGCTCGGCATGGTCAGGCGCATGGGTTCCCCCCTGATGGTGATCGATGGCCCGGCGACAGGCCGGTAGGCGTGGTACTTCGCCGCTGTCCCGAGGTGGAGCTGAGACGCGGGCCGGGCTCTCGAGGCATGGCTGTGGCCAGGTACGTGTGCTTCACCACCGGTGCACTGCTCACCGTCGGAAGCGATTCCATGTAAGCATGACCGTGAAAGCATTGTCCATCAGCTTGCCAGAGTTGACGGGTGCTGTAGGGTGTGACCACGCCGACCATCGGAGCCAGGACCCCCCATGTCGCAGCCCTCCACACCATCCGCCCAGGTGACAGCCGCCGAGATCTCCCGCATCGCGGGCGTCACGCGCGCCACCGTCAGCAACTGGCGCCGGCGGCACGACGACTTCCCCGCACCCTCGGGCGGCACCGACAGCAGCCCGCTCTACGACCTCGAAGAGGTCCGTGCCTGGCTCGCCTCCCGCGGACAGCACACGGCGGCCACACCCAGCGGGGAACTGCGCACCACCCTGCGTCTCCGTGAACCGGCGGGAGCCGGTGCCTCCGACCTGCTCGTCCTCGTCCTGGCGGCGGCCCGCCGCCCCGCCGACGAGCTCACGGACCTGCTCGCGGGGTCCGACGCCGACCTGGTGAAGCGGGCGAACGAGGCAGCCGCCGGGGTGGCGGACGTGGTCCCGGAGACGGAGTCCGTCCGGTTCACCGACGTCGACACCACCGTCCTGCGCGCTCTGCTGCTCTGTGTCCGCGACGAGGGCGCACAGGCGGCGCTGGGAGTACTGGCCGAGCGGGAACTCGAGGACAGCGCCGCCAGCGGCGCCTACCGCACCCCCGCCCCACTCGCCGACCTGATGGCCGGCCTGGTGCCGGGCGCCCCGGCCCGCGTCCTCGACCCGGCCTGTGGCAGTGGCACCCTGCTGACGGCTGCGGCGGCACGGGGCGCGCGCGAGCTGTACGGGCAGGACAGCGTGCCGGTCCAAGCGCGTCGCACCGCGGTCGGCGTGACTTTGACGGCGAGCGAGGGCACACAGGTCACCGTGCGCACGGGCGACAGCCTGCGCGCCGACGCCTTCCCGGACCTCACGGTCGACGCCGTCCTGTGCAACCCGCCCTACGGCGACCGGGACTGGGGACACGACGAACTGGCCTACGACTCGCGCTGGGCGTACGGCTTCCCGCCCCGCGCCGAGTCGGAGCTGGCCTGGATCCAGCACGCGCTGGCCCACCTCGAACCGGGCGGCCACGCCGTGCTGCTCCTTCCGCCGGCTACGGCGTCCCGCTCCTCCGGCCGCCGTATCCGCGCGGAACTGATCCGGAGCGGCGCGCTGCGGGCGGTCGCCGCCCTGCCGCCCGGGGCGGCGGTCCCGCTCCACATCGGTCTGCAGGTGTGGGTGCTGCAACGGCCCGAACCGACGCGGCCGGCCTACCAGACGGTGCTGTTCGTCGACCCGGTGGGCGAGCCGTCAACCCCGGGACGCGGCGCAACCCGTTCGGGTTCGGTGGACTGGACGCGGGTGACCGAGCAGATCCTCTCCGCGTGGACGGCGTACGCCGAGGACCCGGACGCCTTCGAGGCACAGGCCGGTGTGGCGCGGGCGGTGAGCGTGGTCGACCTGCTCGACGAGGTCGTGGACGTGACACCCGCCCGGCAGGTCCGGGCCTCTCAGTCGGACATCGACCCTGAAGACCTGGCCCGTGAGGCGGCGGCGGCCCGCGAAGGGCTGTCAGCCGCGGTGCGGACGGTGGCCGAACTGGCCGGCGCTACGGCGTGGGACGCCGCGGGGGCCTCGGCCCGCGAGTGGCGCACGGCCACGGTGTCCGACCTGGCCCGGGGTGGGGCACTGAAGGTGCTGCGCGCGGTTCCGGTCTCACCGAGGGCGGCGGCCGAGGCGGAGGCCCTGGATGCGGGCAGCGGCGACAGCCGCGACCCTCGCCCTGTCCTGACCGGCCGTGACCTCAACGCCGGGACGGGACCGACCGGACTCTCCCTGGAAGTGCAGGCCGAGCAGATGCCGGAGATCGCCGAGGGTGACGTCCTGGTCCGTAGCCTCGTCGGCGGCAGTGGCCCCATGGCACGGGTGGCGGGCGAGGCGGAGGCCGGTGCTCTGCTGGGGACCGGACTTCACCTGTTCCGCCCGGACCCGGCACGGCTGGACCCGTGGTTCCTCCTCGGTTTCCTCAGCTCCGAGGCCAACCTGGCCGGCGCGTCGACCGGCAGTTCCACACTCCACCTCACACCGGGCCGACTGCGCGTACCGTTGCTGCCGCTGGAGGAGCAGCGCCGGTACGGCGAAGCATTCCGGCACGTGGAAGCGCTGCGTGAACAGGCGCGGACCGCCAGGGACTTGGCGGAGGAGACGGCGCGGCTCGTGAGCGGGGGGCTCGCGGGCGGCCAGTTGGTGCCGGAGCCCACTTAAGCTCCGGCGACACCCCCACTTCAGATGCGGACGGACGAGGGCCCAGCGTCCCGCGCCCGCCGCACCACAGTCATCCGTACGGCCCCGGAAGGGAAACGGAAGAAGTCTTGAACAGCAGCAAGCACACGGAGTTGGCGAACCACGCGTGGTCCGTCGCCGACCTCCTGCGGGGGGACTACAAGCAGTCCGACTACGGCAAGGTCATCCTGCCGTTCACGGTGCTGCGGCGCCTGGAGTGCGTCCTGGAGCCGACACGCGACAAGGTCGCGGAGATCGCCGAGCAGCACAAGGACAGCGGCATCGACCCGGACCGCTTCCTGCGCCGGGCCGCGGGCCACTCCTTCTACAACCGGTCCCGCCTGACGCTGAAGAAGATTGCGGCGGACCCGCAGAACGCGGCGAAGAACCTCCAGGTGTACGTGGGTGCGTTCTCCGACAACGCGCGCGGGGTGCTGGAGCGCTTCGACTTCGCCCAGCAGATCAAGAAGCTCGACGACGCCGACCTGCTCTACAAGGTCATGGGCCGGTTCACGGACCTGGACCTGCGCCCCGAGGTCGTGCCCAACCACAACATGGGCTACATCTTCGAGGAACTGATCCGCCGCTTCTCCGAGCAGTCGAACGAGACGGCCGGTGAGCACTTCACGCCGCGTGAGGTCATCCAGCTCATGGTGCGGCTGCTGGTCGCCCCGGACGGCGACGCGCTCCAGCTCCCGGGCGCCGTGCGCACGGTCCTCGACCCGGCGTGCGGCACGGGCGGCATGCTCTCCGCGATGGACGACCTGATCACCGAGCTGAACCCGGACGCGACGGTGGAGGTGTACGGGCAGGAGCTGAACCCCGAGTCGTGGGCGATCTGCCGGTCCGACCTCATGATCAAGGGCCAGGACCCGGAGAACATCGCCTTCGGCAACTCGTTCTCCGACGACGGTCACGCCCGCAAGACCTTCGACTACATGCTGGCCAACCCGCCGTTCGGCGTGGAGTGGAAGAAGGTCAAGGAGGCCGTCGAGGAGGAGCACAAGACGCTCGGCGAGGCCGGCCGCTTCGGCGCGGGTCTGCCCCGCATCAACGACGGCTCGCTGCTGTTCCTCCAGCACATGATCGACAAGATGAAGCCGGTGGACGTGAACGGCGGGGGCGGCTCGCGCATCGCGATCGTCTTCAACGGCTCGCCCCTGTTCACGGGCGCGGCCGGATCCGGTGAGTCGGAGATTCGCCGGTGGATCCTGGAGAACGACTGGCTGGAGGGCATCGTGGCCCTGCCGGACCAGCTGTTCTACAACACCGGCATCTCCACGTACTTCTGGATCCTGACCAACCGGAAGAGCCCTGACCACAAGGGCAAGGTCGTGCTGCTGGACGCCCGTGACCAGTGGGAGAAGATGCGCAAGTCGCTCGGCGACAAGCGCAAGGCCCTGGGCAAGGAGCACATCCGCACGGTGGTCGAGCTGTACGGCGAGGCCCTGTCGGTCGTGAACGACCCGGAGCACCCGCTGCATGGCAAGGTGAAGGTCTTCAAGAACGAGGACTTCGGCTACCAGCGCATCACGGTCGAACGCCCGCTGAAGCTGCGGTTCGAGCTGACGGAGGAGACGCTGGCGGCTCTGGAGGCTTCCAAGGTCATCCAGAAGCTGCCGCAGGCCGAGGTGATGCTCGACGCGTTCAAGTCGATGCAGGTCACGAGCTGGGGCACGAAGCAGGAGGCGTGGATCGCCCTGAAGGACGCGGTGGTGGAGGCCGGCGCGACGTGGCCGAGCGGGGCTCCGTTCAACAAGGCGCTACGGGACGCGATCGGCGTCCGGGACACGGAGGGCGAGGTCCAGCTCGTCAAGGGCCAGCCCGAGCCAGACTCGGAACTCCGCGACTACGAGAACGTGCCGTTGGGTGGGGACGTGGAGGAGCACCTGAAGCGGGAGGTACACCCACACGTCCCGGACGCGTGGATCGACCACAGTAAGACGAAGATCGGGTACGAGATCCCGTTCACACGGCAGTTCTATGTGTACAAGCCACCGCGCTCCTTGGTCGACATCGACTGTGAGCTGAAGGCGCTAGAGACCGAGATTCAGGGGCTGCTCCAGGAGGTTACTGAATGAGAGAGAACAGTCTCCCGTATGGAAGCGTCCTTCCGGATAACTGGACCACGGTCCCGCTCAAGCACTTGGCGACGCTGACGAATGGGTATGTTTTCAGCTCCAGCGATCGGAGCGAAGTCGGAACCCCGATTATTCGGATCGAAAACCTCAACGGTTCGCAGATCTTTAATCACTCCCAACTCAGCCTCCCCAGCAAGTACTCGATCAAGTACGGCGACTTGCTGTTCTCATGGTCAGGAAACCCTGGAACCTCCTTCGGCCCCTATTTGTGGACCAAACGCGGAAAGCACTATTTGAACCAGCACATCTTCAAGGTCGGCACCTTCGGCTGTGATCCGCGGTGGCTCTACTGGGCCCTTAGAGCGGCCACCCACTGGATCGAACGGGAGCTCACGAGCGGCATGATCGGCATGGTTCATGTCACCAAAGAAGATCTGTCGGGTGTGCCGATCCCAATTCCGCCAGGCGAGGCGCAGCGCCGCATCGCCGACTACCTTGACGCCGAAACCGCCCACATCGACAAGCTGTCACTTGCTTTGCAGCGCGAGCTTGAACTCTTGGCCGAACGCCGCACTGCAAATGTAGTTGCGGCCGTGGCGGGCAGTAGGCACGCGGACCGACGGGACTCCAACCTAGCCTGGCTGGAGTCAGTGCCAACGACTTGGCAAGAAGTCCGCTTGGGGCTACTGGCTCGCATGGGCAGCGGACATACGCCGAGCAGATCCCATCCGGAGTGGTGGATGGACTGCCGTATTCCCTGGGTCACAACAGGTGAGGTGAGAAAGGTACGAGACGATAGAATTGAGGACCTGTACGACACTCGAGAAAAGATTAGCGAACTCGGCCTAGCCCACTCGGCAGCCGAATTGCATCCAAAAGACACTGTCTTTCTTTGCCGTACAGCGTCAGCCGGCTACTCCGGCGTCATGGGCGTCCCCATGGCAACGAGTCAGGACTTTGTCACCTGGACGTGTGGGCCTCGCCTGATCCCGCACTTCCTCTTGTGGTGCCTTCGGGCTATGCGGCCCGACCTCCTCGGCCGACTGGCTATGGGCTCCACACATAAGACGATCTATGTACCCGATCTTCAAATGCTACGAGTTCCGCTGCCTTCCCGGAGCGAGCAGGAGGAAATCGTGCAGTCGATTCGTCGGCAAAACGCTCGGATCGACTCGCTTACCGACCGGGTGCGACGCCAACAGGCACTGCTGCGTGAGCGCCGCCAAGCCCTGATCACCGCCGCAGTCACCGGTCAATTCGATGTATCCACCGCAAGTGGACGCAACGTGACCGAGGGAGCATCCGCATGAGCCCCGTGCACGACGAGTCTTCCTTCGGTTCAGCCATTGTCATCGCGCTAAGTGAGCGCGGCTGGCGGGAGGCGAACCCCGAGGACTACCGCCCCGATCTCGGCCTCGACACCAACGAGCTGTTTACCTTCATCGGAGCGACCCAGCCCGACGAGTGGAACGAACTGCTCACCTACTACGGCGGCAACCCCAATGAGGCGCAGCGGGGCTTTGCGCAGCGGCTTGACCGGGCCATTGCTGATGACGGACTGCTGTACGTGCTCCGCAACGGCGTCAAGGATCATGGGGTCAGACTCCGCGTTGCCTACTTCAAGCCCAACCTGATCTCAGCCGAATCAGTCCTGGACGGCTACCGAGCCAACCGCCTCACCGTCGTCCGCGAACTCCCCTACGCCACCAAGCAGGCTGACTGGGGACACCGGCTCGACCTCACCCTGTTCCTTAACGGCATTCCTGTCGCCACCGCCGAGTTGAAGAACCCGCTCACAGGGCAGGGCGTGGAGCAGGCCAAGGAGCAGTACCGGACCGACCGCGACCCGACGGAGTTGATCTTCACGCGGCGGGTCGTCGCGAACTTCGCCGTGGACCCGGACCTTGTCTTCGTCACCACACAACTTCGCGGCAAGGCAACCCAGTTCCTCCCCGTCAACACCGGCTCGAACGGCCCCGGCCAGCCCGGCGGCGCCGGAAACCCGGCGCCCACGACGCACGGCGCGTACGCCACGTCGTACCTCTGGGAACAGGTCTGGGAGCGCGACAACTGGCTCGACCTGCTCCAGCGCTTTGTGCACCAGCAGAAGCACAAGACGCCGGGCGGAGGCACCACCAAGTCCACGATCTTCCCGCGCTTCCACCAGTGGGACGTGGTCAAGAAACTCACCGCGCACGCGTCAGTTCACGGCGCCGGCCAGAACTACCTGATCATGGCCTCGGCTGGCTCGGGCAAGTCGAACACGATCGGCTGGCTGGCCCACCGCCTGAGCGATCTGCACGCCCGCATGGACCCGCACGTCCTCAACCCGGAGGCCCTGGCCGAGGGACGCATCAGGCCGGGTGAGCCGGTCTTCGACAAGGTCATCGTCATCACGGACCGCCGCGCCCTGGACGCCCAGCTCTCGGCGACGGTCGGCAGCTTCTCGCAGACGGACGGCCTGGTCGTGAAGGTCGACGAGAAGCACGGCGCCAAGAGCGAACAGCTCGCCCGCGCCCTCTCCCGCGACACGGGGAAGATCGTCACGGTCACCCTGCACTCGTTCCCCGCGCTGCTGGACTACATCAAGCGCAACCCCACCGAGATCAAGGGCACCCGCTTCGCGATCATCGTGGACGAGGCGCACTCCTCCCAGTCCGGCGACGCAGCGACCGCCGTGAAGTCCGCCCTGCGGGACCTCGGCCTGGACGCGGACTCGGATGACAAGGGCGCGACCACCCTCACCGTGGACGCGCAGTTGAAGGCGAAGGCCGTGGCGCGCTCCCGCGCCTCGAACCTCTCCTACTTCGCCTTCACCGCCACCCCCAAGTCCAAGACGCTCGAGCTCTTCGGCACCGAAGGAGTGGAGAACGGGAAGCCCGTCTACCGCCCCTTCCACACTTACTCCATGCGCCAGGCCATCGAGGAGGGCTTCATCCTCGATCCGCTGCGCAACTACGTCACGTACAACACGTACTGGAAGCTCGCGAACCTGAACCGCGACGAGAAGGAGGTGGACCCCTCCAAGGCGAACAGCCACCTCGCCCGGTTCGCGCTCATGCACGAGCACACGGTGTCCCAGCACGCCCAGGTGATCGTGGAGCACTTCGTACGTCACACCCGGGGGCGGCTCGGCGGGCGTGCCAAGGCAATGGTGGTCACGGCGTCCCGGCTCTCCGCCGTGGAGATGGCGCGGGCCATCCGCAGCTACATCGCCGACGTCGGCTACGACACCAAGTACCCGGACCTCGGTGTCCTGGTCGCGATCTCCGGTTCCCTCACCCTCGACGGCGAGGAGACCACCGAGGTCAAGGAGAACGGCGGCCTCTCGGAGGCGGCGCTGCCGAAGGCGTTCGCCTACACCCGCGCCGACGACAAGGCCGCGAAGGCCGGCGGCAAGGGCCAGCAGGAGTACCGCATTCTGGTTGTCGCCGAGAAGTACCAGACAGGCTTCGACCAGCCGCTCCTCACGACGATGTACGTGAACAAGACGCTGACCGGTATCGCCGCCGTGCAGACCCTCTCGCGCCTCAACCGCACCGCCGAACGCAAGTCCCAGGCCGACCTTGCCGTCCTGGACTTCGTGAACGATGCCGAGGACATCCAGGACGCCTTCCGCCCGTACTTCGAGGAGGCACACACCCTTCCCTCGGACCCGAACCTCCTCTACACGGCCCAGAGCCGCGTCATGTCCGCGCCGATCATCTCGGAGCAGGACATGGACCAGTTCGTCGCCGCGTACATTGAGGCGGAGGCGAAGGCGGCCGGCAACCAGTCCAAGTGGGAGAAGCTGCACGCCGAGCTGTACCGGCTCCTCTCCCCCGCGGTCACCCGCTTCAGCCACCTCCTGGAAAGCGAGGAGGAGGACGAGGTCGAGGCTGCCGAGGAGTTCCGCGCGAACCTCAACGACTACGTGCGTAAGTACGGGTTCCTCGCGCAGATCGTTCCGTACCAGGACGCGGAGTTGGAGCGGCTGTACCTCTACGGCCGCCACCTGCTCAACCGCCTCCCGCGGCTGGCAGACGGCGGAGTCGACATAGGGGAAGTCGACCTCAGTCACCTGCGCGTGGAGAAGACCGGCGAGCACGACGTGTCCCTCACGCCCGAAGGCCCCGCCGAACTGAAGGGGTTCGGTGACGGTGTCGGCGGTGGCAAGGACGCCGAGAAGTCGCTGCTGTCCGAGCTGATCGAGAAGTTCAACGCGAAGTTCGGGACGGAATTCACCGAGGAGGACGTTCTCCCCGCCTTCAACGCCACCAAGAAGGACCCGAAGGTGCGGGCCGCCGCCCTCGTCAACGACGAGGAGAACTTCGGCATCGTCTTCGACAAGAAGTTCGAGGAGAACATGATGGACCACGTGTCCACCATCGACACTCTCGGCAAGCGCTACTTCGGCGCCGACCGCAGCTTCAAGTCCAACCTGGACCGCAGCGCCCGCCGTGCGGCCTGGCGCATGATCCGTAGCGAAGAGGGCTTGGACGACGTGTAGTGCGTGACCGGAGGGTTCCGCCGTGCGCCGGAACCCTCCGGATCCCGCGCGCTGTTCAGCTGCTCACAGCCGACTCCAGAAACCCGGTCCAAGCGGCCTGACCAACGGCGAGTACGGGGCCGGTCGGGTTCTTGGAGTCCCGTACCCATATCTCGTCGGCCGTGGCGGCCACCTCCACGCACTGACCGCCCTCGGCACCGCTGTAGCTGCTCTTGCGCCAGGCGGCTTCGAGGACTTGGCCTGAGACGTCGACGGTGTTCATAGCTCTCCCAGCAGCTTCTCGATGAATCCCAGGGTCTCTCTCGGGCTGAGAGCCTGACTCCGGATGATTCCATAGCGCGCCGCAGCCTGCCGTGTCTCGTCCCGGTCGGTCTGCAGATGGCTGTGACCCTGCACTTCGGTGTACACGAACTGCTCGTTGTTCTTGCGGACGAGCACCGTGAACGGGCCGTCCACGCCCGCATTGTCGTCGCGTTCCATGGGCATCACCTGAAGCTCGACGTTGCGCTTGTGCCCGATCAGCAGGAGCTGTTCAAGCTGTTCCCGCAGCACGTCACGTCCGCCGATGGTCCGACGCACAACTGACTCGTCCAGCACGAAGCCCAGCAGAGGAGCAGGCCACCGGCTGAAGATCTCCTGTCGTGCCAGGCGGGCCGCAACACGCAGCTCGATCGTCGCCTCGTCGAGCAGTGGGCGCCTCATGGCCAACACGGCACGCATGTACTCCTCGGTCTGCAAGAGCCCGTTGACGAGCAGCGTGTCGTACGCATACAACTCGACCGCCTCCGACTCCAGCCGAGCCATGTCCCGGAAGAACGCGGGGTACTGGGCGCGCGCAAGAACCTCTTTCAGCGCAACCAGCACACCCCCGGCCTCCAACACCTCATCCGCCCGCTCCACCAACCGCGGCTGCGGAATCCGGCGCCCCTGCTCGATCGACGCGATGGACTCCGCCGCGTACCCGACCCGCTTGCCGAACTCCGCCCGGTCGAGCCCCGCGCGGACCCGCAGCAACTTCAGCTGCTTGCCGAAGGCCGCGACGACGCCCGTACCCGGTTCGTCCTCCGGCCGCTGTGCCACCCCGTCCTCATTGCTCATCGTGTCGCCCCGACCTCGCTCCTCAGTCCTCGGCACGCAGGTTCCGGATATGGGCCCGCAGTGCGTCCGTGCTGTGGAAGATGCGGTAGTCACCCGCCTCCAGGGCCGCCTGCTCCTCCTCGGTCATGTCGGGCGCGAGGACGATCGGCACCCCGCCCTCCGCGCGGAGCCCCAGCGGCCAGTACGCGGCAGCGACCACGATCGCGGCCCCGGTGGCCGGGTCGCTGACCTCGCTGTCCAGTTCGGGGGCTACGAGGTCGGCCTCACTCGCCTCGGCCAGGAGGGCGCCCAGGCCGGGGACCTCCTCGGCCGCGTCGGCGCGCGCCGTGCCGGGCGGGGCCACCGGAGGCAGCGTGGCACCGGTCGCAGGGCGCGCGTCCGCGACGGCCGCCGGGTACGGCCCGTCGTGGAGGCCCTGGAGGAAGTCGTTGGCGGCGCGGGCGAGGAGTTCACGGCGGGCGGCGAGGAAGTCGTGGTACGCGGACACCTGCCACAGGTCACGGTCCATCGGGATCCACTGGCTGGCCAGCGCTCCGGGCATACGCGACTCGATCTCCTCCAGGTACTCCGCCGGTTCCCTCGCCCCGATCTTGAGATTGGTGTCCTGCGTGAGGAAGCAGAAGTTGGCGACGGCGTTGACGTCGGCCCGGCTGTAGTCCTGCTTGTACAGAAGCGCCTTCGGGAAGATGTGGTGGACCTGGAGCGAGCTCAGTCGGCCCAGCATCCCCGCCCGCAGCGGGACACCGCTGACGAAGTCCTGGGCGCTGTGGACCCGGGTGAGCATGTAGAGCAGCGGGTAGAACCGCGAACCCATGCTGGAGCCTACGAAATCGTCGGGCTCGACCACGAGACGGCCACCCCGGCTGCGCCGCAGGACGCTGATCAGCTGGTCCACGCCGCCCTCGTCGACGGCTTCCAGATCCTGGTTGAGGTAGGTCTCGGTGGCTCCCGTGTGGCGGCCCCAGAGCGAGCTGTGCACGTACCAGTAGAAGAGGCGGTCGCGCGACATGGCGTCGGGGAACCTGCCGCCGTGCTTGTGCAGCAGCCGGCTCATGACCGGGAAGGCCACGCGGCCGTTCAGTACCGCCCCGTGGTCGAGCCCCAGCCGTCCGCCGAGCGCGTTGAGCAGGTACGAGACGGCGTCGATGGTCTCGGAGAGGCCGGAGCGGAAGGCGGAGACCTCCACGTCGGCGAGCTTGGAGAACTGTGCCTCGCCGGTCAGGACGGCGTTGACGTTGCGCAGCAGCCAGTCGAGCTTGAAGGAGAAGCCCGCGGCGGCCCACTCCTCCAGGGCCTTGTTCATGGTGGGGCGGGCGGCCGGCCAGGCGGCGCAGATGGTGGCCAGGGCCAGGTCGCCCTTGGTGAGCTTCGTACCACCGGAGTTGACCCGGTTGAAGATCTGCACCACCACGTCGATGGTCTTGTCCTCGCCGGTCACCTCGTCGATGTGGACGTTGCGGTCCTTGATCTGGGTGATGCGGTTGAGGCGCTCGATGTAGGTGGCCTGACGGCCCGCGTCCCCGCTGGCCAGTTCGGTCACGGCGAGGAGCTGGCTGCCCAGCCCGTTGAGGAAGAGCGCGGTGACGTCCACCCAGACCGGGTTGTCCTTCATCTTGGCCGGTGCGTAGAACTCGAAGACTTCCGTGTCCAGGTGGAAGTGGAGGCCCGTGAGCGCGGAGGCGTTGCCCTCGAAGAACTCCGGGGGCCGGCCGCGGGTGACACCGTAGAGCGTCGTCACGCGCTGCTGGCCGTCGAGCAGGAGGTGGATCGTGCCGTCGCGGCCGGAGTCCCCGCCGCGTGTCTGCACGCTGTCCGCCTTGGTGCTCCAGGTCAGGAAACCCCCGATCGGGTACCCCCGGTACAGGGACTGGAAGAAGCCTCGTACCTGGTCCCGTGTCCAGACGTAGCCGCGCTGGAACTCGGGGAGCGCGATGTCCCCGGCCTCGACCTTGTCCAGAACCTGTGAGATGTGCACCGTCGTTGCGCCCGTTCGTTCGGTCCTGGTGACCTCGCCACCAGAACGTAGCTGCCCGATCGCCCGAAGTTAGCAGTCCGGTCGCACAGTTGCTCCCGGAACAGAGGCATATGCGCTCGACCGGGCGGCCCTCGGCTTGGTCACCGAGAAGAGCGCCGTTCCTCGCTGCCGCCCGGGCGCAGCAGGTCCACGTACAGGCCTCGCCGCAGCACGTACAACGAGCCGGTGACGGCGCGTCACCTCTATGCGCGGAGGGTGAGTGACGAGCAACGTACGAGTCATGACCACCGACCCGGAGGCCGCGGCCCACCCCTCGGCCGACCGCCCCGAACTCCGCTCTCCCACCCACCGTTTCGCGATGGACTTCACTTCCACCCGGCGCGGCGCCCGGCTCGCCCGGCACCTGTGTGGAGCACGGCTCGACGCATGGGGTGTCCCCTACGGCAGCGATCCGCACGACGCCGTCGCCCTCGTCGTCGCCGAGCTCTGCGCCAACGCAGTCCGGCACGGCCATGTACCCGGCCGTGACTTCAGGCTGCGGCTCTTGGGGCGGGACGCGACTGTGCTCGTGGAGGTCTCCGACACACGCGCCGAGCGGCTGCCCGTCCCCAGCACTCCCCCGGCAGTGCCGGGTGACCTGGGTGACGGTCCGGAGGACGACCGGGACGGAGGCAGGGGCCTGCTGCTCGTCGCGGCCCTCGCGGACGGTTGGGGCTGGTGCCCGCGCGCGGAGGGCGGGCCGGGCAAGACGGTGTGGGCGCGGCTCGTCCTCCCCGGAGGTTTCGCCCTCGTCAGGCCCACGCTGGCACCGGCACCCATCTCCCCCTCCATGCCCCTGACGCTCGCCCGCCTGTCCAGGTCGGCGGCCGGCGACGGTCCGTAACGGGGTCCTTCCCGGCCTTCCCGCCTCCCGGACAGGACTCCGCCGGTCACTTCTGATCACCCTTGGGTGGCCGCCGGTGCATCTCGGCTGGACTGGCGTTCCCGCAACGACGACACTGGTGCCCGACCAGTCGGACCGGCGCCGATCCATCGCTCGCCGGCGAGGTGACTCGACGGGGGCAGGGGTGCCGCAGAAGCCGGTCGCGGGGCGTTACGAACTGCTGGAGCAGCTCAACCACGGCGGGATGGGCGAGGTCTGGCGCGGCTACGACGCCGTACTGGACCGGCCGGTCGCCGTGAAGGTGATCCGGGGGCAGGCCGCCGCCACCCCGCAGCTAGCCGAGGAACTGGCCAAGCGGTTCCGGCGCGAGGCACGGATCACGGCCCGCATCCAGCACCCGGGCGTCCCGCAGGTGTACGACGCGGTGCTCGACGAGGACTCCTACGACCGGCTGTTCCTGGTGATGGAGTTGGTCGAGGGTGTGCCGCTCAGTCACCTCGTCCACCCGGACCTGTCGCTGCCCATCGGCTGGGCGGTGGCCGTCGCCGCGCAGGTCGCCACGGTCCTCTCGTACGCGCACGAGGTACCCGTCATCCACCGCGACCTGAAGCCGGGCAACATCCTCGTCGCCCACGACGGGACGGTGAAGGTGCTGGATTTCGGCATCGCGGCCATCCTGCGGACCGACGTCACCAAGCTGACCGCGACCGGCAGCCCCGTCGGCACCTACCAGTACATGTCGCCGGAGCAGGTCCGCGGCGGGCAGGTGACCCCGAAGGTCGACCTGTACGCGCTGGGCTGCGTCCTGCACGAACTGCTCAGCGGTCGCGTGCTGTTCAGCGCGGACAGTGAGTACCTGGTGATGTTCCAGCACGTCAACGCCCCGCCGGCACCGCTGCGGCAGCTGCGGGCCGATGTACCGGCCGAGCTGGAGGAACTCGTCCTGCACCTGCTGCGCAAGGCCCCCGAAGCGCGGCCCGCGGACGTGCAGGAGGTGTACGAGCGGCTGCGGCCCTTCCTGCCGGCCGCGGGCGAGGAGCCCTCCCCGCACGAGGCGGTGCCGCCCGGGACACCGGACCCGACCGGCGTGTTCCGCCGCCCCTACGCGCCCCGCAGCCGCGGCCGTTCCGTGGGCGCGCCGGACCGCGCAGCGGCCGAGGCACCGGCCGTACCTGCCGCCGCGCCCCTGTCCGAGACGCTGCGCGCGCAGATCCGTGAGGCACGTGAGCACTACGACGCCCTGGTGGAGGAGGAGCGTTTCTCGCAGGCCGCCGAGGTCGCGGGCGAGATCGTCGAGCCCGCCGCACAGGCCCTGGGCGCCGAGAACAAGGTGGTACTGGCCCTGCGCGCGCGGCGGGCCGGTGCCCGGCTGCTGGGCGGTGACTTCCGGGCGGCACTGCCCGAGTTCGAGATGCTGGCGGAGGCGTACAGCCGGATCAACGGCCCCACCAGCCGGGCCGCACTGGACTGCCGCGCCCAGGCCGCCCGCTGCCGTGCCGAACTCGGCCAGGTCACCGAGGCCCTCACCGCGCTGGAGAGCGTCCTCGGTGTCGTACGGAACGTGGACAGCGACGCCAGCGAGGAGGCCGTCGTCCTGCGCCGGGACATCGGCATGCTGCTTCTCGCCCAGGGCCGCGCCGCAGAGGCCCGCGCCCTCCTCGAACCCCTCCACGACGACCTGAACCTGGTCTACGGCCCCGAGGACGAGATGACGCTGGAGGTCGCCGAAGCCCTTGCCGTCCTGCGCCTCGACCTCGACGGCACGACGGGCTGAACCCGGTCCGCGCACCGGCCCGCGCCTGCCGGCCTTCCCGACCCCGGTCACTGTCACCCAGGAGAGAACCGCCTCATGCCCCGCCTCGCCTTCGACATCGGCTTCTGTGCTCAGCTCGGCAAACTTCAAGGGACCGTCCGCGACGGAGTGTTCGCGGCATGGGAGAAGTTCGAACGGCTCACACTGGAGCAGCTGTTCAAGGACCCCGGCCTGAAGCTGGAGTCTCTCAAGCAGGCGCGTGACCCGCACATCCGCACCATCCGGATCGACCAGGGCACACGTGGCGTGGTCCTCGCGCCGGAGTCCGGTGAGACCTTCGTGCTGCTGCGGGTGATGCCGCACGACAAGGCCATCGCGTGGGCGGTCAAGCAGAAGTCCAGCATCAACACCGTCACCCGTGCCGTCGAGATCCGCGACATCGCCTCTCTGGAAGAACTGACGCCCGCGTACGAGCGGATCGCGCCCGATCCGGACCGGCGGCTGTTCGCGAAGGTGTCCGACGGCGACATGGCGGCGCTCGGCATCGACGGCACCACGCTGCGGCAGGCCCGCGCGCTCACCGACCTGGAGCAGCTGGAGGTCTTCGCGCCGTACTTCCCCCAGGACCAGCGGGAGGTGCTGGAGTACCTCGCGGCTGGCTTCACCGTGGAGGAGGTCTGGCGCGACGTGGTGTCCGTCGCGCTCGCCCACGGACCGGCGGCTCCAGTCGACACGTCGGACTACGAGACCGCGATCCACCGCAGCCGCGCCCGCATCGCGGTCGTCTCGGACTCCGACGAGATGCGCGACATCCTGGAGAAGCCCTTCACCGCCTGGCGCGTCTTCCTGCACCCGACCCAGCACAAGGTGGCCTACCGCCCGTCGTACTCCGGTCCCGCCCAGGTGACCGGTGGTCCGGGCACCGGCAAGTCCGTCGTCGCCCTCCACCGTGTGCGGCATCTGCTGCGGCACCTGCGCGACGGCGACCGGATTCTCCTGACCACGTTCACCAACGCGCTCGTAGACGCCCTCACCGAAGGGCTCGGCCTGCTCGTCGACGACCCGGATCTGCGCGACCGGGTCGACGTCCTGACGGTCGACGCCTTCGCCGGACGGGTGGTCAACACGTCTCGCCGCCCGCTCAACGGATACGAGGAGACCGCCCGGTGGGAACAGGCCGCGGCGGCCACGGGCTTCTCCGGAACCCCGCAGTTCCTCGCCCAGGAGTACAAGCACGTCGTCCTGGCCCAGGACATCCGTACGCAGGACGCGTACGAGAGCTGCGAACGGCGGGGCCGCGGCAGCGCGCTGTCCGCCGGGGCGCGACCACTGGTGTGGCGGACCGTGGAGGAGTTCACCCGGAGGCTGGACGAGGACGGACTGCGCACCTATCTCGGAACCTGCGCGGAGGCCACCGACCTGCTGGCCGTGCAAGGGCCGTCCTACCGGCACATCGTCGTCGACGAGGCCCAGGACCTGCACCCGGTCCAGTGGCGGATGCTGCGGGCGGCCGCCCCCACACGACCGGACGATCTGTTCGTCGCCGGTGACCCGCACCAGCGGATCTACGACAGCCGGGTGTCGCTGAAGGCCCTCGGCATCACCGTCGCGGGCCGTTCGACGAAGCTGCGCAAGAACTACCGATCCACCCAGGAGATCCTCAGCTGGGCGACAGGTCTCCTTCTGGGCCGGCCCTTCGACGAACTGGCCGACAGCGGGCGGCACGACACCTTGGTGGGGTACAGCTCGGTCCTGCACGGCTCCGGGCCGTACGTGCACGAGGCGGAGACGGAGGATGCCGAACTCGACGCGCTCGTCGAGCAAGTGCGGGAGTGGGTGGACGGTGGTGCCGCGTACGGCGAGATCGGGGTCTGCGCGCGCTTCAACAAGACCTGCGAGAAGGTCAAGGAAGCGCTGCTGAAGGCCGGAATCCCCGCCAGCCGTGTCCGAGCCGGTGCGGCCCGCACCGACGACGCTGTCAACGTGGGCACCATGCACACCTTCAAGGGGCTCGAGTACCGTTATGCCGCCGTCGTCGGGGTGAACGACGCGGCTCTGCCCAACCCTTCCGCGGTCACGCCGGAAGACGTCGACCGCCTCCAGCACGAGGCCGACCTCGCGGCGGAACGCTGCCTGCTGTTCGTCGCCTGCACGCGGGCCCGGGACGGCTTGTACGTCTCATGGACCGGGCAACCCAGTCCATTCCTCGTGGAGGCCGGTTGTGGCGCGGGCCAGTCGTCGGACCCGGCCACCATCGGAAGGCATATTTGAGCCAACTCTGGCCGTTTGACGATGCTTTCATCGTGTGGAAGTGTGTAGCCGCTTCGGCTTAGTTGTGACGGGCGGCACGGCGAGGGGGTCGTGACGCGAAGGGGTGGGCGGGTGGGAGCGAGGGGGCACGACTTCAGACGGCGCGCACGCTTGCGGGACGTCTGACCGGACTCTTTCCCCCCTGCTCGCAGCAGTGCGGGGCTCCGACCCGGAGCGTCCGCAGGAGGGGTGGTGCGTGATGGCCGACGAGAAGACTCCTGGCGAGGGGGCCGACGAGAAGGCTCCCGACGAAGGGGCCGTCGAGAAGACCGGGCGATGGGTCGCCGATCTCGCGGAGAAGGTGATGGTGAAGGGCATCGGCCCGATCACCGGGTCGGTTGCCTGGGCCGAGGACCGTCTGTCGCGACGGCAGGGGGCCGCCTACCGGGCGCCGGACGACGAAGAGCGCCGGTCTCCGGAGGACAGGAAGGACGACATCGACGCGGTCGTCGCCCGGCTCATCAAGGAGTCCGTGGCCGCGGCCGGCACTCAGGGGTTCGTCACCGGTCTCGGCGGGCTGATCACCGCGGGTGTGACACTCCCCGCCAACGTGGCCGCGGCCATCACCGTCAACATGCGGATGGCCGGCGCCATCGCACACCTCCGGGGGTGGGACATCCGCGATCCGCACGCCCGGACCGTCGCGATGATGCTCGCGATCGGCATGAGCACCCAGAGCGTCCTCGCGGCCTTCGGCGTGAAGGTCGGCCAGAAACTCGGCGAGCAGATGATCAAGAAGATCCCGATCACCATGATCCGGGCGATCAACAAGAAGGCCGGCACTCACCTGGTCGCGAAGTACGGAACGAAGCGCGCCGCGATCACCCTCGCCAAGGGCGTCCCCATCCTGGGCGGCATCGTCGGGGGTGCCGTGGACGCCGGATCGACCGCCGTCATAGGACGGGCCACGGACAAGGCCCTGCGGGGCGACATGCTGCGGGACGAAGAGTTGGAGAAGTAGCTCTTCGGGTCACCCTCGGCGAGATATCAGGGACAAGGGCCTCGACCGTGAATGGTTGAGGCCCTTCGTCACAGCAGCCGGACAGCAGGCGCCGCGGAGTGCTAGTTCGCGCACTCGACCCAGATCGGAAGTTCGACGAGACCGTTCATGACCGAGGTCTCGTGGAATCGCAACTCCGACGGTTCCACCGTCAGACCGAAACTCGTTGTTCCAGAGAGGAACACGCGCAGGGCCTGCGCCGCGATCAGACGGGTGACCGGGATACCCAGGCAGGAATGCCTCCCGCGACCGAACGTCAGATGCTCGAAGTCCCGCCCGCGCGTGGGGTCGAAGGTGTGGGCATCGGGAAATGCCGACGTGTCCCTGTTGCACACATCCACCCCGATGACCAGCAACGTACCCGCTGGAACCGCGTAACGACCTATCACCGATGGCTTCTTGGTCATCCGGTAGATCCCTCGCGCGATCGGGCTCGCGTACCGCTGGACCTCGTGGACGAGTCCGGGCAGCAATCCCTCGTCGTCGCGTACAAGACTCTGAGTCTTCGCATCCTGCGCCAAGCACAGGATGCCATTCGTGATCAGTGCCGCCAGCACCTCGACACCCGACAGCGCGAGCAGCCGAGTGTTCGCCGCGACCTGTCGGTCGTCGAGAGAGGGCAGTTCCGCCATCAGGTCCGACACGAGGTCGTCGGCGGGCCGGGCGCGCCGGTCACGCACCCAGTCGACGAGCGTGGCGTCGAGTTCGCGCACCGGATATCCCTGATACACCGCGGTTCTCAGAGCCGAGACCAGGTTTGCGTCCAGTCCGAGCAATCGCGACATGACACTGTCGGCGATGGGCACGCCGATCGACGCGACCGCGTCGAGCCTGCCCAGGGTGAGAGCACTCTCGACCGAGTGCTGGACGTCCTGGATCAACTGCTCCGAGACGTCGCGCACGCGCGCATCGATGACCCGCCGAAGTGCGCGCCGTACCTGACGATGCTCCTCCCCGTCGGTCTGATTGACCGCGAAGACCATGTCGGACGACGTATCCGGGTGCGGCTCGACCGGCTCGTCGAAAACGCTGGCCATGAGCTCGCCCGCACTTCCGTAGGTTTCGACGTCCGACAGAATGCGGGTGGCTTCACGGTGGTCGTTGACAACCAGTCCCACTCCTGCGGTTCCCATGCGCGTGGGAACGATGGCGGCGGCCGGGTCCGCCGGCCCTCGTGCAATGGTCCGCTCGTCGAGTGTCCTGCGGAAGAGAATGCTGCCGTCAGACACACCAGACTCCTTGCCTCACGGCAATCCCCACACAGTGGTCGCCGGAACGGAAGACGAGGCCGTGCAGATCAAGAGCGTCCAGACTGGCGGCTTCCTCGGACGTGATCCTGTGCGCCCAACGGCTTGCGTCGATGACGGCTGCCGCCGGCTCCGAGCGGTCGACATCGATACGGCGGCGCTCCCCGTGGCGCGCGTCCTCAACGGCCAGGAACGTCGGACCGCGCCGAACGACGAGTGAGTCCCACTGCGGCGTCGGCCATGCGAAGGTGCCGTCCGACTGGCGTGGCGGGTCGAGGTGGCGAAGGCGCCCGACCTCGAGGGCACCGCAGTCGCCGCTCCAGGAAACCCTGAGGCCGACGCCGCGCGCGTCCCGGAGCAACGCGATCAAGGAGACAAGGTCGCGATCGCCCATGTCCGGCATGGTGAAATGACCGGCTAGTCGAACCCCGGCGTATCCCGACCGGGTCAGGGTGACGAGGTCCTGTCTGCTCTGCACCGAGTGGAGACTCACCGGCGCGAAGAGCCGTCGTCTGTTCGACCGTCGTCCTGCTGTCTGTGTCGTCACCAGCGCAATCCCGTCGCCAGCGCCAAATAGGTGGCATCCTCATGGAAAACTGTTCCGAGCTCTGTCCAGTGCGCGAGGAGCTCTTCTACCTCTTCTTCCCGCACTGCGATCCCGCACGAGCGCAATGTGGAGATGAGCGCAGGGAGCGTTTTGCCCTTGGCCAGTGCCCGGTAGGCCTCGGCCTCGAGACCCGGTTTCAGCACCAGTTCCCGGGAGGGCCATGTGGAACGGTCGTCGACGATGGTGAGCGAGCCGTCCGGCGCAGGCAGGGCGACCAGCCGCGAAGTCGGTGCGTGTGTCCTCCAGCTCGCGACCGCTTCGCGCAACTTCTCGTATACCTCTGGCGATATACCGGCCGGCTCGGACTCGAAGACGTACACGAAGTCATCGAGGGCGTCCACCACCCCCTCGTAGGCGCCCATCAGGTTGCGGGAGGGGCCGAGAGCCTTGAGACCGAGTTCTGGATCGTCGAAGTAGGGGCTGAAGCGTTCCAGTTTGATCGGGAACACCCCGGCGGGCGGCGTCAGATGGTGGAGGGACGGGAGCGAGTCGATCAACGCCGTGTAGTCGCGATCGTCCTCCCCCGGGAACGCCACGAGGATGTTCCACGACGGATAGATCCTGCAGGTGGCACAGTCCCGCAGGAATCGCACGTTCTGCCATCCGGTCACCCCCTTGCGCATGATGCGCAGGATCGGTGTGCAGAGGCTCTCGACGCCCGGCTGCAGTTGCGTGAAACCGGCTCGGGCAAGGGACTCGAGTTGACCGAAGTTGAGGTTCGACTTCACCTCGGCGAACAGCCGGACGTCCCATTCGGCAGGCAGCGCCAGATCCGTGGTCAGTCGAACGACATGCTCGGGGGCCAGGATGTTGTCGGAAAACACCAGGTCGAGCACGTTGTGCCGGCGTACGGCCCGGCTGGCCTCCGCCTGCACGCGCTCAGCGGGCTTCGCACGATGAGCCATGGCCGATCCGTTCAAGCCGCAGAACGTGCAATGGTGCTTCGCGCCCCACCAGCATCCGCGGCTGGCCTCCAGCGGGATCTTGACGTCGATGTTGTGACCGACCGGGGATTTCCGCAGATCACGGAAATAGTGATCGTAGACGGGTTCCGGCACTATGTTCATGGAGACGGGCGTCGGTCCGATCGGGTTGCTCACCGACGTTCCGTCGGAGTCGGATCGCCAGCACAGACCGGGCACGGAACGCAGCCTTTTGTCATGCTGGTCGACGGCACCGCTACGGTATCCGGCGATGTGGGCGATGAGGGGTGCGATGGAGCGCTCCGCCTCACCCCGGATCACGTAGTCGAATTCCTTTCGGGCGCGGTGCACTGCCGTACCTTGGACGCCGTCGCAATTCGCCCCGCCGAGCAGCGTGACGACACTCGGTGACAGTTCCTTCACGCGGTGCGCGAGCGCGAACGAGGCGATGTTCTGGTCGAACGTCGTCGTCAGCCCGAGGACATCGGCGCCCGACGATACGAGATCCCGGGCGAGCTCGTCGATGAAGGCGGGCGCCGCGCGGAACATCGCCTCATAGGCATCGGCGTGCTCGCTGTCCTTTACGAGGTCGTGGAAACTTGTGTGGCGTGGGTCGATCCCGGGGCGGAAACAACTGGAGAAGACCCATTCCCCGACCCCGAACACCTCGGCGTCGACGATCAGTTCGTAGTGGTCACGCTCGAGGCCCACTTCCCGGATCAGGAAGTCGAGCCACCGTATGTTCCCGTAGACGACGTCGAGCTTCTCCACTTCCCCGCGCTGCTCGAACAACGGAGCGATCGTGCTCAGCGCCAGGGAAGGCATGTCCACCACGGCCCAGGGCATGCAGACCAGCGCGACCGAAAGGACGTCCTCGTGCACGACCGGCGGGTTCGGATCCAGCGCCGGCCGCTTCTGGCCGATCTGCATCAATTCCACTGCGGCTCCTTATCGTTGGCCTGGCTCAGGATGCCTGCGCGTCGGTTGGCTTCGCGGTCTCCGTGGTCACCCGCGCGCCACGGAGGAGCACCGGCAGCCACAGGGCACACGCCAGGAGGGGAACCACCGCGTAGGTGGCCATGCCGACGCTGGAGCCCAGCCCGTCCATGAGGATGCCGAGGACGAGATAGCCGGTACCGATGAGGACCGACTCCACGAACGCGATCATCGACAGCAGACTCGCCCGGTGGCGCGACGGCACCGCCTCGTTGAGCACGTTGTCCACGAGTACCGCGGTGATCTCGGGAATCCCGACGAGGATGAGGAACGAGGCGATGGTGACCCAGACGAGGCCGAGACCGCTCAGTCCGAGTGCCAGGGCGAGCGCCAGGAGGGACACCGGGACGACGGCCCGGTACCCGAAGCGCCGGTTCACGCGGTCCGACAGCAACGGAACAAGTCCACCGGCGAAGAACCCCGCCGATATGACCACACTGACCAACGCGGTGTCCGCCCCCTGATCGGAGAGGGTCTTCTGCGTGAAGATGATGTACGGCGTCAACGTCGCGTGCATCAACCCGGACACGACGGCCAGCGTCACGAGCGCCGGTGTCGCCACCCTCAGCAGCGCCCGCCATGGTGTGGCGTCGCGGTGCGCCTTCTCGGTTCCGTCCTGCTCGTCCACCGCGTCCACGCCGCGGATCTCGGGGACCCGTGATATCAACACCACCACTGCCAGGATGAGGCACGCGGCCGAACCCACGTAGACGATCACCCAGGAGAACGCCTGCATCTGGCCACCGAGGACGATGGCGATTCCCGAGGTGACCGTCCCCAGCATGGTGAAACGGGACTTGATCTTGACGTAGCCGGTCGTTGCGCCACGACGCACCAGCAGGTCGTACAGCAGTGCGCTGTCCGACCCCGATACACACGCCATGCCCACGCCGTGACCCACGAACAACGCCACGAACAACCAGTAGTTGGACGACGTCACCTGACCGAGCAGGCATCCGGCTATCAGCACCTGGCCGATCACAATGCTGGCACGCCTGCCGATGCGGTCGGCGATGACTCCTGTGGGCATCTCCGCGAATCCGCTGACCAGGTAGATCAGCGTCTGCAGGACGGCGATCTGCCCGGCGGAGAACCCGCGCTGCTGCAGGTAGAGAACGAACACGCCACGCTGGAACAACGAGTTGGCGAGTACGGCGTACACATAGAAGGGACGCGCGACGCTTCGCGTCGCGTCGTCGACTGCGGCCGACCCGCCGGGGGCCTCCGTGGTCGTCATGCTGCGGGCTCCCCCTGACGAATCCGGTGATCATTGGTGTCGGGTCTCCGCTGCGGACCGGAACCCACGGCCACTGCCGCGTGCAGGGCTTCGGGACCCGCCGGGAACCATCGTCGGCGCCGCGGCCGTCCTCGGTGGAGGAGTCGCATGCGGGAATGGGTGGCGCTCATCGGCTGCAGACCCTCCGCCGCCGGCGGACTCGGCTGCGGTCTTGACCGTGCCCGGTCCGTGACAACTTCGCTCCGGTTTCTGCCACCGGCTCGCCCCTCATCCACTCACCAGCTCACGGGCATCTTCTTGACGCCGTACCCGAGCCCGTCGTCCATGAACGGGAGGTCGGCGAGGTCGACGGCCAAGGTCAGTGTCGGGATACGCCGAAACAGAGCGGCGAACACGACCTGGAGCTCCAGGCGGGCCAGCGGTTGGCCGGTGCACTTGTGCACACCGAAGCCGAAAGCGAGCTGCTGGCTGGCGTCGCGGCGCAGGTCCAGCTCCCCGGGACGGGGGAACACTCGTTCATCGCGGTTGCCGATCTCCTCCGGGAGGATCAGACCCTCGCCGGCGCGGATGACCTGCCCGCCGATCTCGATGTCCGCCACAGCCACTCGGCGGCGGCCGGGCTGGACGGTGGTCAGGTACCGCAGCAGCTCGTCCACGGCTGCGGCGACCTGAGGACCGTCGGAGTCCTTCAGGACCGCTATCTGGTCGGGGTGCTGCAGCAGGGCCAGCGTGCCCAGCGCGATCATGCTGGCGGTGGTCTCGTGCCCCGAGATCAGAAGGAACAGGACCAGCATCACCAGCTGATGTCGGTTCAGCTGACCGGTGGCCAGCCGTTCGGTGGCCAGCTGGGACAGCAAGTCGTCCTCAGGGGCGGCGAGCTTGCGGCCGATCAGCTTGGCCAGGTAGTGGTACAACTCGCGCTGCGACTTGTCCACGAGGTCGTCCGGGACATCGCTGCCGGTCATCGTCCTGATGGCGTGCTGGAAGAAGTCGTGGTCGTCGTACGGGACGCCGAGCACGTGGCAGATGGTGATGGACGGGATCGGCAGCGCGAAATCCGCCACGAAGTCCGTCGGATTCGGGCCGGCCAGCAGAGCGTCGATGTGGTCGTCGACGACTTGCCGCACCGTGGGCCGCAGTTGCTCGACCTTACGGGGGGTGAACGGCCGGGCGATCATCCGGCGCAGCCGGAGGTGCTCGGGGCCTTCCATGGCGGTCAGGAACTGGCCTTCTTCATGGTGTTCCTGCGTGAACTGGTTGTGGAACGGGTAGCCCGGTCGCATCCAGTCCGCGCTGACTCGTCGGTCGGACAGCAGCGCGCATTGCTCCGCATGTCTCGTCACCAGCCACGGAGTGCTGCCGTCCCAGAGGCGGACTCGGACCAGCGGTGCCTGCTCCTGCAGCTCGGCCAGCTCGGGCGCCGGATCCAGCGGACAACCGGACGCCCTGGGAATCGGGAAGAACGGGACCGCTGCGGATTCCCTTTCAGGAACGTTGGCCTGCGAAGACGTCACAATCCTAGCTCCGTCCCGAATGTCGCATAACGGAAGACATTGAAAAGCGATCCCGCGCTCGTCGAAGACGATCCCGCCGTATGAGGTGATCGCCGGATGCCGATCTTTGACCCCTCACGCCACATGGCTCGAAATCATCCATGTCCGGCACTGGTCCGCTGAGGGTCAGCAGCATCAAACGGTGACCTCTCCGCTTGGCACTGTTTCGGACCGGCAGCAGCCTACCCAGATTCGATCAAGCCCTACAAGGGGCGGGAATGCCTTGGCGTCCATCGCTCGGCACAGCTCGAATCCCGCGCATTACTCGCAATCTAAGCCTAGATGTACGGATTCTCTCCGGTTTGCGGGCAGGGCGATCACGTTGCCGCAGGCCAGTGGGCTGATGGGCCCAGGACCAGGTGTGGCAAAAGGGAAACGTGTGCACTGGCCATTGACGCGACGCCAAAGACTGTATGAGATAAGGATGTTGGAACCAGTCGAGGTAAAGAGGGGTAAAAATGGCGCAGGCAGTGCAGGAACGTTCGGCGACCCTGACGGACGAGACGGAACCGGACCTCGTGCTCTTCACCGACGAGGAAGGTCTCGACCTCGAGGACGACGTCGAGTTGATCTCCCTGTCATCGGCTACTTTGGGTGCCATCGTGGCGCGGCGCTGCTGATCGCGTCTGATGCCGACTCGTAAGCGACTGGCCCTCTCGTTCGCCGGAGAGGGCCAGGTGTCGGTTCGATCGTCCACGCGGCATGCTCGTGTGACGCTCGGCCGGCCCCTGATCAATTCCGATGTCAATTCCCCTTTCTTCGTTCCTCTCGGACTGCTCTGCATCGCCTCACCTCTGAAGGCGCACAACCATCCCACTGTCGTCGTCGACTTGGAGTACGAGCACCGGATCGGTGCCTTCGAACCGAGTGACGCCGATTGGCTCGACCAGACCTGCGCCCGCTTCCTCGCCGACGATCCCGACATCCTCGGTCTCACCTGTCTCGCGGACACCCTTCCGGCATGCCTTCTCATCGGGCGTGAGGTCAAGCGACGCCGGCCCGATGTCACGGTGGTTCTCGGCGGACCCGGTACGTTCGGTGTCTTTCCCGACGCCCTCCCGCGTTTCGCCGACTGCGTCGACTTCGTGTGCCGCGGGGAGGGAGAGCTCGCGATCACGGCCCTCGCGGATGCCATCGCGGACGGGACCGATCCCGCCGGTGTACGCGGGTTCTGGTCGTGCGAGAACGGCCAGGCCGTGTCCAGCGGACCTCAGCCGACCACGAACCTGAACCTCGTGCCGATGCCCGCGTACGACGCCGTCCCGATGGGCGATTACATCCGGCTGTCGACCCCTCACATCTTCGATGTGCACATCGGCTCGGGGTGCACATACTCATGCAAGTTCTGCATGACATCGACGTTCTGGGACCGCGACTTCAGGATCAAGGACCCCGCGGTCATCCTCGACGAGCTTCGCTTCCTGCACCGCGCGTACGGCGTGACCCAGTTCAACTTCCTGCACGACAACTTCGCCAACAAGCGCACATACCTTGACGAGTTCGTCTCCTACTTCGCCGAGCACAACGACACGTTCGAGTGGGGCTGCGCGGTCCGACCGGACAATGTCAACCCGTCGCTTCTGCGCCGCATGGCCGACGCGGGATGCTTCAACATCTTCTGTGGCACGGACGCGGGGTCGGAGAAGATCCTCAAAGCCATGCTGAAGATGCCCTCGACGAAGCGGACCTACGAGTTCTTCCGGTCCGCCCAAGAAGTCGGCATCCAGTTCGAGACGAACACCATCGTGGGGTACCCGGACGAGAGCGCCGACGACCTCGAGAAAGCACTGGAGGTCGTCTTCGACGCCATCGCCTACGGTGCCGTCAACAGTGACCTCAGCGTGCTCCAACCGCTTCCCGGCGCCGAGATCACCGATGAGTACCGGGCTGAGCTGGAACCCCTCGACACCGGCCTCGACGTCATGGGCACCTTCCTGCCGTCCGACGTTCGCGCGCTCATCAAGGACAATCTGGCCACCTTCACCGGATTCAACTTCATTCGTAAGGGAAATCAGGACTTCGGCTACTATCAGGACGTGTTGCGCCTTTCCCGGTACTTCACGCGCCGCTATTACCACCTGCTGCGGTTCCTCAAGCAGGGTGCTGGGCACACGTATGTCGAACTCATCGATGCGCTGCGCGCACGGGCTGCGATGCCCATCGACGAGGCGCTCGCCGGCATTCTGTCGCACATGGACGGCGTGCATGCGCAAGCCGCCAAGGCGTTGTTCGCCTACGACTCCATGCTTGCGGAGTTCCGGGGGGACGAGGTCGAGGAAGAGCTCGTCAACGTGTACAGGCGGCCCGCCACCGTGGAGGAGAAGCCGCATTTCCTGATCTCGGACTTCGATGTCGACGTCGTCACGATGATCTCCGATCCGCGCGAGATCACATGGAGCCCTGAGCTGAGCCGTCCGACGGTCGTGGTCGTGTACCGCGCGAGTGAGGCGGAGGTGGCGACTCTCCGTCTGACACCGGCGCAGGCCAAGGTGTTCAGGACTCTCATGCCGCGTGGCCCGGAAGAACGCGAAGCTCTGCTCGCGAGCGTCTCTCCTGGCCGGCCGCAGGAGGTCGCGACCGCGGTGGCGGGTTTGTGCGCGCGGATCGACGCCTCACCGGACGCCCCTGGCCGGGCTTCCTCTGCGGTCGACACCTCCCTCGTGGCCACGTGACCGTGACGCGCGCCGTCACGGTCGAGGTGGACGACGATCCGATCCGATGGCACGGGCCCACAGGAGGTGACTACCTGAGCCGTTGGTTCGCCGCGGCGAGCCAACGCAGCCGCCTCGACCTCATGTGGGTCGAGGACGACGGGCTGAGTCAGCACTACCGCGTCCAGAAGGGCGCGTCCTTCTCCGACGGAAGTCCGGTGTGTGCGCGCGATCACGCCAGGGCGATCCGAATCGCGCTCGCGGTTCCTTCGCTCCAGCGGTTCCTGCGCGACATCCGCGCGGTCCGCACATCGAAGGACGCGCTCGTCATCGAGCTCCGCCGCCAGGCGCCGCACCTGCCGAGCCTGCTGCGGAGCGTCGATCTCGCCCCGATCTCGTCGTGCGGCCAGCTGTCCTCCGGTATGTACCAGCGTGCCGTGCTCACCGGTGACGACGAGTACTGGCTCGAACCCGTCAAGACCGGGACTCCGCCGGTGCGGGTGCTCGTCCGCCGTGATCCACACGGCGCCCCGGAGAGGTTCCGGCAGGGCGAGGTGGACGTGACGTGCGCGACGGCGTTTCCGCTGGACCGTGTCCCGGTCTTCGCGGACAGTCAGGAGTTCCACACGGCGCCGACCTCGATCGAGATGCGTCTGGAGATCAACCCGGACAGTCCGTCGATCGTGGGCGACGCGGAGTTCCGCCGCCGGCTCCTCGGCGCGATGCGCTACGACCGTCTTGTGGCACGGTGCTGGAACGGTGTGGAGTCGGCGGCGCCCGATCACCACGTGGAGGCACCCCCGAGCACAGCCGGCTCGGGCGTACGGCTGCGTCTGGGCTACTGGGACTACTACCCGAACCGGGACGTGGCCGAAGAGGTGGCGGACCAGCTGACCGAGAACCTCGGTCTCGATGTCGAGCTGGCACGCGCCGACTTCGTCTCGGGTTCGGCGCAGTCGGTCGACTTGCTCCTCGCCTTGCGGGGCCCGCTGTTCGAAGATCCGATCTGCGATCTGGACCTGCTCGACCCTGCACGCCGTGACCCCACCCTCGGGCCACTGCTGCATCGGCTGTCCGAAGTGCCGGACGACGATGCGGCGCACGACGAACTCCGGCGGGCGGTCCGGGAGCAGTGTACGGTCCTGCCGCTTCTGCGCCTCCGAGGCCACTGGCTGCAGCGTAAGGCGTTGGAAGGCCACCCCTGGCCGCCCATGGGCGCCGTGCGCTTCCCTCGGTTCAGCTGGAACGCCGATTCCTCGTGATCCTCGGCAGACGGTGATCGCGCTACGAAGAAAGGCCACGGATGGCTGACGGAATCGATCGCTACGTGCTCTCGCCCGCGGCGACCTGGTACCGGGACGGCGACGAGCTGCGGGTGTTTTCCGATGAGGTGTTGCTGGTCCGACGCTGCCCTGAATCGATGTTCGAATGGCTCGAAGCGGTCTCCGCCGAACCGGCAGGCCTTCCGGCTCCGAGCGGTACCCACGTGGACGCCATCGTGCGTACGTTGATCCGGCGTCGCCTGGTGGTCGCTCCGTTCGACCGTTCGTGGCACTCGTCGGCCTGGAGGAACCAGGTCGAGTACTTCGCGGCCCTGGGACTGGACGCTGGTGCGGCACAGGATCGCCTGCGCGAGGCACACGTGACCGTCCTCGGCGTCGGCGGCATCGGCGGCGCGGTGCTGGCGGAACTCGTGGGCGCGGGAGTCGGTGGACTCACGCTCGTGGACGGTGATCGGGTCGCGCTGAAGAACCTGAACCGCCAATACCTCTACCGCCGCTGCGACGTCGGACGGCCCAAGGTCGACGTGGCCCGCGAGTGGGTGCGTGAGCGCCTGCCTGAGGCGGAGCCGACCACTGCCATGGAGACCATCACGACATCCGAGGCCCTGGTGCCGTATCTGCGAGAAGGCGGATTCCTCGTCGTCGCGGCCGACCATCCCGCATCGCTGCCGGAAGTGTGCGCTGAGGCCTGTCTGGAGCGTCAAACGTCGATGATCACAGGAGGCTGCGGCCTCCGGGTCGGGTCGAGTGGCCCGCTGATCCGTCCCGCCGATGTCCCTGCCTTCATCGCGGCACACAAAGAGGCGAAGGCCGCGGCCGGAGCCGCTGTCACGCCCATGGCGGCTTCGTTCGGCCCGGTCAATACACTGGTGGGCGCGACGATGGGCCGTGATCTCATCTTCGGCATCCTCGGTGTGACCGCCTCGACGACTTCGCATCGCGTCGAGCTGCTCGGGCAGGCTCTGGCGTGAGAGGCCATCCTGACGGGGGAAGCCTCCGAAACGACGAATTACCGGTGAGTCATGCGACTCGACCGGTAATCCGTTCCGCTGTGTGTCCGAGGGGGGACTTGAACCCCCACGCCCGATAAAGGGCACTAGCACCTCAAGCTAGCGCGTCTGCCATTCCGCCACCCGGACCAGGTGTGCGTCGCCGTGCCGGGGTGTCCCGTCGGCGACATGGACAACAATACCAAGCTTTCGGAGTGCCTTTCACCTGCGTTTCCTTCCACCGGGCGGGGGTCCAGGACCTCGCGGCGCGGCGCGCCTAGGGTCGCACCATGAGTGACTGGTTGGTTACGCAGGGGCCGGCCGCGGGCCGGCGGCGTCCGCGGGCGCTGTCGCCCTTCCGGGAGCATCTCCGGGACACCTTCTGGTTCGCGCCGACGGCCGCGATGGTGAGTGTCTTAGCCGTCTGGCTGGCCGCGCAGGCGCTCGACACGGCGATCGTGGACGCGCTGCGCGAGAACGGCGACTACGAGTCACTCGCGGATCTGCTGCGGTTCGCGGAGGACGCCAAGACCGTCGTGAACGTCGTCGCGTCGGCCATGATGACCTTCATCGGGGTGGTCTTCAGCATCTCGCTGGTGGCCGTACAGATGACGAGCGGGCAGTTCACCCCGCGGGTGGTACGGCTGTTCGTGCGCAGCCGGATCACCAAGGCGACCTTCGCCGTCTTCCTGGCCACCTTCGTGCTGAGCCTGTTGGTGCTGACCTCGTTCGACACCACCGACGACCCGCGCAAGGCGACGACGCTGCCGCTCGTGCAGTCGGCCCTCACGCTGTGCATGGTGGCGCTGAGCCTGCTGCTGTTCGTGCTGTATGTGAACGGCACGCTGCGGCTCATGCGGATCAGCCATGTGATCGCGCGGATCGCCACGGAGTCCTTCCGGACGGTGGCGGCGATGCCGCCGTCCGCGAGCGGTCCGGACGCGGACGGCCTCGGCGAGCCGACGGCGTGGGTGCCGTACGACGGGCGGGCGGGTGTGCTGCGGGACGTGCACATCGCGCGGCTGGTGCGGGTGGCCCGCCGGCACGGGGTCGTGCTGCGGCTCGTCCCGCTGATCGGGGACTTCGTGCTGCCGGGCACGCCGCTGCTGGCCGTGCACGGCGGGGCGGCCCCGCCGATGGGCGCGCTGCGCCGCACCACGTCCGTCGGTGTGGAGCGGACGTTCTACCAGGATCTCGGGTTCGGGCTGCGGCAGTTGTGCGACATCGCGCTGCGCGCCCTGTCCCCGGCGGTCAACGATCCGACGACGGCCGTGCAGGCCCTCGACCGGATCGTGCAGTTCCTCGCGGCGCTGTCCCGGCGGCCGCTGGACCCGGCCGTCCACCGGGACCGGGACGGGGCCGTGCGTCTGGTGCTGCCCGTGCCCGGGTGGACCGAACTGGTGGATCTCGGGTTCACCGAGGTACGGGGGTGCGGTGCCGGGAGTCCGCAGGTGTCCCGGCGCCTGCTGGCCGGGCTGGACGATCTGCTGCTGCTCGCTCCCCCGGAGCGGCGGGAGCCGCTGCTGCGGCACCGCGAACTGCTGCGGCAGGCGGTCGAGGAGACGGCCCCGAACGCCACCGACCGCGCCTTCGCGCTGCGCCCGGACCGGCAGGGCATCGGCTGACCGGTTCTCCGGCCCGCCGATGCCCCGGTCGGTCCGGGCGCCCGTGCTCAGGGGAGGAGCTGACGCTCAGGAAAGTCCCCCGGGAGCCGCTCCCCCGCCGGTCCCGGTGCCCGTACTCAGGGCAGCAGTTGGTACTCCGGGAAGTTCCCCGGCAGCCGCTCCCCCGCCGGGCCCTGGGTGACCGCGCGCACCAGCAGCTCGCCGCCGACGAACGCGCCGCGCCAGGACGCGCCGAACCCGCCGAACAGCTCGTCCCGGTCGCCGCGTGAACGGGGCGTGCCGTGGCCGACCTTGAACGCGCGGATCTGCGGGGCCAGCCGGTCGTAGGTGGCCCGGTCGTCGGTGGAGAGCGTGGCGACGAGGGCGCCGTTGGAGGCGTTCATGGCGGCCAGCAGCTCCGCCTCGGTGTCGACCAGGACGATCGTGTCGACCGGGCCGAACGGTTCGGCGTGGTGCAGCGGCGAGGACCGCGGCGGGTTCAGCAGGGTGACGGGCTGGACGTACGCCGAGGTGTCCTGGCCGGGCAGGAAGCGGGCGTCGGACAGCCGTCCGCGGTGCAGCGGGACGGCGCCCCGGTCGATCGCCTCCGCCACCTGGTCGTGGAGCTCCTTGGCCTTGGCGGCGTTGATCACCGGGCCGAAGTCCAGCCGCGGGTAGGGGTCGTCCGGCCGCTCGACCGCCAGGGGGTGGCCGATCCGCAAGGTGCGGACCGCGGGCAGGTAGGCGGCGAGGAAGTCGTCGAACAGCGCGCGCTGGACGACGAAGCGCGGATACGCGGTGCAGCGCTGTTTGCCGTAGTCGAACAGTTTGGGGACGACGGCCGCGAGCGTGTCCCAGTCGGAGTAGTTCCAGATGCCCCAGGTGTTGAGTCCTTCCTGTTCGAGGATGTGGCGCTTGCCGAGGTCGGCGACGGCCGTGGCCACCGCCGCGCCGGTGTCGCGGCCGCCGACGAAGGAGACGCAGCCGATCTCGGGCGCCCGCACCAGCGCCTGGGACAGCTCGCCTCCGCTGCCGCTGACGAGGGTGACGGGGACGCCCTCGCGGGCGGCGAGCGCGCAGGCCAGGGTCAGGCAGGCGACACCGCCGTCGGTCGGGGTCTTGGCGATGACCGCGTTGCCCGCCAGGGCCTGTACCAGCACTGCGTGAACGAGCACGCTCATCGGGTAGTTCCAGCTCGCGATGTTGGACACGGGGCCGTCGAGCGGGGACCGGCCGGCGGTCATCGGCTCGATGCCGTCGACGTACCAGCGCACGCCGTCGATGGCGCGGTCGACGTCCGCCGTCGCGAGCCGCCAGGGCTTGCCGATCTCCCAGACGAGGAGGAGGGCGAGCAGGTCGCGGTGGTGGGCGAGGGCGTCGAGGGTGGCCGCGACGCGGGCCCGGCGTTCGTCCAGGGGGACGTGCCGCCAGGCGCGGTGCTGGTCGAGCGAGGCGCGCACGGCCTGCCGGGCGGTGGCCCGGTCCAGACGGGGCGGTCCGGCGATGGGGCTGCCGTCGACGGGGCTGGTGGCAGGCAGCGCGCGGCCGTCCGCCTGCCAGGTGCCGTCCCAGAGGTTGAGGACGCGGTCGTCGCGGAACGCCTCCGGGGCGACGGCCAGGCAGCGCTGCCATGCGTCGGCCCAGGAGGTGCCGGATTTGAGGGTGAGGGTGGTGGCCAAGGGGTCTCCGCTCTCGGTGCACGGTCGGGGGCGGTGGTGATGGCTGCGAAGGACGCTAGCGAGGGGTTGCCACGCCGGTAAGTGACCGCGCGCGGACTATGAGTGACGTCACGCGTCGACGGTGAGGCGGTCCAGCACCAGGCGGGCGGTCTCGGTGGGGGTGCGGCCGACCCGTACGCCCACGGCCTCCAGCGCTTCCTTCTTCGCGGCGGCCGTGCCGGAGGAGCCGGAGACGATCGCGCCCGCGTGTCCCATGGTCTTGCCCTCGGGCGCGGTGAAACCGGCGATGTAGCCGACGACCGGCTTGGTGACGTGGTCGCGGATGTAGGCGGCGGCGCGTTCCTCGGCGTCGCCGCCGATCTCCCCGATGAGCACGATCAGTTCGGTGTCGGGGTCCTCCTGGAACGCGGCGAGGCAGTCGATGTGGGTGGTGCCCACGACGGGGTCGCCGCCGATGCCGACGCAGGTGGAGAAGCCGATGTCCCGCAGTTCGTACATGAGCTGGTAGGTGAGGGTGCCGGACTTGGAGACCAGGCCGATGCGGCCGGGCCTGGTGATGTCGGGCGGGATGATGCCGGCGTTGGACTGGCCGGGGGTGATGAGGCCGGGGCAGTTGGGGCCGACGACTCGGGTGCCGCGCGCCTTGGCGTGGGTGGTGAAGGCGACGGAGTCGTGCACCGGGATGCCCTCGGTGATGACGACGGCGAGCTGGATGCCGGCGTCGGCGGCCTCGATGACGGCCGCCTTGGCGAAGGCGGGCGGTACGAAGACGACGGTGACGTCGGCGCCGGTGGCGCGGATGCCGTCGGCGACGCTGCCGAAGACAGGGATCGCCGTGGGGGCACCGCCCAGGCCGTCCAGGCTCCGGGGGACGTCGAAGTCGACGGTGTGGCCGGCCTTGCGCGGGTTGACGCCGCCGACGACGTTCGTGCCGGCGGCGAGCATCCGCCGGGTGTGCTTCATGCCCTCGCCGCCGGTCATGCCCTGGACGAGGACCCTGCTCTCTTTGGTCAGGTAGATGGCCATGGCGTCATGTCTCCTCAGGCGGTGGCGGCGGCGAGTCGGGCGGCGCGCTCGGCGGCGCCGTCCATGGTGGTGGCCTGCTGGACCAGCGGGTGGGCGTGCTCGTCGAGGATGGCCCGGCCGCGGGCGGCGTTGTTGCCGTCGAGGCGGACGACGAGCGGCTTGGTCAACCTGACGGTGTCCAGGGCCCGGACGATGCCGTCGGCGACCGCGTCGCAGGCGGTGATGCCGCCGAAGACGTTGACGAGGACCGACTTCACGGCCGGGTCGGACAGGATGACGGAGAGGCCGTCGGCCATGACCTGGGCGGAGGCCCCGCCGCCGATGTCGAGGAAGTTGGCGGGCCGGGCGCCGCAGCCGGCGACGACGTCGAGGGTGGACATGACGAGGCCGGCGCCGTTGCCGATGACGCCGACCTCCCCGTCGAGCTTGACGTAGTTGAGGCCCTTGGCTGCGGCGGCGGCCTCCAGGGCGTCGTCGTGCCCGGCGCCGTCGGCGCCCCAGCGAGCCTGCCGGAAGCGGGCGTTGTCGTCGAGGGTGACCTTGCCGTCGAGGGCGAGGATGTGGCCCTGCCTGGTGCGCACGAGCGGGTTGACCTCGACGAGGAGGGCGTCCTCGCGGACCAGTACCTCCCAGAGGCGGACGAGGACGTCGACGGTCTGCGGCGGCAGTCCGGCGGCCTCGGCGATCTCCCCGGCCTTCGCGGAGGTGACGCCCTCGGCGGGGTCGACGGGCACGCGGGCGACGGCCTCGGGCCGGCCGGCGGCGACCTCCTCGATCTCCGTGCCGCCCTCCGCGGACGCGATCGCGAGGAAGCGGCCCGCCGCGCGGTCGAGGACGTAGGACACGTAGAACTCGGCCTCGATGTCGACGGGTTCGGCCAGCATGACCGTGCCGACCGTGTGGCCCTTGATGTCCATGCCGAGGATCTGACGGGCGGTGAGCTCCGCGGCGGCCGGGTCCGCGGCGAGCTTCACGCCGCCCGCCTTGCCCCGGCCCCCGGTCTTCACCTGTGCCTTGACGACGACGCGGCCGCCGAGCCGCCGGGCGATCTCGCGGGCCTCCTTGGAGGAGTCCGTGACCTCCGCCCGTGGCACCACGATGCCGTGTTCTGCGAAGAGTTCCCTTGCCTGGTGTTCGTACAGGTCCATTCCGGCTCCTGACTCGAAAGTGCCGCACGCCCCCTGGACACCACCCACCGGATGCGGGATAACAAGGTTCATACAGTATTCGTCGACTGTATGCAATGTACCGCGAGAGCCGCTCCCACCCCCTACGAAGGGACAGGACTTCGCCATGCCCGACGACACCCAGGACGTCATCTCCGGTGGTCATCTCGTAGCCAAGGCACTGAAGGCCGAGGGCGTCGACCGCATCTACACCCTGTGCGGCGGCCACATCATCGACATCTACGACGGCTGCGTCGACGAGGGCATCGAGGTCGTCGACGTCCGTCACGAGCAGGTCGCCGCCCACGCCGCCGACGGCTACGCCCGCATCACCGGAAAGCCCGGCTGCGCGGTCGTCACCGCCGGGCCCGGCACCACCGACGCCGTCACCGGCGTCGCCAACGCCTTCCGCGCCGAGTCACCGATGCTGCTCATCGGCGGTCAGGGCGCGCTCACCCAGCACAAGATGGGGTCCCTGCAGGACCTGCCGCACGTCGACATGATGACGCCGATCACCAAGTTCGCGGCGTCCGTGCCGGACACCGCCCGTGCCGCGGACATGGTGTCGATGGCGTTCCGCGAGTGCTACCACGGCGCCCCCGGGCCCTCCTTCCTGGAGATCCCCCGCGACGTCCTCGACGCCAAGGTGCCGACGGCGAAGGCGCGGGTGCCCCAGCCGGGCGCCTACCGTGCCTCCACCCGTTCCGCCGGTGACCCCGAGGCCGTCGAGCGGCTCGCCGACCTGCTGGTCCACGCCGAGAAGCCGGCCATCCTGCTCGGCAGCCAGGTGTGGACGACCCGGGGCACCGAGGCGGCCGTCGAACTGGTGCGGACCCTCAACATCCCCGCCTACATGAACGGCGCCGGCCGGGGCACGCTGCCGCCCGGCGACCCGCACCACTTCCAGCTGTCCCGCCGGTACGCCTTCTCCAACGCCGACGTCATCGTGATCGTCGGCACGCCCTTCGACTTCCGCATGGGCTACGGCAAGCGGCTGTCGCCGGACGCGACCGTCGTGCAGATCGACCTCGACTACCGCACCGTCGGCAAGAACCGCGACATCGACCTCGGCATCGTCGGGGACGCCGGCCTGGTGCTGAAGTCGGTGACGGAGGCCGCCTCCGGGCGCGTCAACGGGGGCGCGTCCCGGCGCAAGGAGTGGCTGGACGAGCTGCGCGCGGCCGAGCAGACCGCCCTGGAGAAGCGGCTGCCCAGCCTCAGGTCCGACGCCTCGCCCATCCACCCGTACCGGCTGGTCAGCGAGATCAACGACTTCCTCACCGAGGACTCCATCTACATCGGCGACGGCGGCGACATCGTCACCTTCTCCGGCCAGGTCGTGCAGCCCAAGTCGCCCGGGCACTGGATGGACCCCGGTCCGCTCGGCACGCTCGGCGTCGGGGTGCCGTTCGTGCTCGCGGCCAAGCAGGCACGTCCCGACAAGGAGGTCGTCGCGCTCTTCGGCGACGGCGCGTTCTCCCTGACCGGCTGGGACTTCGAGACGCTCGTCCGCTACGACCTCCCCTTCGTCGGCATCGTCGGCAACAACTCCTCGATGAACCAGATCCGTTACGGCCAGGCCCAGAAGTACGGCCTGGAGCGCGAGCGGGTCGGCAACACCCTCGGCGACGTCCACTACGACAAGTTCGCGCAGATGCTGGGCGGTTACGGCGAGGAGGTCCGCGACCCCGCCGACATCGGCCCCGCGCTGCGGCGCGCCCGTGAGTCCGGGAAGCCGTCGCTGATCAACGTCTGGGTCGATCCCGACGCGTACGCCCCCGGAACCATGAACCAGACCATGTACAAGTGAGGTGGCCCGCATGACCGGCACGACGGGTACTCCGTCCAAGGCCCTCGAAGGCATCCGCGTCCTGGACATGACGCACGTGCAGTCCGGGCCGTCCGCGACCCAGTTGCTCGCCTGGCTCGGCGCGGACGTCGTCAAGCTGGAGGCGCCGACCGGTGACATCACGCGCAAGCAGCTGCGCGACCTCCCGGACGTCGACTCCCTCTACTTCACGATGCTCAACTGCAACAAGCGGAGCATCACCCTCAACACCAAGACCGAGCGCGGCAAGGAGATCCTGACCGAGCTGATCCGGCGCTCCGACGTCATGGTCGAGAACTTCGGGCCGGGCGCGGTCGACCGCATGGGCTTCACCTGGGACCGCATCCAGGAGATCAATCCCCGGATCGTCTATGCCTCCATCAAGGGGTTCGGCGACGGCCCGTACACCGCCTTCAAGGCGTACGAGGTCGTGGCGCAGGCCATGGGCGGGTCGATGTCGACCACCGGTTTCGAGGACGGACCGCCGCTGGCGACGGGGGCCCAGATCGGTGACTCGGGCACGGGGGTGCACGCGGTGGCGGGAATCCTCGCGGCGCTCTTCCAGCGCGAGACCACCGGGCGCGGTCAGCGGGTCAACGTGGCCATGCAGCACGCTGTGCTCAACCTCTGCCGGGTGAAGCTGCGCGATCAGCAGCGGCTCGCCCACGGCCCGCTTCCCGAATATCCCAACGACGACTTCGGCGACGAGGTTCCCCGGTCCGGCAACGCGTCCGGCGGGGGTCAGCCGGGCTGGGCGGTCAAGTGCGCGCCGGGCGGCCCGAACGACTACGTGTACGTCATCGTCCAGCCGGTCGGCTGGCGGCCGGTCAGCGAGCTCATCGGCCGGCCCGAGCTGGCCGACGACCCCGAGTGGGCGACGCCGGAGGCCCGGCTTCCCAAGCTGGGCAAGATGTTCCAGCTGATCGAGGAATGGTCCTCGACGCTGCCCAAGTGGGAGGTGCTGGAGCGGCTGAACGCCCACAACATCCCGTGCGGGCCGATCCTGTCCACCAAGGAGATCATCGAGGACCAGTCGCTGGTCGCCAACGAGATGGTCGTCACCGTGCCGCATCCCGAGCGCGGCGAGTTCACCACCGTCGGCAGTCCGCTGAAGCTGTCCGACTCCCCCGTCGAGGTGACCAGTTCACCGCTGCTCGGCGAGCACAACGAAGAGGTGTACGTGGGCGAGCTCGGGCTCGGTGACGAGGAACTGCGCCTGCTCAAGTCGAACGGGGTGATCTGACGTGATGGCCGAGGACCGCGTCATCAGGGTGCGGGAGCTGCTCGACGCGGTGCGGGCCGAGGGCCGTACCGCGCTGACCGCGCCCGAGGGCAAGGTGATCGCCGACGCCTACGGGATCGCCGTACCGGGCGAGGAACTCGCGCGGGACGTCGACGAGGCCGTGGCGTGCGCGGCGCGCTTCGGCGGGCCGGTGGTGATGAAGATCGTCTCCCCGGACATCCTGCACAAGACCGATGCCGGCGGTGTGGTCGTCGGGGTCGAGGGGGCGGCGGACGTCCGGGCGGCGTTCCACCGCATCGTCGGCAACGCGCGCGCGTACGCCGCGGACGCCCGGATCGAGGGCGTGCAGGTGCAGGAGCTGCTGCCGCCGGGGCAGGAGGTCATCGTCGGCGCGGTCACCGACCCGACGTTCGGGAAGGTGGTCGCCTTCGGGCTGGGCGGGGTCCTGGTGGAGGTCCTCAAGGACGTGACGTTCCGGCTGGCGCCCGTGACCGCCGACGAGGCGCTGTCCATGCTGGACTCGATCCGTTCCGCGGAGATCCTGCGCGGGGTGCGCGGCGGGGCGGCCGTGGACCGGTGGGCGGTCGCCGAGCAGATCCGCCGGGTCGGGCAACTGGTCGCCGACTTCCCGGACATCGCCGAGGTGGACCTCAACCCGGTCATCGCCACCGCGGAGGGGGCCCTGGCGGCGGACATCCGGGTGATCCTCTCCTCCGAGGCGCGCAAGGAGCGAAGGCGGTACACGCGCGCGGAGATCCTCACCTCGATGCGCCGGCTGATGCAGCCGTCGGCGGTCGCCGTCATCGGAGCGTCCAACGAGCAGGGCAAGATCGGCAACTCGGTGATGCGCAACCTGGTCGACGGCGGCTTCGCCGGGGACATCCATCCGGTGAACCCCCGGGCCGATGACATTCTGGGCCGCAAGGCGTACAAGAGTGTCACGGACGTACCCGGTGAGGTGGATGTGGCGGTCTTCGCCATCCCCGCGAAGTTCGTGGCGTCGGCGCTGGAGGAGGTGGGGCGCAAGGGCATCCCGAACGCCGTGCTGATCCCCTCCGGGTTCGCGGAGACCGGTGAGCACGCGCTCCAGGAGGAGATCGTCGCGATCGCCGAACGGCACGGCGTCCGGCTGCTCGGGCCGAACATCTACGGCTACTACTCGACGTGGCAGGACCTGTGCGCCACGTTCTGCACGCCGTACGACGTCAAGGGCGGGGTGGCGCTGACCTCGCAGTCCGGCGGCATCGGCATGGCGATCCTGGGCTTCGCGCGGACCACGAAGACGGGTGTGTCGGCGATCGTCGGCCTGGGCAACAAGTCGGACCTGGACGAGGACGACCTGCTGACCTGGTTCGGCGAGGACCCGCACACCGAGTGCATCGCGATGCACCTGGAGGACCTCAAGGACGGGCGTGCGTTCGTCGAGGCCGCGCGGGCGACCGTGCCGAAGAAGCCCGTCGTGGTCCTCAAGGCGGGGCGGACGGCCGCCGGCGCGAAGGCCGCCGGGTCGCACACCGGGGCCCTGGCGGGCGACGACGCCGTGTACGACGACATCCTCCGGCAGGCCGGCGTCATCCGGGCTCCCGGGCTCAACGAGATGCTGGAGTACGCGCGCGCGTTGCCGGTCCTGCCCACTCCCCGGGGCGACAACGTCGTGATCATCACGGGGGCGGGCGGCAGCGGGGTGCTGCTGTCGGACGCGGTGACGGACAACGGCCTGTCCCTGATGGAGATCCCACCGGATCTGGACGAGTCGTTCCGCAGGTTCATCCCGCCCTTCGGCGCGGCGGGCAACCCGGTGGACATCACGGGCGGCGAGCCGCCGTCGACGTACGAGGCGACGATCCGGCTCGGTCTGGAGGACCCCCGCATCCACGCGCTGGTCCTCGGCTACTGGCACACCATCGTCACTCCCCCGATGGTCTTCGCGGAGCTCACCGCGCGCGTGGTGGCCGAGTTCCGCGAGCGCGGGATCGAGAAGCCCGTCGTCGCGTCGCTCGCGGGTGACGTGGAGGTCGAGGAGGCCTGCCAGTACCTCTTCGAGCGGGGGGTCGTGGCGTACCCGTACACGACCGAGAAGCCGGTGGCCGTGCTGGGCGCCAAGTACCGGTGGGCGCGGGCGGCGGGACTCCTGGGGGGCGGTTCATGAGGTGAGCCGGCGGGGGGCCGGGCGACGGTGCGCGTCGGCCGGCCCCGGGACCCGCGCGCGCACGAAAGGCATTGGACAGGGGGCGCTGGCCAGAACTTTCGACGCAAGGGGTGCAAACAACGTGACTACTACCGACGTTACGCGGGTCGCCACCTACCGGGAGGTGACCGACAGGAACGGACGCGTCTACCGTGTCGGCGAGACCGACGTCGACATCATGGGCCGCAAACGCAAGTGGATGGTGATCCTGCCCTGGGTGGGCATGATGGGCATCTCGTCCGCCGAGTACGCCTTCGCGTCCGCGGAGGACACGCTGCACGAGGCCCATCAGTGGTCCAGCAGCAGCATCTACTGGATGATGACCGCCTGGGTGTTCTGCCAGGCCGCGGTGGCCTTCCCTGCGGGGCGGCTGCGTGAGAACGGCAAGCTGCCCGCGCGGTGGGCGATGATGCTGGGTGCGGTCGGCACGCTGCTCGGCTATCTGTCGCTGGCCTTCGCGCCGCATGTCGCCCTGGCCTTCCTCGGCTTCGGCGTCTTCAGCGGTATGGGCGCCGGCATGGTGTACGCGACCTGCGTCAACATGGTCGGCAAGTGGTACCCGGAGCGCAAGGGCGGCAAGACCGGCTTCGTCAACGGCGGATTCGCCTACGGCTCGGTGCCGTTCGTCTTCATCTTCCACGGCTACATGGACGGCTCCAACTTCCGCTGGGTGCTGGTCTCCTCCGGTGTCTTCCTCGCCGCGGTGGTGGCGGTCGCCGGGTTCTTCTTCCGGGACCCGCCGAAGAACTGGTGGCCGGCCGCCGTCGACCCGCTGAACCCGCCGGACGACCCGCGCGCGCGGCGCTCGCTAGAGAAGAACCCGCCGGCCGTCAAGCAGTACTCCCCCTTGGAGGCCTGGAGGACCGGCCGGGTGGCGCTGATGTGGTTCTGTCTGGCCTGCACCTCCGGCGTGAACATCTTCGGCATCGCCTTCCAGGTCGACATCGGCGAGGAGGCGGGCTTCGCGGCCGGCATCGTGGCGACCGCGATGTCGCTGAAGGCGATCGTCAACGGCACCGGCCGCGGTGTGATCGGGTGGCTCTCCGACCTCTACGGCCGCAAGCAGTGCCTGCTGTACGTGTGCGCGATCCTGGGGCTCGCGCAGTTCGGCATCATCTGGGCGGCCGAGATCCAGAACCTGCCGCTGTTCCTGTTCTTCTCCGCCGTCTCCGGCTTCGGCGGCGGGGCCATCTTCCCGATGTTCGCGGCGATGACGGCGGACTACTTCGGTGAGAACAACAACGCCACCAACTACGGGATGGTCTACAGCTCCAAGCTCGTCTCCGGCCTGGGCGCGGGCATGGGCTCCGTGGTCGTCGCCGCGTGGGGCTACAACGGCGCCTTCAGCCTGGCGGGCGGCATCTCGCTCTTCGCCGGAGTCGTCGCGCTGTTCCTGCATCCGCCGGGACGGCCGAAGACCAAGCAGGTGACGCCCAACCCCCGCCCGCTCGGCGAGGGGTGACGCCAGCGGCATCGGCGCGCACGGACCGGGCGGCCCCTCCCGTGGTGCGGGAGGGGCCGCCCGGTCCGGTGTGCCAGGGGGTCAGCAGCGCCGCTTGCGCAGGGCCGCCATGTTGTCGTAGCTGATCTTGGCTTCGCGCAGCGACTGCGCGGGGTCGGTGGCGCTCGGGGAGTTGTCGTCCTCCACCATCGGGTTGCGGTAGTCGCTCAGCCCGACCCGTGAGAAGAACGTCGTGTAGTCGATGTCGCCGGTGCCGAACGGCACCATGTCCCAGCCCATGCCGTTGGTGGTGCTGACGACGCCGTCCTTGGCGTGGAACAGCGGGTAGCGCTTGTTGTACCGGGTGACCAGGGCCGCCGGGTCGAAGACGTTCTCGCGGGTGGAGCCGTCGTGGGCGGTGTAGGTGTGGAACTTGTACTGGGCGACGTGCGCCCAGAAGACGTCCATCTCCAGCCAGACCACCTTCGGGTCGGTGATCTTGAGGAAGTACTCCAGCTTCCGGACGCCCGAGCTGCGGGTCGGCCGGCCCTGGTCGTCCAGCGGGCCGCCGTCGAGCAGGAAGCCGTAGGCGCTGTCGTGGTTGTGGGTGTAGAGCTTGATGCCCGCGCGGCGGGCTATCTCGCCGAGGGCGTTCCACTTGTCGGCGGCCACGTCCCAGTCGGCGCGGTACGAACTGCCGGTGGGGTCGCCGCCGGTGCCCATGTGGTCCATGCCGAGAATGTTGGCGATCTCCAGGTGCTTCTTGAAGGTGTCCGTGTCGGCCGTCGTCAGCGGCCAGGAGGACGGGATGAAGCCGTGGTTGCCCTGGGCGCGCAGACCATACTCGTCGAGCCAGCGGCGCAGCAGCCTGGCTCCCTCGACGGTCTCCAGGTTGTCCCCACCGGGCGCGTTCGGGTGCTGGCGGTAGCCGGCGAACTCGACCTGGCGGTAGCCGTGCCGGGCGAGCTGCCTGAACACCTCCCGGAAGCCGGACGGCAGGTCGCTTGCCAGCGGGTCGCGCGCCGTGGCGTCCCGGACGGTGTAGAGGATGATGCCGCGCTTGTGGGGCGGAACGAGCACCTGGCCGCGGCCGTGGTCGTGTCCGTGGCCGTGGTCTCTGCCCCGGTCCTGGGCCAGGGCGGGGGCCGCTCCGAGGACGGGGGCGGCGACGGCTCCGGCGGCCACGGCGGTGCAGGTGCTGAGGAAGCGGCGCCGGCCCACGCCGAGGCTGCGGCGCAGCGCCTCGTCGGGGGTGTCGGTGAGCGGGACGGCTGGGGTGCGGGAGGAGTCGGAGTACGGGGTCACGGGTGCCCTGCCTTCTCGGTCGTGGCCGGTGCCGGTGGCGCCGGGCCGGCCGTTGTCAGTGCCGTGTGTTTCACTCTCGGTAGTCGGATTTCGGCGGCCGTGCGTCGTGCGGTGTCAGCCGAGTCCGGCGAGCCGGAGCAGGAGTTGCTTGACGTCGGTGGCCGCGACGCGGTCACCGACAGCGCGGGGGGTGGAGCAGATGAGGAGCGGACCGTCGTCGTCGCTCGCGGGAAGGCGGCCGTGGCTGCCGCGAATAGGTGAGGGGTCCAGGGGCACGACCGCCATGCGGTAGCGCATGCCGAGTTTCTTGCGGGCGAGCGCGGTCGCGGCCTTGACCTTCACGTACGGGTCGAGGGGATCCATGAAGAGTTCGACCGGGTCGTAGCCGGGTTTGCGGTGGATCTCGACGAGCTGCGCGAAGTCGGGCGCGCGGTCGTCGTCGAGCCAGTAGTAGTACGTGAACCAGGCGTCGGGCTCCGCCACGGCGACGAGTTCGCCCGAGCGCGGGTGGTCGAGGTGGTGGGCCTTCTTGCCCTCGTCGTCGAGGAGCTGGTCGATGCCGGGCAGTCCGTCGAGGGCGGCGCGGGTGGCGTCGAGGTCCTCGGGCCGGCGGACGTAGACGTGCGCGATCTGGTGGTCGGCGACGGCGAAGGCCCGGGACGCCATCGGGTCCAGGTACTCCATGCCGTCCTGGGTGTGCACCTCGAGCAGGCCGGCGCGGCGCAGGGCCCGGTTGATGTCGACGGGGCGGTCGGCGCGGGTGATGCCGTACTCGGACAGCGCGACGACGGTACGGCCCTGGGTCCGGGCGTCGTCCAGGAGCGGGGCGAGGGCCGCGTCCAGATCGGCGGCGGCCTTCAGGGAGCGCGGGTCGTCGGGGCCGAAGCGCTGCAGATCGTAGTCGAGATGGGGGAGGTAGCACAGGGTCAGGTCGGTGTCGCGGGTGCGCATGACGTGCCGGGTGGCGTCGATGATCCAGCGGCTGGACACGAGGTCGGCGCCGGGGCCCCAGAAGTGGAACAGCGGGAAGGTGCCCAGCTTGTCGGTGAGTTCGTCGTGCAGGGCGGGGGGCCGGGTGTAGCAGTCGGGTTCCTTGCGGCCGTCGGCGTAGTAGACGGGACGGGGGGTGACGGTGATGTCGGTGTCGGCGCCCATGGCGTACCACCAGCAGATGTTGGCGACGGTGTAGCCGGGGTGGGCGCGGCGGGCGGCGTCCCACAGCTTGTCGCCGGAGACCAGCCCGTTGTGCTGGCGCCACAGCAGGACGTCGCCGAGCTCGCGGAAGTACCAGCCGTTGCCGACGATGCCGTGCTCGGAGGGGTGGGAGCCGGTGAGGAAGGTGGACTGCGCGGCGCAGGTGACGGCGGGCAGGACGGTGCCGAGCGGCGCCTGGGAGCCGGACTGGGCGAGCCTCTTCAGGTGGGGCATGTGGTGCAGGAGACGGGGGGTGAGGCCGACGACATCGAGGACGAGGAGCGGTGTGGGGCGGCCGGCGGCGCCGGAGGGGGCGCCGGGCCGGGTGGCCGGGTCGGGTCGCTCGGTCATGGCAGCTCCTTCAGGCCGAGGTCGGTCAGCAGGTCGCGGGCGAGCGTGAGTTCGGCGGCGATGCCGTCGGCGAGCTGGTTGCGGGCGCGGGGCCGCAGCTCGGGCGGCAGGGCCTGCCAGGTGTAGGTCTCGACCTCGAGGTGGTGGGTGAGCGGCTCGGGTCCCCCGGCCAGCCGGGTCAGTACGGACTTCAGGACGGGGAGCGTGGAGGTGAGGGGCGCCGCGGGCGCGGCGTGCAGCGGCACGTGGAAGTGGGCGCGCCACGGCGAGGCGTCGGGCAGGGCGTCACCGGTCAGGGCCTCGCCGAGGTCGTCGGTGCCGCGCAGGCCGGCGGCGGTGGCGACGCGGGTCTGGTGCAGGAAGCGGGGTTCGTCGAAGGCGGCGAGCGCCTCGCGGACCTCGGGGAGGTGGGGGTGTTCGGCGTGCAGCGCGGCGGACAGCTGGGACTTGACGACGGGGACGCCGGCCGCGGCGAGGGCGTCCAGGGCGGTGTGCGGGTCTTCGAAGGAGGTGGCGAGGTGGCAGGTGTCGACGCAGACGCCGATGCGCGGGTGTCCGATGGCGGCGAGCGGGGCGAGGGCGTCGCCAGTGGTCTCGACGACGCAGCCGGGTTCGGGTTCGAGGCCGACGCGGATGTCCCGGCCGGTGAGTTCCTGGAGGGCGTCGAGGCGTTCACCGAGGGCGGCCAGGGCGGTGCGGGCGGTTTCGGCGCGCCGGTCGTCGTAGGCGGTCCGCCAGGCCAGGGGCAGGGTGGAGATGGTGCCGCGGGTGACGTCATCGGGCAGCAGCCCGGCGAGGACGCGGGCCAGGGCGGTGGTGTGCTCCAGGCGCTCGGGGTCGGCCCAGTCCGGCTTGTAGACGCGGTACTTGACCTCCTCGGCGCCGAAGCCTTCGTAGGGGAAGCCGTTGAGGGTGACGACCTCCAGGCCGCGCCGGTCGAGTTCGGTGCGCAGCCTGCGCAGCGCGGACGGGTCGGAGACCAGAGCCCGGGCGGCGTCCCTGGCGAGCCACAGGCCGATGCCGAGGCGGTCGCGTCCGAGCCGTCTGCGGACCGGTTCGCAGTGGTCGCGCAGCTGGGCGAGGACGCCGTCCAGGGTCTCCGCCGGGTGCACGTTGGTGCAGTAGGCGAGGTGGACGGTGGAGCCGTCGGGGTGGCGGAAGCGCATCGCTCACGCCCCCGGGACGGCGGTCGCCTCGTGCCGGTCCGCCGACGCGCCGGCCGGTCCCGCACCGGGGTCCTTCCCCGGTCCCGTGCCGGGGTCCTTCGGTACGCCGCGCTGGATGGAGTTGCCCTCGTGAGTGGCGTCAGGAGTGGGCACGTCGAGGGTGAGGCGGCCGCTGAGCCCGTAGAAGGCGACGGGGTTGCGCCACAGCACCCGGTCCACGTCGTCCTCGGCGAAACCCTCGGCCAGCATCAGGTCGGCGACCTTGCGGGTCTTGAGGGGGTCGCTGCGGCCCCAGTCGGCCGCGGAGTTCACCAGGACCCGCTCAGGGCCGTAGGCGCGCAGGATGGCGACCATCCGTTCCTCGTCCATCTTGGTGTCGGGATAGACGGAGAAGCCGAGCCAGCAGCCGCTGTCCTTGGCCTCCTTGACGGTGGTCTCGTTCAGGTGGTCGATCAGGACGTGGTCCAGGGGCAGGGCGGACTCGCGGACCACGTCGAGGGTGCGGCGCAGGCCGGCGAGCTTGTCGCGGTGCGGGGTGTGGACCAGCGCGGGCAGTTCGTGGGCGGCGGCGAGTTCGAGCTGGGCGGCCAGGGCGGTGTCCTCGGCGGGGGTCATCGAGTCATAGCCGATCTCGCCGACGGCGACGACCTGGTCCTTGACGAGATACCGGGGAAGTTCGTCGAGGACCGGGACGCAGCGCGGGTCGTTCGCCTCCTTGGGGTTGAGGGCGAGGGTGCAGTGGTGGGCGATGCCGTGCTGGGCGGCGCGGAACGGCTCCCAGCCGAGGAGGGAGTCGAAGTAGTCGAGGAAGGAGGCGGGAGAGGTGCGGGGCTGGCCGAGCCAGAAGGAGGGTTCGACGACGGCACGGACACCGGCGGCGTACATGGCCTCGTAGTCGTCGGTGGTGCGCGACGTCATGTGGATGTGGGGGTCGAAGAGGCGCATCGGGACTCCTTGCCGTCGGTGCGCTCAGCCGTGGTCGGCGGCGGGCGCGAAGGGGGTGGCCGGGGGGTCGGTCAAGGTCAGTACGCGGTGCAGGTCGGCGGGGACGGCGCGGCCGGCGGCGGTGCGCTCGGCCGCGTAGTCGGTCAGCATCCGGGACAGTTCGGTGTCGCGGTGCGCCCGGCGGTCCAGGTCGGCCACGGCGTCGACGGGCACTCCGGTGAACAGGCACTTCAGGACTGCGTGTCGCCATGCGTGGGCGTCGAGGTGCCGGGCGGCGTAGGGGCCGACGGCGGCGGTGAGGAGCCTGGTGTCGTTGGTGCGCAGGGCGTCCTCGACGAGTGGCAGGCCCTCGGGGCCGGGCACCAGGTGCGGCAGGGCGTACAGGACGGCGCGGCGTTCGGCGCCGGTGCCCTGGTAGTAGACCCGGGCGAGAGCGTCGGCGTCGGCGCGGGCGGCGTGCAGGATGAGGACGCGGGCGGCGTCGGCGTGCGCGGGACCGCAGCGGCGGCCGGCCTCGGCGATACGCAGCTCCCACACCGAGATGGGGCCGTGGGTGCCGGGGTGGGCGGCGGCCTCGTCGAGGGCGCGCCGCAGCCAGCCGCGGGCCGGTTCGTCGAGCCGGGCGGTGAGGTGGTCGCGCAGTTCGGCGGGCGTGACGGTGGCAAGGGGCGCGCTGCCGGCGGGCGGTTCGGTCGCACCGGCCGTCGCGGTGCCGGGGGTCGGCGTGACATCCGACGCCGTGCCGGGGGTCGGCGTGACATCCGACGCCGTGCCAGCGGTCGGCGTGACATCCGCCGCGGCGTCAGCGGTCGGCGTGGCGTCCGACGCGGCGCCAGCGGTCGGCGTGACATCCGACGCCGTGGCGGGGATCGGCGTGACATCCGTCGCCGTGCCAGCGGTCGGCGTGACGTCCGCCGCCGTGCCGGGGGTCGGCGTGACATCCGCCGCCGTGCCGGGGGGCGGTGTGACGTCCGACGCCGTGCCGGGGGGCGGTGTGACGTCCGACGCCGTGCCGGCGGTCGGCGTGACGTCCGACGCCGTGCCGGCCACGGATCTTGGTCCCGAGTCGGCGCCCGGGTCCGTGAGCGGGTCGCCGGCGGGGGCCGCGCCCGGGGTCGCCGGGCTGGTGCGGGGGTGGGTCATGAGGTGCTCCCTTCAGGGGTGGCGGAGGGATCGCCGTGCGATGGGACGGGGAGGGGTGAGGCGAGGGCCGTGGCCTCGGCGCGGCGGAGGAACGGGAGGGACAGTGCGGCGTGGTGCGGTCCGGCGTGGGAGTGGCGGGGCAGTTCGATGACGGTGAGGCCCTGGTAGCCGGTGGCGGCGAGAGCCGCGAGCACGGGTGGGAAGTCGATCTCTCCCTCCCCGAACGGGAGGTGTTCGTGGACACCGCGCCGCATGTCCTCGATCTGCACATGGCGCAGCCAGGGCGCGGCGGCGCGCACGCAGTCGGCGGGAGAGGAGGCCTCCAGGCACTGGCAGTGGCCGATGTCGAGGGTGAGCCCCAGCGGGCCGGGGTCGCCGAGGGTGCGACGCAGCCGGTGGAAGTCGTCGAGGCGGGCCACGAGGTGGCCGGGTTCCGGTTCGACGGCGAGGGGCACACCGGCGGCAGCGGCGGCGTCCAGGACCGGGGCGAGGCTGTCGGCCAGACGCTTCCACGCCGTGTCCTCGTCGGTGCCGGGCGGGAGGACGCCGCTGAAGCAGTGCACGGCGTGGGCGCCGAGGTCGGCGGCGACCCGGACGGCCCGCAGCAGCAGGTTGATGCGGCGGGCGCGGTCGTCGGGCTCCGCGTCCAGCAGCGAGGGGCCGTGCTTGCGTCGCGCGTCGAGCACGTAGCGGGCGCCGGTCTCCACGGTGACGCCCAGGCCGAGCTCCGCCAGCCGCCGGGCGAGGCGGCCGGTACGGGCGGCCAGGTCCGGGGCGTAGGGGTCGAGATGCATGTGGTCGAGCGTCAGGCCGAGGCCGTCGTAACCGAGGTCGGCCAGGAGGCCGAGGGCGTCGTCGAGCCGGAGGTCGGCGAGGCCGTTGGTGCCGTACCCGAAGCGGAGGGGGGTGGGCCCGGGACTGGCGGGGGTGGGCGCAGGCAGCGGGGTGGGTGAGGTGGGTCGGGCCGACTCGGGGGGAGGCGCCGTGGAAGGGGTGCGCGGCGTGGCGGACGGGGAGGCGGGGGCCGGTGCGGGGCGGGGGGTCATGTGATGCTCACCTTCTGCGCGTACCGCCGCCCGATCGGGGCGAGCGCGGCGATGGCCAGGGCGGTGAGCCCGGCTCCGGCGCGGGCCGCGAGCGCCGCCTGGAGCGGGATGGTGGCGCGGATGCCGCCGCCGACCGCCCGCTGGGTGAGGGGCGGTGAGGGGTTGAGCGCCGCGTGGGTGTACGGACGCCCGGCGGTGACGGCGTAGGCGGCGGCGAGGGCGGTGCGCAGGGCCTGACCGGGGGTGGGACCGCCCTTCGGGAAGGGGCCGCCCCGCGCCGGAGCTGCCCCCCGTCCCCCACCCGCCACCAGCCGTGCCAGCACGGCCGTCGTCCCCAGGGCCGCCAGGGGTGGGAGGGACGTGCCGCCCTGGGTCTCGCGGCGGGAGACGGCGGTCACCGCGAGGGTGTGGGTGCCGAGCAGGGCCGCGGAGGACAGGGCCGCTTCGGGGCGGCCGGTGGTGGCGGCCGCCCCGAGCAGGTGGTCGAGGCCGCGGGCGGCGGCCATGGCGACGGGGCCGGCCGGGGTGTGCTTGAGACCGAGGTCGTACGCCCAGACGGTGGCGGCCAGCGGGGTCGCCACCGCCAGGGCGGGGCGGCCGGCGCCGGCGGCCAGGCCCAGACCGGCGGCGGTCAGGGCGCAGGCCGCCGCGAGGGCGGAGGACGGCCGGATGCGTCCGGAGGGCAGGGGGCGGTGGGGGCGTTCGGCGGCGTCCTCCGCGCGGTCCGCCCAGTCGTTGAGGGCCATGCCGGCCTCGTAGAGGCAGAGGGAGGAGCCGATGGCGAGCAGGGTGCGGGGCGTGGGCCGGGCCCCGGCGGCGACGGCACCGCTGAGGGCGTCGCCGGGGACCGTGAACAGGGCGGGCAGACGCAGCAGTTCGGCCCACGCACGGCGACGGCTCACGGACGCTCCTCCGAATGGCCGGTGTCCGCCGGGCGCAGCCGCTCCCCCAGCTCCAGCAGAGCGCCGTACTGGTCGCCCAGGCTCGCCGGGCCCTCGCCCAGGGGGTCCTTGAAGTAGAAGCCGAGTGGGCCGAGCGGGCCGGACAGGCCGGCCTCGTGGGCGCGGGCGGTGAGGCGGGCCAGGTCCAGGACCAGGGGGGCCGCGAGCGCCGAGTCGCAGCCCTGCCAGATGGTCTGCAGCACCATGCGGGTGCCGAGGAAGCCGTCGAAGGCGATGTGGTCCCAGGCGGTCTTCCAGTCCCCGAGCGCCGGGACGTCGTCGATGTGGACCTCGCCCTCGGGCACGGTGCCGAGGGTGTCGGCGAGCACGCGTTCCTTGCCCGCGTTCTTCGCCGCGGCGGCGGCCGGGTCGGCGAGGGCCGCGCCGTCGCCGCCGCCGAGCAGGTTGGTGCCGGACCAGGCACGGACGGTCAGGGACCGCTGGGCGAACATCGGCCCCAGCACGGCCCGCAGCAGGGTCTGGCCGGTCTTGCCGTCCCGTCCGGCGTACGGCAGGCCGCTGCGCTCTGCCTCGCGGGCGGCGACCGGGTGGTGCATGCCCTCGGAGGGGGTGAAGTTGACGTAGGGGCAGCCGGCGCGCAGGGCGGCGAGGGCGTACAGGGTGCTGGCGGGGAGGGGGGCGTCCGCACGGCCCTCGGAGGCGGGTTCGGTGGAGGCCACGTTCACGACGACCGTCCGTTCCAAACCGTGGCGGCGGGTGAAGTCGCGGATGTCGGCGGCGAAGGCGCCGATCAGTTCGGCCTCGGTGCGGGTGTCCCCGGGGGTGGGGCCGCCGGGCCTGATCTCCCGGTCGGCGGCGGTGAGTTCGGCGGCGACGGCGGTGGCGACGCCGGGCGGGAGGACTCCTCCGGCGGTCAGGGTCTCGGCGCGCTTGGGAAGCGGGCAGTCGAGGGTGTCGTGGCCGCCGAAGACGAGGTCGGACAGGGCGGGCAGGCCGCTGCGGGTGAAGGCGGGGGTCTCGGTCACCATGCCGGTCGGCGGGTGCAGTCCGGCGGCGATGGCGGCGCACCCCGTGACGACGGTGGTGGCGACGGAGCCACGTGCTCCGATCAGCCACACCCCCGTGCGCGGGCGGGGCAGGGACGCGGAAGGGGACGCGGACGCGGACATGGGCAGCCTCCTGGTCGTGCGCGAACACCGGGGGGAGTGCGAGGGACGGCGGGCGGGGGTCCGGCGTCCCCCGCCCGCCGCCGTTCAGTCGCCCTGGACGGGCAGTTCCTTCAGCTGGATGTTGCGGAAGGAGACCTGGTCGTCGGCGCCGTGGTTCTGCAGGCCGATGTAGCCGTCGGTCAGGCTCCGCTGGGGGTCCTTGTTGGTGAAGTCGTTGATCTTGACTCCGTTGAGGAACACCTGGAGGCGTTCGCCCTGGACCTTGATCTCGTAGGAGTTCCACTGGCCGGGCGGCCGCAGGACCCGGTCACGGGCCCTGATGTCGGCCGACTTGAACGAGTAGACCGCTCCGGTCGTGCGGTCGGACGCGTCCGTGGCGTCGATCTGGATCTCGTAACCCTTGTCGACCGCGGACCAGGGGTCGTCGGAGGCCGGAAAGCCGACGAACACACCGGAGTTGTCGTCGCCCCGCATCTTCCAGTCGAGCTTGAGGGAGTACGACTTGAGCTCCTTGGCCTGGTACCAGAGCAGGCCCATGCCGCCCTCGGTCTCCATGACCCCGCCGTCCTTGACGACGAACCTGCCCGGGCCGGCCTGCTTCCAGCCGTCCAGCGTCTGGCCGTTGAAGATCTTCCGGTAGCCCTTGCCCGGCTTGCAGTCCGCCTTGACCTGTCCGGTGGCGTACTGCAGGCCGCCGAGCAGGTGGGCGCGGAAGGCTTCGTCGGCGTAGGACTCCCTGGTGTGGCCGCCGCCGGTGTAGAAGGAGCGGCCGCCGCCGTAGCTCTGGCACCAGGCGATCGGGTGGTCGCCCTTCATGGTGCCGCCCTGGTAGGTGGTCTCGTCCAGGGTGGCGAGGACCTTGGCCTGCTCACGCGGGTTGGTGCGGTAGTTGTACCACTCGTCGGTGCGCTCCCAGGTGTCGTCCAGGTGCGCGGTGGCGGGGTGGTCGTGGTCCTCGACGCGGACGGTGGCCTTCTGGATGGCCGGGTGCGAGGCGAAGTAGGCGCCGACGAGGCCGCCGTAGAACGCCCAGTCGTACTCGGTGTCGGCAGCGGCGTGGATGCCCATGTAGCCGCCACCGCCGGCCACGTAGTCCTCGAACGCCTTCTGCTGCTCGGCGTTCAGGACGTCACCCGTGGTGGACAGGAACGCCACCGCGTCGTACTTGGCCAGGTTGGTGGTGGTGAACTGCCGGGCCTCCTCGGTCGCGTCGACCGTGATGCCGGCCGGGGCGCCGAGTTCCTTCAGCGCGGCGACGCCGGCCGGGATGGAGTCGTGCCGGAAGCCGGCGGTCTTCGAGAAGACGAGGACCTTCTTGCCGCCCTTGAACGGCTGGGTGGAGAACTCGAAGTCGTCCACGTCGTACAGGGCGCCCTCGCCGCCCTTGAATACCAGATAGATCTCGGTGGTCTTCTTCGGCAGCGCGCGCAGCGGCACGTCGACGTTCTGGAACGTCTCCCAGCCGCCGGTCGGCGGGATGTACGCCGAGCCGTGCAGCGGGCCGTCGGGCGAGCCGGTGCGCAGTTCGACGAAGCCGCCGTTGCCGCCGGACGAGGCCCGTACGGTCATCTTCTTCTGTCCGTCGAAGCGGTAGGGGCTGAAGGAGATCCAGTCCCCGTCCTGGATGTCGCCGACGGTCTTGCCGCCGTTGGCCTGCGCCTTGTCGAAGGTGCTGACGCCGGACTGGGCGGTGAAGTGCTCGGCCTGGCGGTGCAGCGGCTGGACCACGGCCCGGGCGGTGCCGGTCAGGGCCTCCTGGCCGTTGGCCCCGCCGTCGGTGTAGGCGGCGCCGACCACCCCGTAGATGTTGGCGTTGGGGTCGTGCCCGCCGTCACCGGGGGGCGGGTTCAGGGTGCCCTCGCAGCCCGTCTCACTGGTGAGTTCGTGGGCGTGGGAGTCGTGGCCCAGGCTGTAGACGACCTTGACCTTGGAGCAGTCGACGGTCTCCTCGGGGTCGGTGACCGTCACCTTGAACGGGACGGGCTTGCCGAACTCGGCGAGCGCCCCGTTGCCCGGGATGTCGATGCGCACCTTGGGTTCGGTGTTGCCGACGACGATCCGGACACTGGCGTTGCCCGTGTTGCCCTCGGGGTCCGTGGCGGTGAAGGTGGCGCTGTAGGTGCCGACCTTCTTGTACTGGTGGGTGGGGGTCAGGCCCTCGCCCTTGGTGCCGTCGCCGAAGTCCCAGCTGTAGGTGAGGTCCGTGGAGTCGGCGTCCTTCGCGGAGGCGGTGAACTTGACCTTGAGGCCGGCCGCGCCGGATGTCTTGTCGGCGCTCACCTCGGCGATCGGGGAGAAGCCGTCCTCGGCGTTCTCGATCCGGTACAGGGCGGAGTCCTTGTCGCCCTGGAACCAGGACAGGCCGTAGTCGAGGACGTAGAGCGCGCCGTCGGGGCCGAACTCCATGTCCATGATCTGGGTGCCGGTCCACGGGAAGTCGTTGATCTTCGCGACGGAGCCGTCTTCGGTCTGCTCGATCCGCTTGATCCAGCGGCGGCCGAACTCGCCGGCGAAGAAGTCGCCGTCGTACTCCTCGGGGAACTTCACCTTGGAGTCGAGCTCGGGGTCGTAGCGGTAGACCGGGCCGCCCATCGGGGACTCCGAACCGCTGCCGAACTCCGGTACGGAGCCGCCGTCGTAGGGGATCCACGCGGGCTGCGCGGGCGGCAGGTCGGTGAGGCCGGTGTTGTGCCGGGAGGTGTTCTTCGGGGCGTCGCAGTCGAACTTCCCACCGGAGGCGCCGGTGCCGAAGTCGTAGTCGACGTATGCGTCGTTGGCGCCGGTGCAGAACGGCCAGCCGAAGTTGGCGGCCCGGGTGACCTTGGCGAACTCGACCTGTCCGGCGGGGCCGCGGGTGGGGCTGGCGGCGCCGGCGTCGGGGCCGTAGTCACCGACGTAGACCGTGCCGGTCTTCTTGTCGACGCTGATGCGGAACGGGTTGCGGAAGCCCATCGCGTAGATCTCGGGACGGGTCTTCTCCGTGCCGGGCTCGAAGAGGTTGCCCTCCGGGATGGTGTACGAGCCGTCCTCGGCGACCTTGATGCGCAGGATCTTGCCGCGCAGGTCGTTGGTGTTGCCGGCGCTGCGGCGGGCGTCGAAGGCAGGGTTGCGGTCCGCGCGCTCGTCGATCGGCGTGTAGCCGTCGGAGGCGAAGGGGTTGGTGTCGTCGCCCGTGGAGAGGTAGAGGTTGCCCTCGGCGTCGAAGGCGATGTCGCCGCCGACGTGGCAGCAGATGCCGCGGGAGGCCGCGACGTCCAGGACCTTCTTCTCGCTGGCGAGGTTCAGGGTGCCGTTGGTGTTGAGGGTGAAGCGGGAGAGGCGGTTGACGCCGTCGAACTTCTTGAAGTCCTCGGCCGTGCCGGTCTCCGGGGCGTCGCCCGCGGGGGTGTCCAGCGGCGGGGCGTAGTACAGGTAGATGGCCCGGTTGTTCTTGAAGTCCGGGTCGATGCCGACGCCCTGGAGGCCCTCCTCGTCGTGGTTGTAGACGTCGAGGCGGCCGGCGACCTTGGTGACGCCGCCCTGGTCGGTCAGGCGCAGCGTGCCGTCGCGCGAGGTGTGCAGGACGCTGCGGTCCGGGAGCACGGCGAGCGACATCGGCTCGCCCGTCTCGGGTTCGCCCTTGGCGAGCGGCACCTGCTGGAACTGGCCCTCGGCGGCAGCCGGTTCGTCGTGCTCGGGGTGGCCGGGGTGGGCGCCGGCGACGGTGGCCGGGGTGCCGACGGCCAGGAGCAGGCCGGTGAAGAGGGCGACGGTGGCGCGCAGTCTGCGACGCCTGGGGGTGCGGGTGTCTCTGAAACCGGTTCTGTGCACGAAGTCCCTCCGGGAACGGGGTGGGGCCGTACGGGTGGGTGCTGGAGACGTGCGGTGCGGGCGCCGGGGTGCGCCGTCACCCCGGAGGTGGGTGTGTCCTGAACACCTCAAGGACGGTAACCGGGTCCGTGCGGGGCGAACACCCCTTGCACCGGATTCCGTTGAACTTTTTCCCATCCGAGGACAAAGCCTTATCCGCGCAGGTCGGAGGGGGGATCGGCGCTTTCTCCGGTCCCCGTCCCCGACCTGCGGCCGGTCTTCTGGCTCAGCTGTTGAACGCGGCGTCGAACGACGCGCTGGGTGGCTCGAAGTCGAAGGCCTTCAGGCGGCTCAGCGCCTCGGGGGCGCCCTGCAGCCGGTCCATGCCGGCGTCCTCCCACTCCACGGAGACCGGCCCTTGGTAGTCGATGGACCGCAGCATCCGGAAGACGTCCTCCCAGGGGACGTCCCCGTGCCCGGCAGACACGAAGTCCCAGCCGCGGCGCGGGTCGCCCCACGGCAGATGGGAGCCGAGGCGGCCGTTGCGCCCGTCGAGCCGCCTGCGGGCCTCCTTGCAGTCGACGTGGTAGATCCGGTCACGGAAGTCCCACAGGAAGCCGACCGGGTCGAGGTCCTGCCACACGAAGTGCGACGGGTCGAAGTTCAGCCCGAAGGCGGGCCGGTGGTCGACCGCCTCCAGGGTGCGTACGGTCGTCCAGTAGTCGTAGGCGATCTCGCTCGGGTGGACCTCGTGGGCGAAGCGCACGCCCTCGGCGTCGAAGACGTCCAGGATCGGGTTCCAGCGCTCGGCGAAGTCCTCGTAGCCGCGCTCGATCATCGCCTCGGGGGCGGGCGGGAACATGGCGACCAGGTGCCAGATGGCGGAGCCCGTGAACCCGATCACCGTGTCCACCCCGAAGGCCGCGGCGGCGCGCGCGGTGTCCTTGATGCGTTCCGCGGCCCGCCGGCGCACCCCCTCCGGGTCGCCGTCGCCCCAGATGTCACCGGGCAGGATCGCCTGGTGGCGTTCGTCGATGATGGCGTCGCAGACGGCCTGGCCCACCAGGTGGTTGGAGATCGCCCAGCACTTCAGTCCGTACTTGTCGAGGAGCTGGTGCCGGGACTCCACGTACCCGGGGTCGCTCAGTGCCTTGTCGACCTCGAAGTGGTCGCCCCAGCAGGCGAGTTCGAGTCCGTCGTAGCCGAAGTCGCGGGCGAGCCGGCAGACCTCCTCCAGCGGCAGGTCGGCCCACTGGCCGGTGAACAGCGTGAACGTGCGCGGCATTCTCGTTGGCCTCCTCAGACGGCGATCGGGGTGAAGACGGAGTTCTTCTCGGCGCTCTCCTCGACCGCCGCCAGGACCCGCTGCACCTGGAGTCCGTCGGCGAACGAGGGCTGCGGCGGGCGGCCCTCGGCCACGGCGTGGACCAGGTCGCGGGCCTGGTGCACGAAGGAGTGCTCGTAGCCGAGGCCGTGGCCCGGCGGCCACCATGCCTCCAGGTAGGGGTGGTCGGGTTCGGTGACGAGGATGCGGCGGAACCCGGCGTGCGTGGCCGGCTCGCGGCCGTCGTGGTACGAGAGCTCGTTGAGCCGCTCCAGGTCGAACGCGAGCGAGCCGTGCTCGCCGTTCAGCTCGATGCGCAGGGAGTTCTTGCGGCCGGTGGCGTAGCGGGTGGCCTCGAAGGAGGCGAGCGCGCCGGAGGCGAAGCGGCCCGTGAACAGGGCGGCGTCGTCGACGGTGACCGCGCCGGTGGTCTCGCCGGCCTCCACGGCGGACAGGCCGCTCACCGCGCCGCCGGGCAGCGGGCGTTCCCGCACGAAGGTCTCGGTCAGCGCGGACACGCCGGTCAGCCGCTCCCCCGCGAGGTGCTGGGCGAGGTCCACGATGTGCGCGCCGAGGTCTCCGAGCGAGCCGGAGCCCGCCGACTCCCGGCGCAGCCGCCACGTCAGCGGGAACTGCGGGTCCACGAGCCAGTCCTGGAGGTAGGTGACCCGTACGTGCCGCAGCCGGCCCAGCCGGCCCTCGGCGACCATGCCGCGGGCCAGCGCGGTGGCCGGCAGCCGGCGGTAGTTGAAGCCGACCATCGCGATCTGGCCGTTCGCCTGCGCCCGCTCGGCCGCCGCGGCCATCGCCTCGGCCTCCTCCACGGTGTTCGCGAGGGGCTTCTCGCACAGGACGTGCTTGCCGGCGGCCAGCGCCGCGAGCGCGATCTCGGCGTGGCTGTCGCCGGGGGTGCAGATGTCGACGAGGTCGATGTCGTCCCGGGCGATCAGGGCCCGCCAGTCGGTCTCCGCCGTCGCCCACCCGTGCCGGCCGGCGGCCGCGCGGACGGCGGTGGCGTCCCGGCCGCAGATCGCGGCGAGCACCGGGGTGCGGGGCAGGTCGAAGACCCGGCCCACGGTGCGCCAGCCCTGCGAGTGGGCCGCGCCCATGAAGGCGTACCCGATCATGCCGACGCGCAGGGGCGGTGCGCCGGACCCGGTGGCCCCTGCCTCCGCCTCGGCCGGGCCGGGCTGCTGCGGCTGTCCCATGCGATAGTCCTCCTCGTCGTCGTGCCGCGGTGGGGGGTGGGGGCGTCCCGGGGCCCGGCGGTGCCGTGCCCGAGCCGCCCGCGGGTCCGGGGGCCCGGCCGGCGTCGCCGCGCGGCCGGTCCGCCGGCGCTCGAGCGGGCCGCCGCGCGGTGGCCGGTGCCGTGTTGCGCCGGCCGGTGCCTCCCCCGGTCGCCCCGGCCCTGCCCGACGGACTCCCCGTCCCCGTCGGGCAGGGGGCGCCTCACTTGAAGCCGGTGGACATGTACTGGTCGACGTTCTCCTTGTCGACGACGGCCGAGTAGAGCGTGATCGAGGCGGGGATCTCGAACTCGGCCATACCGCCGACACCCTTGCCCTGGCCCAGCGCACGGGCCAGGTCGATGGCGGACGCGGCCATCGTCGGCGGGTACAGGACGGTGGCCTTGAGGACCCCGTCGTCCTTCTTGATGGCCTGGAAGGCGGAGAGGGCCCCGGCGCCGCCGACCATGAGGAAGTCGTCGCGGCCCGCCTGCTCGATGGCGCGCAGGGCGCCCACGCCCTGGTCGTCGTCGTGGTTCCACAGGGCGTCGAACTTCGACTGCGCCTGCAGGAGCTGGGCCATCTTGGACTGCCCGGACTCGACGGTGAACTCGGCGGCCTGACGGGCCACCTTCCTGATGTTGGGGTAGTTCTTCAGGGCGTCGTCGAACCCCTGGGTGCGCTGCTTGGTCAGCTCCAGGTTGTCCAGTCCGGCCAGCTCGATGACCTTGGCGTCGGACTTGTCCTTGAGCTTCTCGCCGATGTAGTGACCGGCGTTGAGGCCCATCCCGTAGTTGTCGCCGCCGATCCAGCAGCGGTACGCCTGCGGGGTGTTGAAGATCCGGTCGAGGTTGATGACCGGGATGCCCGCGCGCATCGCCTTCAGGCCGACCTGGGTGAGCGCCTTGCCGTCGGCGGGCAGGATCACCAGGACGTCGACCTTCTTGTTGATGAGGGTCTCGATCTGGCCGATCTGCTGGGCGGTGTCGTTGGAGCCCTCGGTGATCTCCAGCGTCACGTCGGAGTACTTCTTGGCGCGGCTCTTGGCGTTGTCGTTGATCGCGTTGAGCCAGCCGTGGTCGGCCTGCGGTCCGGCGAAGCCGATGGTGACCTGCTTGCCGGGCCTGTCGTCGGCGGCCGGCTGGTCGTTCGCGGCCGGTTCGTCCTTGGACTCGTTGCTCGTGCAGCCGGCGAGGAGGGCTCCGGCGCCCACGGCGGCGGTTCCGAACAGCAGCCCTCTGCGGCTGGTGAACTCTGGCATGGCGGTGAACCCTTTCCTCAGGTGGTGCTCGCGGTACGGCGCTGGACCAGCACGGCGGCGACGATGATCGCGCCCTTGGCGATCTGCTGGACGTCGGTCTGCAGGTTGTTCAGGGCGAAGATGTTGGTGATGGTGGTGAAGATCAGGACGCCGAGCACCGAGCCGACGATGGTGCCGCGGCCGCCGGTGAGCAGCGTGCCGCCGATGATCGCGGCGGCGATGGCGTCGAGTTCGTAGAGGTTGCCGTTGGTGTTCTGACCGGAGCCGGACAGGATGATCAGCAGGAACGCCGCGATGCCGCAGCACAGGCCGGACAGCAGGTAGAGGTAGAGCCGCTGGCGGCGGACGTCGATGCCGGCGAGCCGGGCCGCCTCCGGGTTGCCGCCCACGGCGACCGTGCGCCGCCCGAAGGTGGTGCGGTTCAGCACCAGCCAGCCGATGACCGTCACGACCGCGAACACGATGACCAGCGGCGGGACGCCGAGGACGTACGCGTCGCGCTCGCCGAGGTCGAGCACCGAGGGGATGGTGACGATCTGCGTCTTGCCGTCGGTGATCTGCAGCGACAGGCCGCGCGCGGAGGCCAGCATGGCGAGGGTCGCGATGAACGGCACCATCGCGCCGTAGGCGATCAGCACCCCGTTGACCAGTCCGCATCCCACACCGACGATCACCGCCGTGAACAGGATGCCGGCGAACCCGTACTCCTGGGTGGCGACCGTGGTCGCCCACACCGAGGCCAGCGCGACGATCGCGCCGACGGACAGGTCGATGCCGCCGGAGATGATGACGAAGGTCATGCCGACGGTGACGACACCGATCACGGACGCCTGGGTGAGGACAAGTTGCAGGTTGCGGGTGTCGAGGAACTCGTCCGGCTTGGTGATGCCGCCGATGACGATCAGCGCGGCGAGGACGCCGAGCAGGGACAGGGTGCGCACGTCGGCGTGGGCCATGAGGCCGCGCCAGGCGGGCGCCGCACCGGACGGGGGCACCTTGTCGGTGCTGTCCCGGGGCGGGGAGGCGTGCTGCGTCATGACGCCGGGCTTCCTTCCATGACGAGGTCGAGTACGCGGTGTTCGTCGAGTTCGGACGCGGGAGCCGTGTGCACGACACGGCCCTCGCGCAGCACCAGGACACGGTCGGCGAGCCCCAGCACCTCGGGTACTTCGCTGGAGACCAGCAGCACGCCGAGCCCTTCGTCCGCCAGCCGCCGCACGACCGCGTACAGCTCGGCGCGGGCGCCGACGTCGACGCCCCGGGTGGGTTCGTCGAGCAGCAGGACGCGGCAGCCGCGCAGCAGCCAGCGGGCCAGGACGGCCTTCTGCTGGTTGCCGCCGGACAGGGTGCGCACCGGCACCGAGGGGTTGTCGGGGCGCAGGGACAGCTCGCGGGTGGCGGCACGCGCCGCGCCGCGTTCGGCGGCCCGGTCGATCCAGCCGCCGCGTGCGAAGCGGGACATGGAGGACACGGAGACGTTCCGGGTGACGGACTCGAGCATCAGCAGGGCCTGCGCCTTGCGTTCCTCGGGGGCGAGCCCGAGTCCGGCCCGTACGGCGGCCCGGACGCTGCCGGGCCTGAGCGGGCGCCCGTCCACGAGGACCTCCCCCGCGCTGGGCCGCCGGGCGCCGTAGATCGTCTCCAGGATCTCGGAGCGTCCCGAGCCGACGAGTCCGGCGAGCCCCACGATCTCGCCCGGCCGCACGGCCAGGTCGACGGGCTCGAACTCGCCGTCCCGGGCGAGGCCGCGGACCTCCAGCAGCGGGTCGCCGCCGGCCGCGTCCCGCACGGGCCGCCCGGGGAAGACGTACTCGACGTTGCGTCCCGTCATCATCGCCACGACGTCACGGGTCGGGGTGGTCTTCGCGGGGAGTCCGCCGGCCACGGCCCGGCCGTCCTTCAGGACGGTGACCCGGTCGCCGATGCGGCGGATCTCCTCCAGGCGGTGCGAGATGTAGACGACGGCGACGCCCTCGGCGGTGAGGTCGGCGACGATCCGGAAGAGATTGTCGACCTCGTCGGGGTCGAGGGCGGCGGACGGCTCGTCCATCACGATCAGGCGGACCTCGTGGGAGAGGGCGCGGGCCATGGAGACGATCTGCTGCTGCGCGGCCGAGAGGTCGCCGACCAGCCGGCCGGGGTCGATCTCGGGGTGCCCGAGCCGTTTGAGCAGCTGTGCGGTCGAGGCCCGTGCGGTCCGGCCGCGCACGATGAAGCCGGCGGTGGTCGGCTCGTGCCCGAGGTGGACGTTCTCGGCGACCGACAGATGCTCCACCAGGTCGAGTTCCTGGTAGATGGTGGCGATGCCGAGGCGCATCGCGGCGATCGGCGAGCGGAGGGTGACCTCCTCGCCGCGCCAGCGGATGATGCCGGTGTCGGGCTGGTGGGCGCCGGCCAGGACCTTGATGAGCGTGGACTTGCCGGCGCCGTTCTGGCCGAGCAGGCAGTGCACTTCACCGGCCTGGACGTCGAGGTCGACGCCGTCGAGGGCGCGGACTCCGGGGAACGACTTGGTGATGCCGTTCATGCTGAGCAGCGGTGGTTCTGGTGCCATGAGGTCCCCTTGGCGGGCATGCGGGCCGGATTCAGGGCAGGGCGGGGCAAGGCGGGGCGGATCGGTACGGGGTGGAGCGGCTCTGGTGCGGCGAGGCGGTGCGGGGGCGTGCGGTGGAGCCGCCGCCCGGCGGTGACCGGGCGGGTGGTGCCGGGGCCGGCCCGGGGGCCGGCGGGTGCCTACGCGGGTGAGAACAGGTGGTCGCTGATGAGGCGGGCGGCGCCGATGACACCGGCGGTGGGGCCCAACTCACCCAGGACGATGGGGAGATTGCCGGTCGCCAGGGGCAGCGACTGGCGGTAGACCTGGGTGCGGATGGCGGCGAGCAGGGTGTGGCCGAGACCGGTCACCCCGCCGCCGATCACCACCAGGCCGGGGTTGAAGAAGCTGACGAGTCCGGCGATGACCTGCCCGACCCGGTTGCCGCCCTCGCGGATCAGGTCGAGCGCGGTGGCGTCACCGGCGGCAGCGGCGGCGGCCACGTCGACGGCGCTGAGGGTGCCGTTCGCCGTCAGGCGGGAGGCGAGTTCCTCCGACAGCCCCTGCTCGGCCGCCTCGACGGCGTCCCGGGCGAGGGCCGCCCCGCTGAAGTGCGCTTCGAGGCAGCCCCGGTTGCCGCAGGCGCACGGGCGTCCGTCGGGGACGGCCTGGATGTGCCCGATGTCGCCCGCGCTGCCGGTGACACCGCGGTGGACGTCACCGCCCGCGACGATGCCGCAGCCGATGCCGGTGCCGATCTTGACGCAGAGGAAGTCGCCCACGGAGCGGGCGACGCCCGCGTGCTGCTCCCCCATCGCCATGAGGTTCACGTCGTTGTCGACCATGACGGGGCAGCCGAGTTCCTGGCTGAGCGCCTCCCGCACGGGGAAGCCGTCCCAGCCCGGCATGATCGGCGGCGCCACGGGGACGCCCTCGGGGAAGCGGACGGGTCCGGGGACGCCGATGCCGGCGCCGTCGAACCCCTCGGCGAGCCCGGACGCCCTCAACTTGGCGGCCATGGACAGGACTTGCTCGAAGACCGCGACCGGGCCCTCGCGGACGTCCATGGGCTGGTTGAGGTGCCCGAGGATTTCCAGTTCGGCGTTGGTGACGGCGACGTCGACCGAGGTCGCGCCGATGTCGACGCCGAGGAAACGCAGACCGGGGTTGAGCCGGATGTTGTGGGAGCGCCGGCCGCCGCGCGAGGCGGCGAGTCCGTCGGCCACGACGAGGTCCGTCTCCAGCAGGCGGTCCACCTCGACGGCCAGCTTGGACCGCGAGAGGTCGATCTGGTCGCCGAGCTGGGCCCGGGAGCTGGGCCCCCCGTCACGCAACAGCTTCAGCAGCCGGGCCTGGTGGGCGTTGGCGGGTCGCGCCGTCATACGTCTCACGTGCCCCTCCCCGCCTCGATCGGCCTGAGTGCCGGAATCCGGCCACCGCGGTGGCCTTGCTTTCGAGGGGAACGTAGCAGTGGCCGCCGGGACTGGGAAGAACTTGCGCAGAGATTGCCGCCAACTTTCTCCACTCACAGGACAAAGACGGACCCCCGTGACGCCCGAGGGGCCGTCACGGGGGTCCGTGGGCGCGTGCTTCCCGCCGCCGGGGCCGGGTTACTGGGCCCGCTGGTGGTAGGACCGCCGGGTGTGCTCGGTGTGCTCCCGCATCAGCTGGGTCGCGCGGGCCTCGTCCCGGTCGGTGATGGCGGCGATCAGCCCGCGGTGCTCGATCCACGACTGGTGGCCGCGCTGCCGGGCGATCGGCGTGTAGTACCAGCGGACGCGGCGATCGACCTGGGCGGCGAGTTCGGCGAGGACGGTGTTCCCGGCGAGCTCCATGACCTTCGTGTGGAAGCGGGCGTTGAGCGCGACGGCGGCGTCCACCTCGTCGGCGGCGACGGCCTGCTCGCCCTGGGCGCACAGCTCCTCCAGCGCGGCGATGCCGGCGCTGTCCGCGTGGGCCGCGGCCAGCCGGGCGGCCTCGGCCTCCAGGAGCGTGCGGACGGTGAGGAGCTGGTCCGCCTCCTCCTCGGTCGGCTCGTGCACGAACGCGCCCTGGGCGGGCCGCAGATCGACCCACCCCTCGGTGTTCAGCCGCTGGAGCGCCTCGCGCACCGGCTGCCGTGACACGCCGAGGTGGCCCGCCAGTTCGCTCTCGACCAGGTGCTGGCCCGGCTGGAGGGCACGGGTGGTGATGAGTTCGAGCAGCGCCTCGTAGACGCGGTCGCGCAGCGGGCCGGGCCGTTCGAGCTTGGGCACCGCACCCTGCGGCAGTCCTGTCGACAACATCGGTTCCCCTCCTGGGTGCACAGCGGGCGACTGCGCCCCCGTGGCCGGCCGTCACCGCGACCCCGTATCGATTGTCTTTCGTCTACAGTCTACGGCGCACCGGCGCGGGAGAGCCGAGGAGTCGGCCACATCCCGCCACCGCCGGCGCCCGCGACCGCCACCGTCAGGGGCAGCGGACGACCTGTCCCGCGTACGACAGGTTGCCGCCGAAGCCGAAGAGCAGCACCGGGTCGCCACTGCAGACGCGGCCCTGCTCCACCAGCTTGGAGAACGCGAGGGGGATGCTCGCCGCCGAGGTGTTGCCGGACTCGGTGACATCGCGCGCGACCACCGCGTTGACCGCCCCCAGCTTCTCGGCGAGGGGTTCGATGATGCGCAGGTTGGCCTGATGCAGGACGACACCGGCGAGGTCCTCGGGGGCGTATCCCGCGCGCTCGCAGGCGCCGCGGGCGATGGCCGGCAGCCGGGTCGTCGCCCAGCGGTAGACGCTCTGACCCTCCTGGGCGAAGCGGGCGGGCTGGCCCTCGATGCGCACCGCGTGCCCCATCTCGGGCACCGAGCCCCACAGCACCGGGCCGATCCCCGGCTCGGCGGACGCCTCCACGACGGCGGCGCCCGCCCCGTCCCCGACCAGCACGCAGGTCGTCCGGTCGGTCCAGTCGGTGACGTCGGACATCTTGTCGGCTCCGATGACCAGGGCGCGCGCGGAGGCGCCCGCCCGCACCGCGTGGTCGGCCGTGGCCAGCGCGTGGGTGAAGCCGGCGCAGACCACGTTGATGTCCATGGCGGCCGGTGAGGGGATGCCGAGCCGGGCCGCCACCCGCGCGGCCATGTTCGGCGACCGGTCGACGGCGGTGGAGGTGGCGACCAGGACGAGGTCGATGTCGCCGGGCGCGAGACCGGCCGACGCGAGCGCCTTGGCGGCGGCGTGCGCGGCGAGTTCGTCGACCGGCTCGTCGGGCCCGGCGATGTGGCGCGTGCGGATGCCGACCCGGGACGTGATCCACTCGTCACTGGTGTCGACCATGCCCGCCAGGTCCTCGTTGGTGAGGACCCGGGCGGGCTGGTAGTGGCCGACGGCGGCGATGCGCGAGCCGTTCATCAGTGGTGATCCCCTCGAACCTCGGGTACGGGATGCACCAGTCTGATCAGTGACCCACCGGTACGACGGCACGTGATGCCACAGGAAACGGACGGCCATGTTGTCGGCTTCTTGCAGACTCCCGGACCTTCCCCGGACGTCCGGTCACCCGCCCGGCGCCTACCCGGTGAACAGCTGCGTCGCCTTGCGGACGAGTTCGTAGAGCCCGTACGCGAGCGGTGCGCCCACCCACACCCAGGCGAAGGCGATCAGTGGGCGCCGGGCGGGCGGGCTGCCGTCACTGGACATCGCTGGCCTCCTTCTCCTTGGGCCGCGTGGCCGGTTCGTGGTGGCGGGGGTGGACCGGCCGCACGAGTTCGTTGGCGACGAACCCGACGGCGAGCAGTCCGATCATGATGAACAGGGACAGGGTGTAGAGGGACGAGCCGTCCTTGCCCGCCTCTTCCTGCCGGTCGGCGATCCAGTTCACGATCAGGGGTCCGAGGACGCCGGCCGTGGACCAGGCGGTGAGGAGCCGCCCGTGGATGGCGCCGACCTGGTAGGTGCCGAAGAGGTCCTTCAGATAGGCGGGGACGGTGGCGAAGCCGCCGCCGTAGAAGGAGAGGATGACCAGCGCGCACAGGACGAACAGCGGCTTGGAGGAGTCGCCCGCCAGCGCGATCAGGGCGTACATCAGGGCGCCGGCCCCGAGGTAGACGCGATAGATGTTCTTCCGCCCGATCAGGTCCGAGGTGGACGACCAGCCGATGCGGCCCGCCATGTTCGCGGCGGACAGCAGGGCGACGAAGCCGGCCGCGGCCGACACCGACACCGGGGTGGAGGAGTCCGCGAAGAAGTCCGTGATCATCGGCGCGGCCTTCTCCAGGATGCCGATGCCGGCGGTGACGTTCATGCAGAGCACGATCCACAGGCACCAGAACTGCGGGGTGCGCACGGCGCTGCGGGCGGAGACCTGCGGCCCGTCGAGGACGGCGCCGGGCCCGTCACCGGAGGGCTTCACGGGGCGCGGCACCCGCACCAGCAGGACGCCGAGCAGCATGAAGACGGCGTACGTCAGGCCGTGCACCAGGAACGCCAGCGCGATCCCGGAGCTGTCGGCGCCGAAGGACTCCAGCATCTGCGCCGACCACGGGGAGGCGATGAGGGCGCCGCCGCCGAAGCCCATGATGGCGATGCCGGTGGCCATGCCGGGGCGGTCGGGGAACCATTTGATCAGCGTGGACACCGGCGAGATGTAACCGATGCCGAGACCGATCCCGCCGACGAAGCCGTAGCCGAAGACGATCAGCCAGTACTGCTCGACCGCCGCGCCGAGCGCGGCGAGCAGGAAGCCCGAGGAGAAGCAGACCAGGGCGACCGTCATCGCCCAGCGGGGCCCCTTGCGCTCCACCAGCGTGCCGCCGAACGCGGCGGACAGGCCGAGCATGACGATGCCGAGCTGGAAGGGCAGCGCGCTCTGGGTGCCGCTGAGGCCGAGGGCCGACTCCAGCGGGGGTTTGAACACGCTCCAGGCGTAGGCCTGACCGATGGACAGATGGACCGAGAGCGCGGCGGGGGGAACCAGCCAGCGGCTCCATCCCGCGGGTGCCATGGGGGGACTCATGATCCCGAACCGTAGGCAGCGACGGGGTCGTTGAGAAGTGAACGGGTCGACCGTCTGCGGTGAACGGTATCCGGGGCGCGACGAACGGTCACCCGCCCGACGGCCCTCGGCGGGGAAGGGCGTGCGCGCACTCTTGCTGACCCCTTATCCATACTGTAGACAATATTCAGTCGACGAGTCGTGACGCGTACTCTCTCCCGCTTCTCCAGCGCAGCCACCTCCGCGGTACTCCCTCGACCGAACGGAGCGTTCCGAAGTGAAAGTTGCAGTCCTCGGCGCCGGTGCCATCGGCGCCTACGTCGGAGCCGCGCTGCACCGCGCGGGTGCCGACGTGCACCTGATCGCCCGTGGACCGCACCTCGCGGCCATGAGGCAGCACGGGGTGCGGGTCCTCAGCCCGCGCGGCGACTTCACCGCCCGCGCCCACGCCACCGACGACCCGGCCGACGTCGGCCCGGTCGACTACGTCTTCCTGGGCCTGAAGGCCAACGCGTACGCGGCGTGCGGGCCGCTGATCGAGCCGCTGCTCCACGAGCGCACGGCGGTCGTGGCCGCCCAGAACGGCATCCCCTGGTGGTACTTCCACCGGCACGGCGGCCCCCACGACGGGCACCGCCTCGAGAGCGTGGACCCGGCCGGCGCGGTCAGTGCGGTGCTCGCGCCCGAACGGGCCGTCGGCTGCGTCGTGTACGCCGCCACCGAACTCGAAGGACCCGGCGTCGTACGGCACTTGGAAGGCACCCGGTTCTCCGTCGGCGAGCCCGACCGCAGTGTGTCGCGGCGCTGTCTCGCCTTCAGCGAGGCCATGGTCGCCGGCGGCCTGAAGTGCCCGGTCGAACCCGATCTGCGCAACGACATCTGGCTCAAGCTGCTCGGCAACATCTCCTTCAACCCGATCAGCGCGCTCGCCCGCGCGACCATGCGGCAGATGTGCCGGCACGGCGGCACCCGCAAGGTCATCGAGATCATGATGACCGAGACCCTGGCCGTCGCCACGGCCCTGGGCTGCGAGGTCGGCGTCTCCATCGAACGCCGGCTCGCGGGCGCCGAGAAGGTCGGCGACCACCGCACCTCCACGCTCCAGGACCTGGAGCGCGGCAAACCGCTCGAACTCGACGTCCTCCTCGCGGCTGTCGTCGAACTGGCGGAGATCACCGGCGTCCAGGTGCCCACCCTGCGCACCGTGCACGCCATCTCGGACCTGCTCGCGCTGAGGAGCGCCGCATGAAGGAACGACGCAAGGACTGTGGACGCAGGAACTACACCCGGCTGACCCACCCCCTGGTGCGCGATTCCCGGGACGAGCCGTTCCGGCGGGCGACCTGGGACGAGGCCCTCGACCGGGCGGCCCGGGGCCTCGAGCGCAACCGGGGCGCGTTCGGCATGTTCTCCTGCGCCCGCGCCACGAACGAGATGAACTACGTGGCGCAGAAGTTCGCCCGGGTCGTGATGGGCACCAACAACGTCGACTCCTGCAACCGCACCTGCCACGCGCCCAGCGTGGCGGGCCTGTCGGCGGCCTTCGGATCGGGCGGCGGCACCTCCTCCTACGAGGAGATCGAGCACACCGACGTCATCGTGATGTGGGGCTCCAACGCCCGTTTCGCGCACCCGATCTTCTTCCAGCACGTGCTGAAGGGCATCCGCAACGGCGCCCGGATGTACGCGCTCGACCCGCGCCGCACCTCCACCGCCGAGTGGGCGGAGAGCTGGCTCGGCCTGAACGTCGGCACCGACATCCCGATGGCCCACGCGATCGGCCGCGAGATCATCCACGCGGGCCTCGCCAACGAGGCGTTCATCGAGCGGGCGACGACCGGCTTCGAGGAGTACAAGGCACTCGTCGAACCGTGGACGCTCTCCCTCGCCGAGAAGGTGACGGGCGTACCGGCCGCCGCCATCCGGCAGGTCGCGCACGCCTACGCCCGCGCCGAACGCGCCCAGCTGTGCTGGACCCTCGGCATCACCGAGCACCACAACGGCACCGACAACGTCCGCGCCCTGATCAACCTCTCCCTGCTGACGGGCCACGTCGGCCGCTACGGCAGCGGGCTCCAGCCGCTGCGCGGGCAGAACAACGTCCAGGGCGGCGGCGACATGGGCGCCATCCCGAACCGGCTCCCCGGCTTCCAGGACATCCTCGACCCGGGCACCCGTGTGAAGTTCGAGTCCGCCTGGGACACGGTGATCCAGCCCCACTACGGCCTGAACCTCACCGAGATGTTCGAGGCGATGGAGGACGGCGACCTGCGGGCCGTCTACTGCATCGGCGAGAACCCCGCCCAGTCCGAGGCCGACAGCGAGCAGGCCGTACGGCGGCTCGGGCAGCTGGACTTCCTCGTCGTCCAGGACATCTTCCTGACGAGGACGGCCGAGCTGGCGGACGTCGTCCTCCCCGCCACCGCCGGGTGGGCCGAGACCGAGGGCACCACCACCAACAGCGAGCGCCGGGTCCAGCGGGTGCGCCGGGCCGTCACCCCGCCCGGTGAGGCCCGCGAGGACATCGACATCATCTGCGACCTCGCGGCCCGGCTCGGCCACGACTGGAAGTACGCCGACGCCGAGGCCGTGTGGAACGAGCTGCGGTCGGTGTCGCCGGACCACCACGGGATGACGTACCGGCGGCTGGAGGAGCACCAGGGCATCCAGTGGCCCTGCCCCAGCACCGACGGGCTCGAACCGGGCTATCTGCACGCCCGGTTGTGGGAGGCCGACCCGGCGAGGCGCGGGATGGCGGCGCCGTTCGGGATCGTCCAGCACGATCCGCCGGTCGATCTCACCGACGAGCGGTACCCGATCCGGCTCACCACTGGGCGCCGGCTCGACTCCTACAACACCGGTGTGCAGAGCGGCAGTTTCGCCTCCCCGCTGCGGCGCGGCGAGTTCGTGGAGATCAGCCCCGAGGACGCCGAGCGGTACGGGGTCGTCGTCGGCGAGAAGGTCCAGGTGACGTCGCGGCGCGGCAGCGTCGTCGCGCCGGTGTGGGTGGACACCGCGCTGCGGCCCGGCCTGGCCTTCATGACCATGCACTTCCCCGACGAGGTGGACACCAACCAGCTGACGATCGAGGCGAACTGCCCGATCGCGGGGACGGCGGAGTTCAAGGCGTCGGCGATCCGGATCGACAAGCTCCCCGTCGCGACCATCGTGAGGTGACGCAAGTGGACCTGCACTTCGGCGACAGCAAACCGACGGACGACGAATGGGCGGCCGTCGACGCCCTGCTCGGACCCCCGGAGTCCTCGTGGGAGGGCGCCGCCCGCGACGAGACGCGGGCCGCCGACCTGAGGTGGGCGCGCGGCGGCCGGGCCGCCCGGGACCGCCGCGACCTGCTGCTACCGGGGCTGCACGCCCTCAACGACCGGATCGGCTGGATCAGCGAGGGCGCCCTCGACTACCTGTGCCGGCGGCTGACGGTGCCGCCGGCGGAGGCGTACGGCGTCGCCACCTTCTACGCCCTGTTCTCGGTGCGGCCACGCCCCGCGACCGTGCTGCACGTGTGCACGGACCTGGCGTGCGCGGCGGCCGGCGCGAGCGAGCTGTGCGCCGGGATCGAGGCGCGTCTCGGGCCGGGCAGCGGCGTGAGCGTGCAGCGGAGCCCCTGCCTCGGCCTGTGCGAACGAGCCCCCGCCGCCCTCGCGGTGAAGGCCGGCGACCCGGTGCGTACGGCGGTGTCGGCACCGGCGACCGTGGAGGAGGCCGTGCTCGCCGCGAGCGCGCCGGACTCCGCGCCCGGGGAGCCGCCCGCGGTGATGGCGGTGCCGCAGGCCGGGGACCCGGCGCTGACGCTGCTGCGGCGCGTCGGCGTCGTCGACCCGGCCTCGCTGGACGACTACCGGGCCCACGGCGGGTACACCGCGCTGCGCCGGGCCTTCGAACTCGGTCCCGCCGGGGTGATCCGGGAGGTCACCGACTCGGGCCTGGTCGGGCGCGGCGGCGCCGCCTTCCCCACCGGCCGCAAGTGGCAGGCCACGGCGTCGCAGCCGGACCATCCGCACTACCTCGTCTGCAACGCCGACGAATCCGAGCCGGGCACCTTCAAGGACCGGGTGCTCATGGAGGGCGACCCGTACGCGCTGGTCGAGGCCATGACGATCGCCGGGTACGCGACGGGCGCCCACCGGGGCTACCTGTATCTGCGCGGCGAGTACCCGCGCGCCCTGCGCCGCCTGGAGCACGCGATCACCCAGGCCCGGGCGCGCGGCTTCCTCGGGGACGACGTCCTCGGTCAGGGGTACGCCTTCGACATCGAGATCCGCCGGGGCGCGGGCGCCTACATCTGCGGCGAGGAGACCGCCCTGTTCAACTCCATCGAGGGCTACCGGGGCGAGCCGCGCTCCAAGCCGCCGTTCCCGGTGGAGAAGGGGCTGTTCGGCAAGCCGACGGTGGAGAACAACGTCGAGACGCTGGTCAACGTCCTGCCGATCCTGACCATGGGGGCCCCGGCGTACGCGGCCGTCGGCACGGCGCGGTCCACCGGCCCCAAGCTGTACTGCGTGTCCGGCAGCGTGGACCGCCCCGGCGTCTACGAACTCCCCTTCGGCGCGACCCTCGGCGAGCTGCTGGATCTGGCGGGCGTCCGGGACGGGCTGCGGGCGGTGCTGCTGGGCGGCGCGGCGGGCGGCTTCGTCCGGCCCGACGAGAGGGACATTCCGCTCACGTTCGAGGGGACCCGCGCGGCCGGCACCACCCTCGGCTCGGGGGTGGTCATGGCCTTCGACGGCTCCGTGCCGCTGCCCCGGCTGCTGCTCCGCATCGCCGAGTTCTTCCGCGACGAGTCGTGCGGGCAGTGCGTGCCGTGCCGGGTCGGCACGGTACGGCAGGAGGAGGCGCTGCACCGGATCGCCGAGCGCACGGGCGCGGCGGCCGCCGACGACATCGCCCTGCTCCGGGAGGTCGGCCGCGCCATGCGGGACGCCTCCATCTGCGGTCTCGGGCAGACCGCGTGGAACGCCGTGGAATCCGCGATCGACCGACTGGGGGCCTACGCATGACCGCGATACCGCTGGGAGTGCCGCGCCGGCTGGTGGAGTTCACCCTCGACGGGCAGGAGACCCGGGTCCCGGAGGGCTCGACGATCCTCGACGCCTGCCGGGCCGCCGGGAAGGACGTCCCCACCCTGTGCGAGGGCGACACGCTGCGGCCCAAGAACGCCTGCCGGGTGTGCGTCGTGGAGGTCGAGGGGTCCAGGACCCTGGTGCCCGCCTGCTCCCGCAGGGCCGAGGCGGGCATGGAGGTGCGCACCGGCACCGAACGCGCCCGGCACAGCCGCAAGGTCGTCCTGGAGCTGCTCGCCTCGTCCGTGGACCTGTCGACCACGCCCCGCGTCGCCGGATGGCTCAAGGAGTACGAGGCGAAACCGGACCGGTTCGGCCCGGACGCCGCCCGTCTCGACGAGGAGCCGAAGGTCGACAACGACCTCTATGTGCGCGACTACGACAAATGCATCCTCTGCTACAAGTGCGTGGACGCCTGCGGCGACCAGTGGCAGAACACCTTCGCGATCTCCGTCGCCGGACGCGGCTTCGACGCGCGGATCGCCGTCGAGCACGACGCCCCGCTCACCGACTCGGCGTGCGTGTACTGCGGCAACTGCATCGAGGTGTGCCCGACGGGAGCCCTGTCGTTCAAGTCGGAGTTCGACATGCGTGCGGCGGGTACCTGGGACGAGTCGGCTCAGACCGAGACGACCACCGTGTGCGCGTACTGCGGTGTGGGCTGCAACCTCACGCTCCATGTGCAGGACAATGAGATCGTGAAGGTCACCTCGCCGCACGACAACCCGGTGACCCACGGCAATCTGTGCATCAAGGGCCGCTTCGGCTACCAGCACGTCCAGAACCGGGACTGACGGGACTGATCGAGACATGGGACGAGTCACGGAACGACGCAAGGTGATCCGGATCAGGGACGGGGCGGTCTCCACCCGGCCGGACACCCTCGTCGCGGAGGAACCCCTGGAGATCCGGCTGAACGGCAAACCGCTCGCCATCACCATGCGCACCCCGGGCGACGACTTCGCGCTCGCCGCCGGGTTCCTGGTGAGCGAGGGCGTCCTCGCCGAGCAGGCGGACCTGCAGAACATCGTCTACTGCGCGGGCGCGACCGCCGACGGGTCCAACACGTACAACGTGGTGGACGTGAAGACCGCGCCGGGCGTGACCGTCCCCGACATCACCCTCGAACGGAACGTCTACACCACCTCGTCCTGCGGGCTGTGCGGCAAGGCGAGCCTGGACGCGGTGCGGACGACGGCCCGCTGGCCGATCGACGACACTCCCCCGGTCCGGGTCGACCCCGACCTGCTCGCGAGCCTCCCCGACCGGCTCCGCGCGGCCCAGCGGGTCTTCGACCGGACCGGGGGCCTGCACGCGGCCGCCCTCTTCTCCGAGGAGGGCGAACTGCTCGACATCCGCGAGGACGTGGGCCGGCACAACGCGGTCGACAAACTCGTCGGCCGGGCCCTGCAGAACGGGGACCTGCCGCTGTCCCGGGCGATCCTGCTGGTGTCCGGGCGGGCCAGCTTCGAGCTGGCGCAGAAGGCCGTGATGGCGGGCATCCCCGTCCTCGCGGCGGTCTCCGCGCCCTCGTCCCTCGCGGTCGACCTGGCCGCGGAGACCGGGCTGACCCTGGTGGGCTTCCTGCGGGGCAGCTCGATGAACGTGTACGCGGGGGACCACCGGCTCGCCCTGCGGACCGCGGCCGCCCGAGGCTGACCGGCCCCCGCGACACGGCGGAGGGGCCCCGGCCGGCGGGGAGCGCCCCCTGCGCCGTCCCCGGGGCCCCACTGTTCGCTCCACCGCCCATGGACCGGGGCGCCCCCGGCCACTACCGTCCCGAGGGTGCCCGACGACATCCGAGCACGGCGGCGCGCGGGAACCGGCCTCGGTCTCCTGCTGGCCCTGGTGCTCGGGGCCGTGCTGCTCACCGCCCTCCCGGACGACGGCGAACGGGAGGGCGGCGCCGCGTGCGGGCCGCGCGCGGTCGGATCCTGGTCGGCGGAGCGCGCCCTGACGGCCGAGTTCGCCCGCTACGGCGACGACCCCGCCCGTACCGACGACTGGACCGGCGGCGACGGCACCCACTCGGTGCGGCTGCCGGACGGCCGTCTGCTGTGGCTGTTCTCGGACACCTATCTCGGCCGGGTGCACCCGCCGCCCAACCCGTTCGGCGAGTCCGCCGCCTGGCGGGAGGGCGCCGCTCCGCTGGTGCGCAACTCCGCGGTCGTGATGCGCGACGGCCGCCTGGAGCGCACGCTGCCCGCGCCGCTCTTCCCCGACCCGGCGCCGGGCCAGTGGCGCTGGCCGGTCGCGGCCCGCATCGAACCCCGCTCCCCCGGCGCGCCGGAGCGGGTCCTGCGGGTGCTGCTGTGGGTCCGCGCGGCCGGGCCGTCGCCCTGGATCTACGGGGTGCCGGTCGCCACCGAGGTCGCCACGCTCTCCCTGCCGGACCTGCGGGTGGAGTCGGCCGTGCGGGTCGCCGACCAGCAGCGGGTGCCGGACCCGTCCCGGCGGGTGCTGTACGGCACGACGCTGGTCGAGGAGGACGGCTGGACGTACGTCTTCGGGGGCGACGACGGCCGGGCCGCCGCCCGCCCGGTCTCCCGGGCGTATCTCGCGCGGGTGCCGGCGGGCCGGCTGGGCGAGCCGGACGCCTGGCGGTACTGGGACGGCTCGGGGTGGGGCGGGCCGGCCGCGCGGCCCCGGCCGGTGCTGGGGGACGGACGGCGCACCGGGGTGGGCAGCGCGTTCTCGGTGGCCCGGGTGGACGGGACGTACGTGCTGTTCACGATGGCGGCGGGCACGGCGGGGCTGAGGACGGTGACGTCGTACTGGGCGTGCTCACCCGCCGGCCCCTGGCACGGTCCCGGCCGCCCCTTCGCCCCGGCACTGCCGCGCGGCGAGGGCCTCGCGGCGTACAACCCGCAGGTCCATCCCGAGCTGGGCGGCGGCGAACGCCTCGTGCTGAGCTACGACGTCAACTGGCTGGAGCCGGCCGACGCCGCGGCCCAGCTCAGCCGTGACGTGTCCCGGTACCGACCGCGGTTCGTGACGCTGCGGCTGACCCCCGCCCGCTGACCGGGCCGTCGCCGTCGCCGTCGTCGTCGTCGGCCTCGGGGTCGTGGGAGCGCCGTTTGGCGATGACCGCGCACACCATCAGCTGCATCTGGTGGAAGAGCATCAGCGGCAGCACGGCCAGGGAGGCGTGCGCGCCGAACAGGACGCTGGCCATGGGCAGCCCGGAGGCCAGGGACTTCTTGGAGCCGGCGAACTGGATGGCGATACGGTCCGCGCGGCCGAACCCCAGCGCCTTGGCGCCGTACCAGGTCAGGGTGAGCATCACGGCCAGCAGCACGGCCTCGACGGCGAGCAGGCCGGCCAGCCGGACGGGGCTGACCTGGTGCCAGATGCCCTGGACCATGCCCGCGCTGAACGCGGTGTAGACGACGAGCAGGATCGAGCCGCGGTCGACGAGCCCGAGGACCTTGCGGTGCCGGGCGACGAAACCGCCGATCCAGCGGCGCAGCAGCTGCCCGGCGACGAACGGCACGAGCAGCTGCAGCACGATCTTCACCACCGAGTCGGCGGAGAAGCCGCCGCCGTCGCCGCCGAGCACGGCGGCCGCGAGGAGCGGGGTGAGGACGATGCCCACCAGCGAGGAGAAGGAGCCCGCGCAGATCGCCGCCGGGACGTTGCCGCGGGCCATCGAGGTGAAGGCGATGGAGGACTGGATGGTGGACGGGACCAGGGTGAGGAAGAGCAGCCCCTGGTAGAGCGGGTCGGTCAGGATCACCGGGACGAGTCCGCGGGCCGCGAGGCCCAGCAGCGGGAAGATCACGAAGGTGCAGGCGAGGACGGTGACGTGGAGCCGCCAGTGCCTGAGTCCGTCGAGGGCCTCACGGGTGGACAGCCGGGCGCCGTACAGGAAGAACAGGAAGGCGATGGCGGCCGTGGAGGCGCCCGAGGCCACCTCGGAGGCCGTCCCGCGCGCCGGGAGCAGGGCGGCGACGCCGACCGTCCCGAGCAGCATCAGGATGTACGGGTCGATCGGCATCCACCGCGGCCAGTGCAGGCGTTTCACTGTGCTCCACTACTTCGCTCGTCGCTTCGCTGTACGTCGGGTTCCCGGCACGGACGTGCCCTCTCCATCGTCCTCCGCCGTCCTTTGATCGGGAATCCGGCATACCACTCTGAGTGTCATCACGTTTCGCGATGAGCGGGGCTACCCTGGCGGTGTGTACGACCCCTCCCAGCTGCGCACCTTCCTGGCCGTGGCCCAGACGCTCAGTTTCACGCGGGCGGCCCGCCGGCTCGGCCTGCGCCAGTCGACCGTCAGCCAGCACGTCCGGCGGCTGGAGGACGCGACGGGGCGTCCGCTGTTCACCCGGGACACGCACTCGGTGGAGCTGACCGAGGACGGCGAGGCGATGCTCGGCTTCGCGCGGCGCATCCTCGCGGTCCACGAGCAGGCGACGGCGTTCTTCACCGGGACCCGGCTGCGCGGGCGGCTGCGCTTCGGCGCGTCCGAGGACTTCGTCCTGACCCGGCTGCCGGAGATCCTGGAGGGCTTCCGCTACGAGCACCCCGAGGTCGATCTCGAGCTGACGGTCGAACTCTCCGGCACGCTGCACGAGCAGCTGGCCGCGGGGAAGCTGGACCTGGTGCTGGCCAAGCGGCGGCCGGAGGGCCCGCGGGGCGAGCCCGTCTGGCACGACCGGCTGGTGTGGATCGGCGCGGAGCGGCTGCGGCTGGATCCGGAGCGGCCGGTGCCGCTGATCGTGTACCCGCCGCCCGGGATCAGCCGTGCGCTGGCACTGGAGGCCCTGGAGCGGCAGGGACGGCAGTGGCGGATCGTCTGCACGAGCGGCAGCCTCAACGGCCTGATCGCCGCGACCCGGGCCGGGCTCGGGGTGATGGCGCACTCCCGTGGCCTGATCCCACCGGGTCTGGTGCGGGTGCCCGAGCGGGCGGGTCTGCCTGAGCTGGGCCGGGTCGACTTCGTCCTGATGCACGGGCCGCGGCGGACGGCGGCCGAGTCGGCGGCCGACGCCCTGGCGGGCGCGATCCTGGCGGGCGGGGACCGGCTGCACCGGCGCTGAGCGCGCGGCGGGGGTGACAGATTCGGGGCGCTGGGCGCTGAGGGAGCAGAGGACGCTCCGTCCGGGCGCCGCCCCAAGATCGACTGGGGCGTCGCCCGGTAAGTGAGTCGGTCGGATTTGGTGGAGATTACGGGCCCGGAACTTACTCAACCGTCAGTTTTGTGTCCGCCCGTGCCCGATGTGGGCGCATTTTCCTTCGCTGACCTGTGCAAACCTGAGCACCCGTCGATTTTCGGCCCCCTCCCGCCCGCATGACGGGTGGGGTAGCTTTCACGCCCTGTGCTGAGCGTCAGCCGATGCGATCGGAGCGGGGAGCGGGGTTTGCGCGAGTTCACCAACCCTCCGTTGGCGTTGGCACCGCCGGTGGGCGGCCTGGCCGACGTCGTCTTCGAGCATGCCCAGGAGGAACCCCGGTACGTGGTCCTCGGCCGCAAGGACGGGAACGGCCAGTGGCAGGACGTCACCGCCGCCGAGTTCCGCGACGAGGTGCTGGCCCTCGCCAAGGGGATGCTCGCCCGCGGCATCCGCTTCGGCGACCGGGTCGCGCTCATGTCCCGCACCCGCTACGAGTGGACCCTGTTCGACTTCGCGCTGTGGACCATCGGCGCCCAGGTCGTCCCGATCTACCCGACCTCCTCGGCCGAGCAGTGCTTCTGGATGCTGTACGACGCCGAGTGCTCGGCGGCGATCGTGGAGCACGAGGACCACGCGATGACGATCGCCACCGTCATCGACCGGCTGCCCCGGCTGCACGAGATGTGGCAGCTCGACGCGGGCGCCGTGCAGGAGCTGTACGACGCGGGCGCGCACCTCGACGACGAGGTCGTCCACCGGCACCGGCAGGCGGTCACCCCCGAGTCCATCGCCACGGTGATCTACACGTCCGGCACGACGGGCCGCCCCAAGGGCTGTGTCATCTCGCACGGCAACCTGATGTACGAGGCCGACACGGTCATCGAGCGCTGGGAGCCGGTGTTCCACTCGAAGAAGGGCGACGAGGCGGCGACCCTGCTGTTCCTGCCGCTCGCGCACGTCTTCGGGCGGATGGTGGAGGTCGCCGCGATCCGCGGCAGGGTGCGGTTCGGCCACCAGCCGCAGATGCACGCGGCGGCGCTGCTGCCCGACCTCGCCGCGTTCCGGCCCACGTTCTTCCTGGCCGTGCCGTACATCTTCGAGAAGGTCTTCAACGCCGCCCGGCGCAAGGCCGAGAAGGAGGGCAGGTCCGGCGCCTTCGAGAAGGCCGTCGACGTGGCCGTGAGGTACGCCGACGCCGTCGAGGCCAAGGCGTGGGGCATCGGGCCGGGCCCCTCGGCGGGGCTGCGCATGCAGCACCAGCTCTTCGACAAGCTCGTGTACTCCAAGATGCGCGCCGCCATGGGTGGCCGGATCCGGCACGCGATGTCGGGCGGCTCGGCGATGGACCGGCGGCTCGGGCTGTTCTTCGCGGGCGCGGGCATCCAGATCTACGAGGGTTACGGCCTCACCGAGTCCACGGCGGCCGCGACGGCCAACCCGCCCGGACGCACCCGGTACGGCACGGTCGGCCAGCCCGTCCCGGGCGTCACCGTCCACATCGCCGACGACGGCGAGATCTGGCTCAACGGCAGCAACGTCTTCCTCGGCTATCTGAACAACCAGAAGGCCACCGACCAGACGCTGCACGACGGCTGGCTCGCCACCGGCGACCTGGGCAGCCTCGACGAGGACGGCTACCTCACCATCACCGGCCGCAAGAAGGAGATCCTCGTGACCTCCGGCGGCAAGAGCGTCTCGCCGGGCGTCCTGGAGGAGCGGGTGCGCGACCACCCGCTGGTCGCGCAGTGCATCGTCGTCGGCAACGACCGCCCGTACATCGCCGCCCTGGTCACCCTCGACCAGGAGGCCGTCGAGCACTGGCTGGCGATGCGCGCCAAGCGCCCGATGTCACCGGCGGAGCTGGTCCGCGACCCGGATCTGGAGACCGAGGTGCGGCGCGCGGTCGTCGCCGCGAACACGCTGGTCTCGCAGGCCGAGTCCATCCGCACCTTCCGGATCCTGGCCCAGCCGTTCACCGAGGAGCACGGGCTGCTCACCCCGTCGCTGAAGCTGAAGCGCAAGGCGATCGAGAGCGCGTACGCCACCGAGGTGGAGGCGCTGTACCGGGCCTGAGTCCGGGTTTTTCTCCGGTCAGGAATGCGTGACGGCCCGTGATCGTTGACGATGGGAGTCCAACCTGTCGGCAACCGTAAGGATCAAGAGCTCGTGAGCAGCAAGGTCCCCCCGATCATCCTCAACAACGGCGTCGAGATGCCCCAGCTGGGCTTCGGCGTCTGGCAGGTGCCGGACGACGAGGCCGAGCGGGCGGTCGCGGCCGCGCTGGAGGCCGGGTACCGCAGCATCGACACAGCGGCGATCTACGGCAACGAGACGGGCACCGGCAAGGCCGTCGCCACCTCCGGCGTCCCCCGCGAGGACGTCTTCGTCACCACCAAGGTCTGGAACAGCGACCACGGCTACGACTCCACGCTGCGCGCCTTCGACACGTCGCTGGAGAAGCTGGGCCTGGAGTACGTCGACCTCTACCTCATCCACTGGCCCACACCGGCGCGCGGGTTGTACGTGGACACCTACAAGGCGTTCGAGAAGCTGCTCGCCGACGGGCGGGTCCGCGCGATCGGCGTGTCCAACTTCTTCCCGGAGCACCTGGAGCGGCTGATCGAGGAGACCTCGGTCGTGCCGGCGGTCAACCAGATCGAACTGCACCCGCACCTGCAGCAGCACGCCGCGCGGGCGTTCCACGCAGAGAAGGGCATCGCCACCGAGGCGTGGTCGCCGCTCGGCTCGGGCAAGGGGCTGCTGGAGGTTCCGGCGATCGTCGCGATCGCGCGCAAGCACGGCCGGACCCCGGCCCAGATCGTGCTGCGCTGGCATCTGCAGCTCGGCAACGTGGTGATCCCGAAGTCCGTGACGCCGTCGCGGATCAAGGAGAACATCGAGGTGTTCGACTTCAGCCTCGACGACGAGGACCTCGCCGCGATCAGCGCGCTGAACGAGGACCGGCGGCTCGGCCCCGACCCGGCCGAGTTCAACGCCGCCTGAGGCGTCCACCGCGTGAACGGCCCGGCCGCCGCTCGCCTGTCGCGAGCGGCGGCCCGGCCGTTCCGGGGTCTCCCGCCGGGTCAGTTGGGCTGCCCGAGCGGCCGTACGACGACGGTGTTGACGTCCACTCCCTCGGGCTGCCGGACGGCCCACACCACCGAGTCCGCGATCTGGTCGGCGGTCAGCAGATGCCCCGGGGGCAGGCTGCCGAGGCCGTCCCAGAAGGGCGTCTCGACGCGCCCCGGTGCGATGAGCGTGACCCCGACCCCCCACGCCGTGACCTCGCGCCTGGTGTTCTCGGCGAGCCCGGTCACCGCCCACTTCGTCGCGCCGTAGAGGTTGCCGGGCGTCGGCACGAAGCCGGCGACGCTGCCGACCAGCACGATCCGGCCGCGGCTCTCCTTGAGGGCGTCGATCGAGGCGCGGATCAGCAGGGCCGGGCCCAGGACGTTGGTCAGCACCATCTCCGGCCAGCCGGCCGGGTCTCCCTGGGCGACCGAGTCGTGCGTGGCGAAACCGGCGTTGGCGACGACCGTGTCCAGCCGGCCGAACGCCTTGAGCGTGGTGTCCACCGCGGCCCGGACGTCCTCGTACCGGGCGGAGTCGCCCACGAGGGTCAGCAGTTCCCCGGGCCGTCCCACTTCGTCGGCGAAGCGCCGCAGGCGCTCCTCGCCGCGGCCGGTGACGGCGACCCGGTGGCCGGCGTCCAGCAGGCGCCGTGCGACGGCGGCGCCGATGCCGCTGCCGCCGCCGGTGATCAGCGCGGCCGGAGAATCGGTCATGGTGGTCCCCCTGTGTGTCGGTGCGTGGCTGAGGGGGAGTCCATCACTTGGAGCGTTCTCGAAGTCAAGTCGCCCTTTTTAGCAGGGACTTCATCGCGCACGGACGGCCGTGAACACCGTCTGCGCCGCCAGGACGAACACGTCCGGGCGGTGGTGGACGCTCGCCTCGTCACCCGGGTCGAGCAACCGGTCGAGGGTGGCGCGGTCGTCGGCGTCCAGCCGGTCGCCCAGGACCTCGCGGGTGCGGGTGAGGGATTCGACGGCGTACGCGCGGGCGCGGTCCGTGGTCGGGGCCGGCAGGTCCAGCAGGAAGGTCCGGGTGCCGCTGGGGCGCAGTCCGGCGGCGGCCAGCAGGGCGGTCCAGTCCTCCGTCTCGGCGACGGAACCGGGCAGCTCGGCCCGCATCCGCGCGAACCACTCCCCCTCCACCGCGTCGAGCCGCGCCTGGAGCCCCGGGCGCCCGAAGCCGATGTCGCGCGGCAGGAACCGGGTGGGCAGACCACCCTCCTGCAGGGCCAGGGTGCCGCCGAAGGCGAGCCGCTCGGCGAAGGCGGCCAGCGCGGCCCGCTGGTCGCCCAGATGGTGCAGGCTGCGGCCCGCCCACAACAGGTCGGCGGGATAGTCCAGATCGCCCAGGACGCCGGGCAGTTCACCGGCGAGCGTGTCGAAGCGGTCCGCGACCCCGAGCCGCTCGGCCCTCTCCCGGGCTTGGTCCAGCAGGGGCCGCGAGGCGTCGACCGCGACGATCCGGGCCCCCGGGAAGGTGTCGGCCAGCAGACAGGCCACGACCCCCGGCCCGCTGCCCGCGTCGACGACCAGCCCCGGCTCGGTCTGCCGCTTGGCGAGCCACGCCATGGCGTGCTCGTACAGGGGCATGAACAGCTCGGCCTGGGCCTCCAGCCGCGGGCCCATCTCGCCCCAGTCGATGTCGGTGTGCTCGTGATGATGCGCCATGCCCCTCAGCCTCCCCTCTCCACCCCCACCGGCGCCCGAAGACGCACCGCCCCACGGCGACCGCCCACGCGGTGCCGACGGGAGCGTCACTCCGGCTTGCGGAACGCCACGATCGTGAAGACCGGGTCCGGGCGGGGGCGGTCCTGGTCGGGGAGGGCGGACAGGCGGCCGGCGAAGGTCTCGGAGAGTGGGTCACCGGGTGGGAGGGTGCCGAACCAGCCGCGGCGCAGGTCGGCCACCGTGCGCCGGGGGCTGCGGCCCTGGCCGTGGCCGGTGAAGCGGGCCTGTCCGGCGGGGAGGAGGCCGTGGTCGTGGGCGTAGGACCGCACTCGGGCGGCCTCGTCCATCGCCGGGCTGCGGGGGCGGGCGGCGAGGACGGCGTCGATGTCGCTGCCCACGTTGTGCGCGGCGGCCTTGCCGACGGTGGTGACGTACACCCCGCCCGGCCGCAGGACGCGGGCGCACTCGCCGACCAGGGTGCGGACGTCCCCGGAGGTCGCCGCCAGGTGGAGGAGCCACACACTGCTGACGGCGTCGAAGCTGCCGTCCCGGAACGGCAGCCTGCGGGCGTCGGCGAGGAGTATCGAGCCGGGCAGCCGTGCCGCGGCCAGCCGGGCCATGGCGGGGGCCAGGTCGACCCCGGTCACCGACAGACCGTCCGCGCCCGCGAGCAGGCGGGTGACGATGCCGGTGCCGCAGGCCACGTCGAGCAGCCGCCGGGTGCCCTCGGGGAGGAAGCCCCGTACGGCCCCGGCCGCGGCCCGCGCCCTGGCCTCACCGCCGCGCGAGGCGTCGTAGCGCTCCGCTTCCTTGTCGTAGTCCAGCACGGCCGTCACTGCGCGCCGTGGACGGGGGCCAGGGCCTCGATCCGGCGGGCGAGCGCGAAGTCCTTCTCGGTCACACCGCCGACGGTGTGGGTGTTCACGGTGAGCGACACCGTGTGGTAGCCGAGGGTGAGGTCGGAGTGGTGGTCGAGCTCCTCCTGCACCTGGGCGATGTGCACGACCATCGCGGTGGCGGCGAAGTGCGAGGCCAGCCGGTAGGAGCGGGCGATACGGTCGCCGTCCCCGGACCAGCCGGGCAGCTCGGCGAGCCGGTCCTCGATCTCCTTCTGCGACAGCGGTTCGACAGCCATGGCCTCGCTCCTTCCAGCAGACGGGAGGGTTCGTCCTCAGCCTGCCACAGCGCGCGGGGCCCGGTCCTGGTCACCGGTCCGCGCCCGCCTCGGCTACGGTCGTCCCATGACCGCCCTCCCGTCCGCCCCGGCCGCCCCCGCCGACCGGGGCGTGGGTCCCCTGCTGCGGGCCTGGCGCGAGCAGCGCCGGGTCAGCCAGCTGGAGTTGGCGCTGCGCGCCGGCTCCTCGGCACGGCACATCAGCTTCGTCGAGACGGGCCGCTCCCGGCCCAGCGAGGAGATGGTGCTGCGGCTCGCCGAGCACCTGGACGTGCCGGTGCGCGAGCGCAACGCGCTGCTGCTGGCCGCGGGGTACGCCCCCCACTACCCGGAGACCCCGCTGGACGACCCGGCGCTGGACGCGCTGCGCGCCGGCATGGAGCGCCTGATCCAGGGCTACGAGCCCTACCCGGCGCTCGTGGTGGACGCGCTGTACGACGTGCACGCGGCCAACCGCGGGGTCCTGATGCTCCTCGACGGCATCCCCGGGCATCTGCTGGAGCCGCCGCTCAACGCGATGCGTCTGACCCTGCATCCGGAGGGGCTGGCGCCGCGCATCGTCAATCTGCGGGAGTGGCGGGGGCACCTCCTCGCCCAGATGGAGCGGCAGATCGCGCTGCGCCGCTCCGAGCCGCTGCGCCGGCTCCACGAGGAGGTCGCCGCCTATCCGGTGCCCGAGAAGGCGCCGCGGGAGGAGACCCCGGCGGACCCGGTCGCGTACTTCGCGCTGCCGATGCGGATCGAGCACGACGGCCGGGTGCTGTCGTTCACGTCCTCCATCTCCACGTTCAACACCCCGATGGACGTGACCGTCGCCGAGCTGGCCATCGAGACGCTGCTCCCGGCCGACCCGGCGACGGTCAAGTACCTTCAGTCGCTGTCCTCCTGACGGAGCCTCAGCGCCGCGTACTGCAGTGCGGCGAACCCGGCGACGACGGCCGCCTGCAGAACGGTCCACACGGAGCCCGCGGTGGTCGGCGTCAGCCACAGCGCGAGGGCGACGACACTGAGCACCGCCCAGGCGAGGTTGGTCTCGACGACGGCCCGCACCCCGAGGCCCGCCGGGCGGGCCCGCGAGGCGAGCAGCGCCACCCCGCCCGCGTACGCCGCGAGGAGGGCGCCGAGGGCGAGCAGCAGCCCCTGGCCGACGCCGAGGAGACGGCCGAGGGGGCCGGAGGCCACGAGGTAGGCGAGACCGTTCGCCCCGGTCACCACGGCGTCCAGGGCCAGGAAGCGGCGCAGCGCGGTCTGCGGGTGGGAGGTCCGGGCGAGCGCGGTGAGCGAGGTGGCGGACATGACGAATCACCCTCCGTCGGGTCGAGTGGCGGTGCGGGGGCCGGGTCCCGGGCCGGAGTGCGCCGGCCCGGAACCCGGTGCCCCCACGGTCCCGCGCGACGGCGGGCCCGTCGATTACCCGCCGGGTCATGACGCCCGGGCGGCCGTACCCCGCGCCGCGCCGGGTCGTGGCAGACTGCACCCGTTACTTCCGGCGCGTGGGGAGGCGTGGCGTGAGTGAGCGGCGTCCGGCGCCGACCGTGGGCCAGGTGGTGCTCGGCAAACGCCTTCAGGAGCTGCGGGAGGCGGCCGGACTGGGCCGCGACGAGGCGGCGCGGGTCCTGCGGGTGGCGGCGGCGACGGTCCGGCGGATGGAGACGGCCGAGGTCGCGCTGAAGATCCCGTACGTGCAGGTGCTGCTGGAGACGTACGGCGTGCCGGAGGACGAGGCCGCCGCGTTCCTCGCGCTGGCCGAGGAGGCCAACGAGCCGGGCTGGTGGCAGCGGTTCCACGACGTGCTGCCGGACTGGTTCAGCCTGTACGTGAGCCTGGAGGGCGCCGCCCGGATCATCCGCTCCTACGAGCCGCACTTCGTGCCGGGCCTGCTCCAGACCGAGGCGTACGCGCGCGACGTGTTGATGAACGGGACGATCGCGCAGAAGGGCCCCGAGGCGATCGAGCGGCATGTGTCGCTGCGGATGGAACGGCAGCGGCTGCTGGAGCGCCCCGACCCGCCCCACCTGTGGGTGATCATGGACGAGACGGTGCTGCGGCGGCCGGTCGGCGACACCTCCCAGGTGATGCGCGAGCAGGTGGACAAGCTGCTGGAGTTCGCCGAGCGCGACCGGGTGACCCTGCAGATCGCCGAGTTCGCGTCGGGCCCGCACCCCGGGACGTACGCGCCGTTCTCGCTGTTCCGCTTCGCCGAGCCGGAGCTGCCGGACATGGTCACCACGGAGTACCTGTCCGGCGCGCTGTACCTGGACTCGCGGGAGGAGGTCGCCGCGCACCTGGAGGTGCTGGACCACATGTCCACGGCCGCCGCGTCGGCCGAGCGCACCGAGAAGCTGCTGCGGGAGTTCCGCGAGGAGTACTGAGACAGAGGCCGTCGTCCACGTTCGTCGAGCGTCCGAGGAGAGCACCGCATGCCCGCTTCCGAGCCGGCGCCCACCCGGATCGACACCAGCCCGTTCCACGGCCGGCGTCCCGAGCCGCAGGACGTGGCCGCGCAGGCGGAGGGCATCGTGCCGGTGTACGCGGGGGTCGCCCGCAAGCCCTGACCCGTACGGGCGCCGTGAACGGGTGCGCTCCCCCGCCCCGCCCTAGGTTCGTCACACCAGGGCCGAGCAAGGGAGCGCCTGTGACCGACACCGCGATATCGCCCGCGCCGCCCGGGGCGCCGGGCCCGGCGCCGCCGGCCGGCCCGCTCCGGGACCCGCGTGTGCGCGGCGCGCTCCTGGAGCCGTACCGGGAGGCCAGGCGGCGGCTGCGGGACCCGGTGCTGGCCTGGGCGGACGTCCAGGGCGACCCGGAGCGCCGCCGACGGTACCAGCGGGCGCGCGGCGGGGGCGGGCTGGAGCGGGCGGGATGGGACGAGGCCGTCGAACTGGTCGCGGCGGCGTACGTCCACACCCTCGGGGCGTACGGCCCCGACCGGATCGCCGGGCTGTTCCCGGCCGACGCGCCGGGCGCCCGCTTCCACACGCTGATCGGCGCGCCGGTGCTGGTGTCCGCCGCGTCCCCGCCGGGGCACGACTGGGCGGACGCGGCGTATCTGCTGGTGTGGGGCGGGGACCTCCCGGTGACCCGTGGCGCGGACGCGCGGCGGCTGGCGCGGGCCCGCTACCGGGGCCAGAAGGTCGTGGCGATCGCCCCCGACGAGCGGGCGCCCGGTACCCGGCTCGCCGACGAGGTGCTGCATCCGCACCCCGGCACGGACGGGGCGCTGGCCCTGGCGATGGGGCACGTCGTCCTCGAGGAGTTCTTCGTCGACCGCGCGACGCCGTTCTTCGTGGACCATGCGCGCCGGTGCACGGATCTGCCGTTCCTGGTCACCCTGGAGGAGCGCGCCGACGGCACGTACGCGCCCGGCACCTTCCTGCGCGCGGCCGACCTGGGGCGCCGGGGCGAGAACGCCGAGGGCCGGGCGGTCGTACTGGACGAGGCCACCGGCCGCGCGGCCGTCCCCGACGGCGGCACCGGACCGGCGGTCAGGTCCCCGGCGCTGAGCCTGTACGGCCGTGAGGTGTCGGCCGGGGTCGAGGTCCTCCTCCCCCACTTCGGCGCCGGCGGCCGAGCCGGAACCGTACGCCGGGGTGTCCCGGTGACCCGGCTCGGCGGTGTGAGCGGGCCGCTGGTGACGACCGTGTTCGACCTGCTGCTGGCCCGGTACGGGGTGGCCCGGCCGGGGCTCCCGGGCCACTGGCCGGAGTCGTACGCAGACGCGGACACCCCGGGCACGCCCGCCTGGCAGGAGACGCACACCTCGGTCCCGGCCGCCGCGTGTGTACGGATCGCCCGCGAGTTCGCGCGCACCGCGGAACGGTCGCGCGGCCGCTGCGCGATCCTGACGGGGGCCGCCAGCCGCCGCCTGTTCCACGCGGACACCGTCCACCGCGCGGTCCTCGCCCTGCTCACGCTCACCGGCTGCCCGGACCCCGGCGCCCGGGACGCGTCCGAGGACCCGGCGGGCGGGTCGCGGCCGGTGCGCCGGATGGACCCGGCGGCGTACTGGTTCCTGCACACCGGCCGCTGGCGGCACGAGTCGTGCACGGCCGACGTCCTCGCCTCACCGCTCGGCCGGGGGCGGCTCGCGGGTCTGACGGGTGCGGACTGCCTGGCGCTGGCGGCGCGGACGGGGTGGACGGCGGCGTACCCGGCGTTCGGCCGCAACCCCCTGGACCTGGGCGGCACCTTCGGCGACGCGGTGGCCCGGGTGGTCGCCGACCTTCGCGCCGGCACGCTGGGCTTCGCCTGCGAGGACCCGGACGCGCCGGAGAACTGGCCGCGGGTGCTGACGCTGGGCGGAGGCGAGGCGCTCGGTCCGGTCGGTGAGGACGGCATCCGGTGCCTGCTGGGGACCGCGTCCTCCGCGCGGTCCCCCGAGGGGATACGGCCGCGCGACGTGACCTGGCGCGAGCCGGCACCGGAGGGCAAGCTCGACCTGCTGCTGTCCCTGGACGGCACCGAGACCGCGTCCACCTGCCTGGCGGACGTCGTGCTGCCCACCGCCGACGGGCAACCGGGCCGGGGCCGCACCGAGTCCGACACGTTCACGGCGCTGGCCGGGCGGATCGGCGCCCTGGCCGCCGGGCACCTCGGCGTCCGCGAGGACCTGGTGGCGACGCCGCTCCCGGACGGCGCCCCCGGCACCACCGCACCGGCCGGGACCGTCCGGGACTGGCGGCACGGCGCCTGCACGCCGGTGCCGGGCCGGACCATGCCGCAGCTGAGCGTCGTCGAGCGGGACTACACGGCGGTCGGAGCCGAGTTCGCCGCGCCCGCCCCCGATCCCGTGCCGGGGCACGTCCGTACCGGGCTCCGGCACCTCTTCCTGGACCACGACTGGGCCCACGAGCTCGGCGAGTCCCTGCCCGTGCACCGGCCGCCCCTGGACGTGAACGCCCTGCTCGGGGTGGCCCGGCGCGGTCCCGGCGGGCAGGTGGAGGTGCCGGTCCGCCGACTCACCCCGCACGACCGGTGGTCCGTCCACTGCGCCCACCCGGACGACCTGTTCCTGCCTGCCCTGGTGAGCGGTGGCGCGTACCTGTGGCTGTCCCCCGAGGACGCCGAGGCGATCGGCGTCGCCGACGGTGACCTGGTGGAGGCCGCCGGCCCCGACGGTGTGACCCTGGCGCGGGCGGCCGTCTCGTACCGGATGCCGGCCGGGACCGTCCACACGCGCCGCGCGCCGGACACCGCTCTCTCCGGAACCCGGGCCACCGGAGCCGTCCTCAAGCCGACCGGTCTTCTCGGCGGTCGCCACGGGGTGTCGTGCCCTGGGCTCACATGCGGTTCCGGCGACGAGGCGACCGTGATCCGCCGCCCCCGCCAGGAGGTCGAGTAGCGATGCGCCCCATGGCCCGGATCGCGACGGTGATCAACCTGGACACCTGTGCCGGCTGCCCCGGCTGCGCGGCGGCCCGCCCGTCGGCGGGGACCGTCCGGCACGGCGGCTGGGAGCTGACCCGGCGTGGCAGACTCCGGCCGCGCAACGGCGGCGGACGGCTGCGCGGGCTCACCGGCCCCTTCACCCGCCCCACCGAAGTCCCGCAGGTCCGGCGCCCCGACCGGCCGCGGACGTACGGCGGCGGCCCGGCGGCCGGGGCGCGCCTCGCGTTCGAGCAGCCTCTCCGGGTCTCGCTCCGGCCGTCCTGCGCGCATTGCCTCAACCCGCTCTGTGGGGAGGCGTGTCCGCCGGGTGCGAGCGGGTGCGCGTACTCCTCGGAGACCTGCGTGGGTGGGGTGCCGTACCTCGGCGTCATGCTGTACGACGCGGACAAGGTGCGGGCCGCCGCGTCGAGCGCCCGCGAACAGGACCTGTACAAGGCGCAGTTGGGCGTGTTCCTCGACCCGGAGGACGTGATGGTGCGCCTGGCCTGCGAGCGGGCCGGGATCACCGGCGACTGGCTGGAGGCGGCGCGCCGCTCTCCCGTGCGCGCGTTGATCAGCACCTACCGGGTGGCACTGCCGCCGCATCCGGAGGACCGGACGCTGCCGATGGTCTGGTACGTCCCGCCGCTGTCGCCCGTCGTGGACGCCCTCGCGGACGGCGGTCACGACGGCGGCGAACCGCGGAGCCTGTTCGGTGCCGTCGACACGCTGCGCATCCCCCTGGAGGAGCTGGCGGAACTGTTCACGGCCGGTGACGTCGGCCCGGTCCGGTCGGCGCTGCGGCGGCTCGCCGCGATGCGGTCCCATATGCGGGCGGTCGACCTCGGGGAGGAACCGGACCCGTCGGTGCCCGCCGCCGTGGGCCTGCGGGCCCAGGCGCTGGAGGAGCTGTACCGGCTGCTGGCGACCGCTCCGGACGAGGAGCGGACCGTGGTACCGGCGGCGGAGTCCCCCGCCGTGATCCGCACGACCCGCACACCCGAGGCCGAGGAGATCTGATGTCCTCCTACGAGGTGCTGTACCAGGCGGCCGCGCTCTGCCTGACCTACCCGGACGACGACTTCCGGGCACGGCTGCCCCTGTTGCGCGAAGCCGCCCCGCAGCTGCGCGCGTTCACCGACCACGCGGCGGTCACCCCGCCGCGTGAACTGGCCGCGCACTACGTCGAGGTGTTCGACCTGGAGCACGGGCACAGCCTCTACCTGACGTGGTGGCGCGACGGGGACGCCCGGCGGCGCGGCATCTCGCTGGAGCGACTGAAGGAGCTCTACCACGCGAACGGCCTGGAGTTCACCGGCGAGGAGCTGCCCGACTTCCTGCCCGCCGTACTGGAGTTCTCGTCCCGCACCGGCACCGACGACCTCCTGCGGGAGCATCGGGACTGCCTGGAGCGGCTGCGCGGCCGTCTCAGCGCGGCCGGCACGCCGTACGCGGCCGTCCTCGACGCGGTCTGCGCCACGCTGCCGGCCGCGCCCACGCCAGGCCGCCTCTAGGTCGCGTCCTTCGTGTCCTTCGTGTCCTTCGTGTCCTTGTCGTCGTCGACGATCTCCGCGTCCACCACGCCGTCGTCCTCCCGCGGCCGGCTCTGGTCCCCGCCGGGTCCCGAGGCGCCGTCGGCGGACGTCTGCGCGGTCTGGGCGTACATCGCCTGGCCCATCTTCTGGCTGACCGTGGCGAGTTTCTCGACCCCGGTGCGCAGTGCGGTCGTCTCGGCGTTCCCCTCCAGCAGCTCCTTGACCTCCGTGATCGCCGGTTCGACCTCCGCGCGGACCTCGGCGGGGATCCGGTCGCCGTTGTCGCGGAGGAAGTTCTCGGTCTGGTAGACGAGTTGCTCGGCCTGGTTCCTGGTCTCCGCCGCCTCCCGGCGTTTGCGGTCCTCGTCCGCGTACTGCTCGGCCTCCCGCATCATCCGGTCGATGTCGTCCTTGGGCAGGGCCGAGCCGCCGGTCACGGTCATCTTCTGCTCGCGGCCCGTCGCCAGGTCCTTGGCGGAGACGTGCATGATCCCGTTGGCGTCGATGTCGAAGGCGACCTCGATCTGCGGCAGCCCGCGCGGGGCCGGGGGCAGCCCGGTGAGGTCGAAGACGCCGAGCTTCTTGTTGTAGGCGGCGATCTCGCGTTCGCCCTGGTAGACCTGGATGCCGACGGACGGCTGGTTGTCGGCGGCGGTGGTGAAGATCTCCGAACGCCGGGTGGGGATCGTCGTGTTGCGCTCGATGAGCTTCGTCATGATGCCGCCCTTGGTCTCGATGCCCAGGGACAGCGGTGTGACGTCGAGCAGCAGGACGTCCTTGACGTCGCCGCGGATGACGCCGGCCTGGAGGGCCGCGCCGACGGCGACGACCTCGTCGGGGTTGACGCCCTTGTGCGGGTCCTTCCCGGTGAGTTCCCTGACCAGGTCGGTGACGGCCGGCATCCGGGTGGAGCCGCCGACGAGGATGACGTGGTCGACGGCGGACAGCTTGATGCCGGCGTCCTTGACCGCTTGGTGGAAGGGGGTCCTGCAGCGGTCGAGGAGGTCCGCGGTGAGCTCCTGGAACTGGGCCCGGGTCAGCTTCTCGTCCAGGTGCAGGGGGCCTTCGGCGGAGGCGGTGACGTACGGCAGGTTGATCGTCGTCTCGGTGGAGCTGGACAGTTCGATCTTGGCTTTCTCGGCGCCCTCGCGCAGCCGCTGCAGGGCCATCTTGTCGCCGCCGAGGTCGATGCCGTTCTCGCCCTTGAACTTCTTCACCAGGTACTCGACGACCCGCTGGTCCCAGTCGTCGCCGCCGAGGTGGGTGTCGCCGTTGGTGGCCTTGACCTCGATGACGCCGTCGCCGATCTCCAGCAGGGAGACGTCGAAGGTTCCGCCGCCGAGGTCGAAGACCAGGACCGTCTGCTCCTCGCCCCGGTCGAGGCCGTAGGCGAGGGCGGCGGCCGTGGGCTCGTTGATGATCCTGAGGACTTTCAGGCCGGCGATCTCCCCGGCCTCCTTGGTGGCCTGCCGCTGGGAGTCGTCGAAGTAGGCGGGTACGGTGATCACCGCGTCGGTGACGTCCTCGCCGAGGTAGGACTCGGCGTCCCGCTTCAGTTTCTGCAGGACGCGGGCGGACAGCTCCTGCGCCCGGTACCGGGTGCCGTCCACGTCGCCCTTCTCGGGGAAGCGCCAGGCCGTGTCGCCCATGTGCCGCTTCACGGAGCGGGCGGTGCGGTCGACGTTGGTCACCGCCTGCCGTTTGGCCACCTCACCGACGAGCACCTCGCCGTTCTTGGCGAAGGCCACGACCGAGGGAGTCGTCCGGGCCCCCTCGGCATTGGCGACGACCGTCGGCTCGCCGCCCTCCAGGACGGCGACCACCGAGTTCGTGGTCCCGAGATCGATCCCGACCGCGCGTGCCATCGCTGTCCCCTTCCGCCCGGGAGCCCCTTGAACTCCAGCACAAGACGCGAGCGGGTCCTTGTCAATGGGACCGGGACCCGGGCGGAAGGGCGCCGCACGGCACTGAGCGGGCGCTCAGCGCGGCGTCAGGCGAGCTTCGCGGACAGCGTGATCGTCGTGCCGCTCAGCGCCTGGCTCACCGGGCAGTTGGCCTTGGCGTCCTCGGCGGCGGCGACGAAGGCGTCGTTGTCGATGCCCGGCACGGTGCCCTCGACGTTGAGGTGGATGCCGGTGATGCCCTCACCCGGCTGGAAGCTGACGTCCGCCGAGGTGACGAGCTTGGTGGGCGGGGTGCCCGCACCGTTCAGGGCGTGCGAGAGGGCCATGGAGAAGCAGCTGGAGTGAGCGGCGGCGATCAGCTCCTCCGGGCTGGTCTTGCCGTTCGCGTCCTGGGAGCGGGAGGCCCACGTGACCGGCTGCGCGGCGATGGCACCGGAGGAGTCGAAGTTGACGACACCGCTGCCCTCGGTCAGGTTGCCTTCCCAGACGGTGTGTGCGGAGCGCGTGGTAGCCACGGTTCTTCCTTTCGCGTGTGGGCCCGTTCTCGCGGGGCCCGTGCCCCCCATCCGATCACACTCCGGCTCAACTCACCCGGAAGACCGCCCCCCGTGGGGTGAACGGCAGCCGCCGCCCCGGCGGGATCAGGTACGCGTGCTCGCGCCGCACCCGCAGCACGTCGCAGTCGGCGTCGGTGATGACGAGCACGGGCGCGCCGGGCGGGAAGTCGTCGGCGCGCTCCAGGAGGTCGATCCCGGGCTGCAGGACCGTGCCGCCCCGGCCCCGCACCCGGACCCGTCCCGCGATGTCGCTCACCGCCAGGTAGCCGGCGTCGTAAGGGCCGGCGTCGCAGAAGACGACCCGTGCCGCGGGGACGTCCCGCGCCTCGGCGTACGAGGCGATCGCGCCCAGCGCCTTGCCGAGCAGGCCGGCGCTCATGGAGCCGGAGGTGTCCAGGACGACACCGAAGGTGCAGCGGGCGATCTCCTCGGGCGGGTACCGGCGTCCGGCCCGCGGGATGTCCGGCGTGGACGCCTGCCGGCGGGCGGGGCGGGCGTAGCTGCGCAGCGGCTCCGGGCGGGGCACGAACTCGTCGAACCAGCGGGCGAGCCGCGCGTCCCAGGGCAGCGGCGGGTGGCTGAGGGCGCGGATCTCCTGGACCAGGCCGCCGGGCAGGAAACCGCGCTGCTGCCGCTGGTGCAGGTCGAGGCCCTGCGCGAGGCCCCGGCGGTAGAACTCGTCGAGGTCGCAGTACGCCCCGGGCGGGCCGAGCGGGGTGCCGAGCACGTCACCGGCGCCCTTGCCGCGCAGGGTGGCCAGCCGGCGCATCCGGCGCAGGTCGCCGGCGATCCGGTCGTACACCTCCTCGGCGGACAGGCCGCCGAACCGGGCGTCGTACAGCAGCCCTTCGGGCATCTGCCCGACCTGCATGTCCCGCAGCCAGCCGTTGACGACGTAGTCGCAGGCGACGTTGAACAGGTACGGGTCGCGGGGGCCGCAGCGGTCGCCGTGGCGCAGGGCGGCGTGCAGCATCTCGTGGGCGAGGATGAACCGCCACTCCTCGTCCTCGAACGTCCGCAGCGGGTTGAGGTAGATCTCGCCGGCCTGGGCGTTGACGGCGGCGACGGAGATGCCGTGTGCGCGGGCCAGTTCGGCGTCGGCGACCAGCTTGATGCCGGCCGCGAGGCCGCCGAGCAGCGGGTAGGAGCTGATGAACCACTCCAGGGCCCACTGCCAGGGCCGCTTCTTCACGGGCTCGCCGGCCATGGAGTCGCGGCGGCCGCCCGCCACGTCCATCGCGGTGGACACGGTCCGGGTCAGAGCGGTCGCGAAGGCGAGCTGGTGGTCCGGGGGCGAGCCGTACCAGCCCTTCCACTCCACGAGCAGCAGGTCGGGTTCGGGGCCCGCCGTGCCGCAGCGCTCGTAGGCGGGCGGGACGCCGTCGCGGCGCCAGCGGGCGGCCAGCTGCTCCTCGTCGCCGTCGGGGTACGCCACCGGCAGGTGGTCGGGCGCGGCGCCGACGGGGAAGCTGAGCAGGAACCGGTTGACGACGACGCAGCGGGCGGCCAGGTCGGCGCGGTCGGGCTGCGCCGGCGGGCCCTTCCTCGACGGGACGTGCCCGAAGCCGAGGTGCAGGACGGCGTGCGCGATCGCCCAGGCCCAGGCGGCGGGTTCGGCGAGCCGGTGCGGATGGGCGTGCAGCTCGCCGCCGGAGTCGACGCGGACGAGCCCGTCCCGGGGTGCCAGGCCGCATGCCTCCTGGCGGCAGACGGTGAACTCGACGGTGGCGAGGGCCGGGTTGGCCCGCACCAGCCGCAGGCCCTCGGCGAACGCCTCGGCGGCGAGGTCCCGCTTCCTGCTCCCCTTCCGCTTGTCCTGGGGGCGGCTCATCGCCGCGCCTCCACCAGCCGGGGCATGTCCCGGGCCGCCTCCACGAGGAACCAGGACGGCAGGACGGGGTTGCCGTCCGTGTCGGAGGCGATGACGCTCTGGGCGACCTCCACGGAGATCTCCGCGAGCTGCACCAGCAGCGCCTTGGCGCGGTAGGCGGTCTGGCGCCCCGCGGCCGACATGTGGTCCTTGCCGGCCGGCAGCTCCTTGATCAGCCGGCCGCGGAACGACTCGGCGAGGTAGTAGAGCAGGTCGCGGTCCTGCATCCGGTGCGGCCAGCGGGCGTCGCCCTTGATGATGGCCTCGATGCCGTACTGGCTGCGCACGATCTTGACGTAGCCGCAGAAAGCGGTGGCGTGCGCCGGTGTCAGGGTGCCGTGCGCCAGCACCTTCAGGGTCTCCTCGTCGAGGTCCCGGCCGAAGGAGTGCAGGGCGTCGGAGAGCATGTGCCAGGAGCGCGGCGTGGAGAAGGGCTCCTCGGTCTTCGGCGGTTTCGACCACAGGTGGTCGGGGCGGTCGGTGAGGTGGTCGAGGATCCACGGGTGGATGCCGTTCCCCGCGGCCCAGGTGAGCCAGTCCTTCGCGGACGCCTCCAGGTGCACATGGGTGAGGCGGTTGACCAGGGCGGACGCGATGGGCCGGGCGAGCGCGTTGTCCGTGGCCCGGTTGCCGGCGCCGATGACGATGGACCCCGCGGGCAGCTCGTAGTCGCCGATACGGCGGTCCAGGATCAGCGAGTAGAACGCCTTCTGCACATCCGGGGTGGCCGCGTTCAGCTCGTCCAGGAACAGGCAGTACGGCTCGTCGCGGGCGATCGCCTCGGGCGGGCAGAACACCGAGCGCCCGTCACGGATCTGCGGCACTCCGATCAGGTCCTCCGGCGCGAGCTGGGTGCCCAGCAGGCTCACGCACTCCAGGCCCAGGGATTCGGCGAACTCCCTGACCAGGGAGGACTTTCCGATGCCGGGGGCGCCCCAGAGGAAGACGGGCCGCACGGTGGCGAGGCCGAGGAGGAGGTCCGGGACGCGGGAGGGCGTGACGGTGACGGCTGCCTGCAAGGCAGGGGCTCCTTGGGGGTGTTCGAGGAATGCGACTCGAACAGTGTGTGGCCGTGCGCCGCCGCACGCAGCCGGTTTTTCAGGCGGCCCGCTCCTGCGGCCGGGTCGCCACCGGCACCTGCGGTCCGTCCGCCTCACGCAGCCAGCGGCGCAGCACCCGGTGCACGGACTCGGCGCCGACCAGGTCCGTGCCGTCGTCCACGGGTGCGGAGAAGGCGAGCGGCGACAGCAGGAACGGCTCGCCCTGCGCGCCGCCGAGCCCGCCGTGCGAGCCGATCTGCTCCTCGAAGGCGAGGACCTCGCCGTCGGCCGGGTCGTAGGCGGAGTTGACCATGATGTCGGCGGTGTTCGGGAAGGAGTGGGTGCGGCGGACGGCGTCGGCGGCGTGCGGCCCGAACACCTCCAGCGGGCCGGGGTCCTCGTCCAACCGGTCCAGCGGGATCTCGGCGCCGTACGCGCCGAGCACGACCCCGCCGTACCGCTCGCTGCGCACCAGCAGGAAGCCGATGCCCGGGTGGTTGGCGAGCGTGGTCAGCAGCGCCGGGTGGCGGGCGTCGATCTCCTCCTTGGTCATGCGGTGCGGCACGTCCGGGAAGGAGACCAGGCCGAGGTTGCCGGAGGCCAGCACGATCGGTTCGGAGCGGCGCGGCGGGCGGTGCTGCCCGGCGCCCTCCTCGACGGGGCGGCGCAGCGCGGCGCGCACGGCGGCGCGGGCCTCCGCGCCGCTGTGGGTGCGCCGGGCCCGGCGCGGCACGGGCAGCCCGCAGCCGGCCCGCACCAGGTCACCGAGGCCCAGCCCGTAGCGGGAGCGGAAGGTCTCGCCGGGGCTCTGCCCGTGGTCGGAGAGCACGACGATCCGGTACGGGCGCGGGGCGTGCTCGGCGACGTTCTCGATGAGGGCGAGGGACCGGTCCAGGCGGGCGAGGACCTTCTCGGCGTCGCCGCTGTGCGGACCGGAGTGGTGGGCCACCTCGTCGTAGGCCACGAGGTCGGCGTAGACGGCGGTGCGGCCGGCGAGCATGTCGCCCATGACGGCGGCGACGACGACGTCCCGTTCGACGACGGTCGCGAAGGCGCGGATGAGCGGGTAGAGGCCGCCGCGGCCGACGCGCGGGCGGACCCTGCGGGCGCGGGACCGGGTGGACTGCCCGATCTCACGGGCGACCTCGGCGACGAACGACAGGGCGGTGCGCACGGCGTTGGCCGGGTCGGAGAAGTAGGCGAAGTAGCCGGAGCGGGAGCGGTTCTCGCGGCTGCGGCGCCGGGTGGCGATGGACAGCACGAGGGCCTGTTCGCCGGCGCCGCCGCTGAACAGGTTGCCCCGGCTGGCTCCGTCGGCGGCGAGCAGGCCGGGGTCGCCGGTGCGGTCGACGGCGCGGCGCTGCAGTTCGGCGGCGCTGGTGGGCCGGTTGCAGACCATGACCTCGCGGCCGGCCTTCTCGTACCAGCGGAAGGCGGGGATGTCGTAGGTGCTGCCGTGCAGGATGCCGAGCTGGCTGGCGCCGGTCTGGCTGGACCAGTCGGTGCGCCAGGGGGTGAGCCGGTGGGAGGTGTGGGCGCCGCCCAGCCAGCGGGTGACGGTCGGCATCAGGCCCTTGTCGACGGCGGCGCGCAGCACGTCGTGGCCGACGCCGTCGAGTTGCACGAAGACGGTGCCGGGGCTGGACGGGCCGGGCGGCAGGGCGCGTCTGCGGCGGTCGGCCAGCCGGTACAGGCGGCGCCGGTAGGCGTCGTCGTCGCGTACGGCGAGGGCGGCGCCGGTCGCGGAGGCCACGGCGGACATGACGGCGGCGACGATGACGGCGGTCTCGGGGGCGGCCTCGCTGTCGCCGGAGGGCACCAGGCGCAGGGCGACGCTCAGCAGGACGCCGTTGAGGACGAAGACCAGCAGGCCGAGCACCAGGGCGGGCACGAGCAGCAGGAGGCGGACGAGGAGCGGCCAGAACACCGCCGAGAGCAGACCGAAGGCGCCGGCCCCGAGGGCCGCGGTGACCGCGATGTCGGTGGCGCTGTCACCGTCGGGCGACTGGAGCTGGAAGTCGGGCAGGAGGCCGGCGAGCACGAGCATGGTGACGGTGGACACCGCCCACACGGCGACGCTCCGCCCGATCTGACTGGCGATCCGCCGCCAGCGCCCACCACGCACGTCCAGTCCACCTCACGTCCGGCCCGCCCTGGGCCCCAGCCTGACACAACGGCCGTACGGCCTCGGGGGTTCCCTGGTCAGCCCGGGTGCGCGGGCTCAGCGCCCGTCGTAGCCGGCCGTCGGCATGGACAGTCTGCGGTGCACGCGGGCCTTCATCTGCGCGTCGTACGACGGCTCCGCGCCGCCCACGGTCTCCACCCGGACCCCGCGCCGGGCGCACTCGGCGGTGAACTCCTCGACGGAGGACAGGGCGCTCTCCAGGACGCGGCGGCTGGGCGCCACGAACAGGTCGAGGCCGGGGCGCACGCCGTCCCACAGCACGCTGTGGTCGGTGCGCAGCCGGCGGACCAGGAGCTCGCGCGCGACGACGTACCCGTGGGCGGCGGCCCAGTGGGCGCACATGGCGTGCTGGCTGCGGGAGTCCACCAGGAAGGGGTCGGCGTCCAGCTCCTCGAGCGGCGTCAGACTGGCGATCGCCGTGACCCGCACCGCGGTCGGCCCCATGGGCGTCCCCCCTCACCTCCGGATTTCGCCGCCGACCCTACTCCAGCCCGTACGCTTCGGGGAGGCGCACGAAGGAGGCAAAGAGGTGCCGGTGGAGATCACGTGGTGGGGGCACGCCACCTGCACGGTCGAGGATGCGCACATACGCGTCCTGACCGACCCTCTGTTCGCACGCCGGCTCGCGCATCTGCGCCGGCGCCGGGGCGCGCTGCCGCCGCCGGGCGCCTGGCGCGCGGACGTCGCCCTGGTCTCCCATCTGCACGCCGACCACCTCCATCTGCCGTCGCTGGCCCGGCTGGCGCCCGGCACCCGGCTGCTCGTGCCCCGGGGTGCGCCCCGTGCGGTGCCCGGTCTGCGCAGGCTCCGGCATCTGCGGCTCACCGAGATGGCGCCCGGCGACGTGACACACGTCGGCGACCTGGCCGTACGGGCGGTGTCCGCGCGGCACGACGGGCGTCGGCTGCCGGTCGGCCCGCACCGCTCGCCCGCCCTCGGGTATGTCGTCGAGGGCGAGGCGCGGACCTACTTCGCCGGGGACACCGGGCTGTTCGAGACGATGGCCAAGGAGGTCGGCCCGGTCGACGTGGCGCTGCTGCCCGTCGGCGGCTGGGGGCCGTTCCTGGGGGACGGGCATCTGGACGCCGCGCGCGCGGCCGAGGCGCTGGCGCTGCTCGGTCCGCGCAGCGCTGTCCCGGTGCACTACGGCACGTACTGGCCGATCGGTATGGACGCCGTGCGCCCCCATGAGTTCCACACGCCGGGTGACGAGTTCGCGCGGCTCGCGGCGGAGCGCGCGCCCGGTGTGTCGGTGCACCGGCTGGCGCACGGCGAGAGCGTGCGCCCGGAGGTGTCCCGGTGACGTTCCTGGGCGCTGTCACGACGACCGTGGCACCCGGCTCGGCGCAGCAGGCGCTGGGCTACCCCTCGTTGTTCCTGCTCGTGCTGGTCGGTGCGCTGGTGCCGGTCGTGCCGACGGGGGCGCTGGTCAGTTCGGCGGCGGTGGTGGCGTTCCACCAGGCGTCACCGGTGTCGCTGGCCCTGGTGTTCCTGACGGCGTCGACGGCCGCGTTCCTCGGGGACGCGACGCTGTACTGGCTGGGGCGGCGCGGCATGGGCTCGAAGAACGGCTCGCGCTGGCTGGAGGCGATCCGCTCGCGGGCTCCGGAGGACCGGCTGGAGCAGTCCCGGCGCAAGCTCGCCGAGCACGACGTGGCGGTGCTGGTGCTGTCCCGCCTGGTGCCGGCGGGCCGGCTGCCGGTGATGCTGGCGTGCCTGCTCGCCGAGTGGCCGATCCGGCGGTTCGCCCGCGGCAACCTCCCGGCGTGCGTGGCCTGGGCGGTGACGTACCAGCTCATCGGGATCCTCGGCGGTTCCCTGTTCCCCCAGCCGTGGCAGGGCGTGGTCGCGGCGGTCGCGCTGACCCTGCTGATCAGCGCGGCGCCCAGCGTCTGGAAGCGGCTGCGGCCGGCCGGCTGAGAGCCCGCCGACGGAGCGACCCGGTCACCCGTGGGACTCCTCGCGCGCCTCGGCCCCGCGTCCGGCGGGCTGCCGCTCGATCACCCGCGAACCTCCCACCGGCAGGTCCCACAGGTCCGCACGGTCCCGGCCGGCCCGCTCCCACGCGGCACGCACGCGCGTGAGCGGCTCCAGGACGGGCTCCGCCGACAGCACGAACGTGCCCCAGTGCATCGGCGCCATCCGGCGGGCGCCCAGGTCGCCGGCGGCGCGGACCGCCTCCTCCGGGTCGCAGTGCACGTCGCTGAGCCACCAGCGCGGCTCGTACGCGCCGATCGGGAGCAGGGCGAGGTCGATGCCGGGGTAGCGCTCGCCGATACGGGCGAACCAGTGGCCGTAGCCGGTGTCCCCCGCGAAGTACACGCGCTGCCCGTCGGGCGCGGTGAGCACCCAGCCGCCCCACAGGCTGCGGCAGGTGTCGAGCAGGGTCCGCTTGGACCAGTGGTGGGCGGGCACGAAGTCGACGCGGACGCCGGACAGTTCCGCCGCCTCCCACCAGTCCAGTTCGGTGACCCGGGTGAACCGCCGGCGCCGGAACCAGGGGCCGAGGCCGGCCGGTACGAAGACGGGGGTGTCGCGCGGGAGCCGGCGCAGGGTGGGGGCGTCCAGGTGGTCGTAGTGGTTGTGGCTGATGACGACCGCGTCCACGCGCGGCAGCGCGTCCCAGGGGATGCCGACGGGGGTGACGCGGGCCGGGGTGCCGAGGATGCGGCGCGACCACACCGGGTCGGTCAGGACGGTCAGGCCGCCGATCCGTACGACCCAACTGGCGTGGCCCGCCCAGGAGACGGCGACCGTGCGGGCGTCGACGCGGGGCAGCGGGGCCGGTGCGAAGGGCAGCCGCGGCACGTCGGCGAGGCCCTCCCGTCCGGGCCGGATCGCGCCCTCACGCGCGAAGCGGGCGAAGGCCCGCAGGCCGGGCAGCGGGGCGGTGAGCCGGTCGTGGAAGGTGCGCGGCCACACCCGGCGCTCGGCGAGCGGGCGGGGCGCGGCCGGACGCGGAGAAGGGGAGGCGGTGGGGGGCGCCGGGGCGTCCTTCAGGGGCGTGCGCGAGGGGGCGGGTGCGGCCGAGTCGGACTGCTGCGTCATCGGGGGGTCTCCCATCGCTCGGCGTCGTCACGGAGTTCGTCGAAGATCGACTTCAGGTGGGTCAACGCGCTGCGCACGTGCGGCAGTTCCAACGGCGCGGGGGACGTGAGGCATTCCGCGCGCTCCTCGTCGGTGCCGGTGAGGAGCGCTCCGGTGGACAGCCGGACGCGCAGTTCCCCGAGGGCGTCGCCGAAGCGGTGGCCGCCGGGCGCGGGCATGCCGAGCCGGCCGGCGAGGAAGTCCTCCAGGTCCTGCGCGTCCCCCACGTCGTGGCCGGACAGCCCGGCGCGCAGCGGTCCGAGGTCGACGTACAGGTGCCGTCCGGCCTGCGGGGGGCGGGCGACGGCACCGGCGTCCACGACGGCCGCGTGCGCGGCGGCGGCGAGCCGCGCGTGCAGCCGTACGGTCGCGGTGATCCGGGTGGTGACCGGCTCGGGCTCGGCCAGGGCGTACCCGGCGGCGAGTGCGACCGGGCCCGCCACGCGGGCGCCTAGGGCGGTGAGCACGTCGAGCACCCGCGCGTGCAGGCCGTCGCCGGCGGCGCCCGCGGGGAACCGGGCGACGGCCGCGGGCCAGCCCGTGGGGAGGTGGGCGCCGGCCAGGTCGGTGACGACGGTGACCCGCTCGGGGAGCATCTCGGCGGGGCTGAGCAGCACGGTCTGGTGCGGGGCGTGCACGGTGTCGCGCCAGGTCTCGTCGCTGATCAGGTGCAGTCCCTCGCCGGCGGCGGCCTCCAGGCTCTCGTGCAGCGCCTCGGGCGGGGCCACGGTGGCGCCCGGGTCGTCGGCGGGCGACAGCACCAGCAGCCGGGGGTCCCCGCCCTCCGCGCGGACCCGGCGGACGGTCTCCAGCAGGGCGTACGGGTCGGGGACACCGCCGGACTCGGCGGGGGTCGGTACGTGGAAGACGCGGCGGCCCAGCAGGCGCGCGTACGGGGCCCACCACGCCGCGCAGGGCCGGGGCACCAGGACGTCACCGCCGAGCGCGGCGGTCAGGGCGAGCAGCAGGGCGGGGGCGCCGGGGGCGGCGACCGCCCGCTCCGGCGAGGTCGGCAGGCCCCGCCGGTCCCAGTAGCCGCACGCGGCCTCCAGCAGCGCGGCACCACCGCCGACGGGCTCGCTCGCGGCCCGGCCCGCGGCGGCGGCGAGCACACCGGCCAGCTCGGGCAGGACCGGCAGCCCGTCGTCGGGCAGGGGCGGCCCGAAGCGCACGGGGCCGTGGCCCCCGAGGTCCGTCCGGCGCATCCGTACCTCCGTGCCGTGCCAGCCGCCGTACGAGCCGCACGGTCTGCCATGTGCCCGTCGCGCTCTGCGTACCCAAAGTCATCCGTCTCTCGACCGCCGGCGGTTGTTGCGCCTGTCACACCGGCGCGGTCGCCTCCGGCGGACCGGTGGCGCGCCCGGTGACCGCGGGGTCACGGCCGCCGTCCGGCCGGTGTCCCGCGGCGCAGCCGGTACACCGCGCCGCCGGCCGCACCGGCGATGAGGACGCCGCCGCCGACCAGGGCGGGCACGGAGTCGGTGAAGACGCCGCCCTGCCCGGCCTTCACACCGCCCGGGACGGCCGGGTCGACCGGGGCGGCGGGCGTCTCACAGGGGTCGGGGCGGGTCTTGCCGCCCTTCCACTTCTCCTCGGCCGTACCGGACCCGGAGACCTCCGGCCGGCTCGTCCCGCCCCCGCTGTCCCCCCACTGCCCGGTGCCGTCCCAGGAGGACCCGGAGCAGTCCCCGCCGCCGTGGTCGCCCTTCCCCCCCTCGCCGGTCTCGCGCGGCGCGGTCAGCGTGGAGGCGGCGGCTTCCTCTTCCCCGCTGTCCGCCGCCAGGGTGTCGGCCTCGGACCCGCTCCCGCCGGCGCCCCCTTCGAGGGCCACGGTGAGGGGCGCGCTCCACTCCGACCCCTCGGTCCCGGCCGCCGCCGGGCAGGTGCCGTCGACGGTCCAGTCGGACTCGGGCCCGGCCGCGTCCGGGTCGCCCTCGAAGTTCTCGGCCGGGGAGATCTGCGCGGCCCCCCGGTAGACGGGACCGGCGTCCGCCCCCTCACCACCGCTGACCCGCTGAAGCTGCACGGTGCCGTCCTCGAACGCCTGCGACACGGCGTCGAGGGTGGCGGGCGCGGCGCCGTCGACCGGATCGCAGGTGACCGACACGGTGACGGACCCGCCGGGTGTGACGGAGGCGGGCCCGACCTCCGCGGTCGGGTCCGCGAGGGCGGCCTGGGCGCCGGTGCCCAGGGCGGCACCGGCCAGTGCGGCGACGGACAGGGCGCGGACGGTGCGGCGCATGGGGTGGGCTCCTTCGGCCGACGGCTGCGGGGTACGGGCACTCGTGCCCCTCAGCCATGACAGCCCGGCCCCCAGGGAGCCGCGCGCGGCCGGACGCCATTCGCGGGACAGTGGGCGTCCGGGCGGGTGATGTGGCGGGGAAGGGTGGCCGGAAGGGGTACGTGAGCCCCGCCGCAGGGCGTGATCGTGGGAGGGGCGGTCGGATCGGGGCGGGCCGAGCGCCCCGGTACGACCGCCGGCGAGGTCAGGAGCCGTCGTTCAGGACCTGGTCGCGGACCCGGGAGCAGCTGCGGTTGATCAGGCGGGACACGTGCATCTGGGAGATGCCGAGCTGTTCGGCGATGCGGCTCTGGGTCATGTCGCCGAAGAACCGCATGTAGAGGATCGCCCGCTCCCGCTCGGGCAGCGCCGCCAGGCGCGGGGCGACCGACTCGCGGTCCACGACCGTGGCCAGCGCGGGGTCGACGGAGCCCAGCGCGTCGCTGAGCGAGTAGCCGTCGTCGCTGCCGGGAAGTTCGGCGTCCAGGGAGAGCGCGGTGAAGCTCTCCAGCGCCTCCAGGCCGGCACGGACGTCCGCCTCGCTCAGGTCGCCGTGCGCGGCGATCTCGGCGACGCTCGGGGCGCGGCCGGAGACGGTCTGCAGGTCGTGCAGGGCGAACCGGACGCGGTTGCGCAGGTCCTGCACGCGGCGCGGGACGTGCAGCGTCCACATGTGGTCGCGGAAGTGCCGCTTGATCTCACCGGTGATGGTGGGCACGGCGTAGCTCTCGAAGGCGTTGCCGAGCTCGGGGTCGTACCGGTCGACGGCCTTGACCAGGCCGAGCGCGGCGACCTGGCGCAGGTCGTCCAGGCTCTCGCCGCGGTTGCGGAAGCGGCCGGCGAGCCGGTCGGCCATGGGCAGCCACGCCTCGACGATGCGCCCGCGCAGCGCGTCGCGTTCGGGGCCGTCGGGCAGGGTGGCCAGCGTGCGGAAGTCCGCCGTGGTGTCGGGCGCGTCGTCGTGCGGATGCTTCCTGGATTTCACTGGAGTGGGCATGACGCCTCGTAACTCCCTCGGTCACGTGCTCGGGTAGGACGGTCACCGCGGGAGACGCAAAGCGCTCCGGTACCGGGCACACCCGTCCGGGACGCACCGGTCCCGCGGACGTGCCTCCTGTCCGAAGCACTATTCGTCCGCCTGCCCGTGGACGCGGTGCCCAAACGCCCGGCGCAGGTTTTCCGCCCGGGTCCGGGGGTCACCCGTAGCGGTGCCGCGTCGTCCCCGGAGTCCCCTGGAGGTCCCCGCATGAGCACCACGGTCGCCGACCACGTCCTGGAACGTCTGCGCGCCTGGGGGGTGGAGCACGTCTTCGGCTATCCCGGCGACGGCATCAACGGCCTGCTCGCCGCCTGGGGTCGGGCCGAGAACCGGCCCCGGTTCGTGCAGTCCCGGCACGAGGAGATGTCCGCGTTCCAGGCGGTCGGCTACGCCAAGTTCAGCGGCCGGGTCGGCGTGTGCGCGGCGACCTCGGGGCCGGGCGCGATCCATCTCCTGAACGGCCTGTACGACGCCAAGCTGGACCATGTGCCGGTCGTGGCCATCGTCGGCCAGACTCATCGCACCGCCATGGGCGGGTCGTACCAGCAGGAGGTCGACCTGCACACGCTGTTCAAGGACGTCGCCTCGGACTTCGTGGAGACGGTGACGGTCCCCGAGCAGCTGCCGAACGTCCTGGACCGGGCGATCCGCACGGCGTACGCGCGACGCTCCCCCACCGCCGTCATCATCCCCGGGGACGTCCAGGAGCTCGAATACTCCGCTCCGACGCACGAGTTCAAGATGGTGCCGTCCAGCCTGGACACCGGTGCCTGGACGACTGTCCCGTCCGAGGACTCCGTCCGCCAGGCGGCCGAGATCCTCAACTCCGGCGACAAGGTGGCCATCCTGGTCGGCCAGGGCGCGGCGGGCGCGCGGGCCGAGGTGGAGCGGATGGCCGAACTGCTGGGCGCGGGCGTCGCGAAGGCGCTGCTCGGCAAGGACGTCCTGAGCGACGAACTGCCGTACGTCACCGGCTCGATCGGCCTGCTGGGCACCCGTCCGTCGTACGAGCTCATGCGGGACTGCGACACGCTGCTGACGATCGGTTCGTCCTTCCCGTACTCGCAGTTCCTGCCGGAATTCGGCAAGGCGCGGGGCGTGCAGATCGACATCGACCCGCGCATGGTCGGGATGCGCTACCCGTACGAGGCGAACCTGATCGGCGACGCCAAGGCCACGCTGGAGCGGCTGATCCCGCTGATCCGGTCGGAGGAACGGGGCCGGGAGTGGTTCGAGACGGTGTGCGACAACGTGGCGCGCTGGCACGAGGTGATGGAGCGGCGGGCCGCGCTGTCGGCCGACCCCGTCAACCCGGAGTACGTCACCCGCGCGCTGGACCCGCTGCTGCCCGCCGACGCGATCGTCACCTCGGACTCGGGCTCGACGTCCAACTGGTACGCCCGGCACCTGACGTTCCGTCCGGGGATGCGGGGTTCGCTGTCGGGGACGCTGGCGACGATGGGCTGCGGTGTGCCGTACGCGATCGGCGCCAAGTTCGCCCACCCGGACCGACCGGCGATCGCGCTCGTCGGGGACGGGGCGATGCAGATGAACGGGCTGGCGGAGCTGATCACGGTCGCGAAGTACCGGGAGCTGTGGGAGGACCCGCGGCTGGTGGTGGCCGTCTACAACAACCGGGACCTGAACCAGGTGACCTGGGAGATGCGCGCCATGGGAGGCGCCCCGTCCTTCCTTCCGTCGCAGGAGCTGCCGGACGTCCGGTACGCCGACTTCGCGCGCTCCCTGGGTCTGACGGGCATCCGCGTGGAGAAGCCGGAGGACGTCGAGCCGGCCTGGCGTGCCGCGCTGGCCGCCGACGGCCCCGCGGTCGTGGAATTCGTGACGGACCCCGCCGTGCCGCCCATCCCCCCGCACGCCACGTGGGAGCAGATGGAGGCGACGGCGTCGGCGATCCTGAAGGGCGACGCGGACCGCGGCTCGATGGTCAAGCAGGGCTTCAAGGCGAAGCTGCAGGAGTTCCTGCCGGGGCGGGAACGGAAGGACAAGGAGGACTGAGGCCGGGCCGGGGCCGGGCGGGGGCCCGCACGGCCGGCCGATCGCCTGGGCGGTCAGCCCCCGGGGGTGGCCGCCCGCTCCGTGAGCAGGCCCCGGCCCTCCGACGGGAGCGGCCCGGGGTCCTCCGGCAGGAGCAGGTCCTCGTAGCGCCCGAGCGCCGGCATCGCGCAGAGCACCGGGATCGGCAGCAGCAGGGCGAGCAGTGCCAAGACAGGGTCCTTTCCCGGAACGTCGCGCGGGGGGTGATTCGGGGGGTAAGTCCGGGTCACCCCGGTTCCGGTCCGCAAACTCCTGTGTCGGCCTCCGGTGGACGGGTACGCGGTGCGCAGTCCCGAGGATCTGGAGGGAGTCATGCAGCGAGGCAGCGACCGGCTGAGCGTTCACCGTGACGACGAGATGAAGCACGAACTACAGGGGCTGCTGCGGTCCGGGCACTCCACCCGGGCCGAGGAGTGGCACGACCCGGAGCCATCCGCCGAGGACGATCCGCCGGTCGCGGGTGGCCCGGTGGCCCCGGGGTCGTCGGCGGCGTCCCTGGAGATGGTCCGGCTGGAACTGGCGCGGTTCCTGAGCCGCCATGTCTTCCCGGCCGGCCCGCGGGAGCTGGTCGGTGAGCTGCGGCGCTTCCACGCGCCCGACGTCCTGGTCGACCCTGTGGGACGCCTGCCGCGCTCCGAGAGGTACGCCAACGTGCAGCAACTCGCCGAGGCGCTGATGGGCGGCGGAGGCGGCGAGCAGGGCTGAGATCCGGACGTCCGGACGTGAGGCCGGGGACCGCGGCAGGTCGTGGCGAGACCGCCGCGGTGCCGTTGTGCGGCGATATCGAGGGAGGGGCAGCCAGGACCGCGCTGGTGAAGGACGTCATGATCGCGGGGGTTTCGCCGCCGTCCGCCCGGACGCCTCGCTCGCCGAGGCGGCCCGGCCGGTGCGGCCGCGGAACACCGGTGACGCGGTCGTCGCGGGCGGTCGGACCACGCAGTCCCGGTCGGCGTGCCGAGCCCCGGCGATCCGGCCGCGGGCCGCGATACGGAGTGGGCGCCGGCCGGCATCGGCAGGGCTGCCCCCGAGCGAGTGAACCAACAGGAAGAGGGAGACACCATGCGCATCGCTTTTCTGTCCGCACCCGAGGGCGTCGAGCAGGTCGAGCTGACCGAGCCCTGGCAGGCCGCTCAGGACGCCGGTCACGAGCCGGTGCTCGTGTCGACGGAGTCCGGGGAGATCCAGGCGTTCCACCATCTCGACAAGGCGGACACGTTCCCCGTGCAGGAGGTCGTCGGGGAGACCTCGGCCGGGGACTTCGGCGGGCTCGTCCTGCCCGGTGGGGTCGCCAACCCCGACTTCCTGCGGATGGACGAGAAGGCGGTCGCCTTCATCCGGGACTTCTTCGACCGGGGCCTGCCGGTGGCGGCCATCTGTCACGCCCCGTGGACGCTGGTGGAGGCGGACGTCGTGCGCGGCCGGGTGCTGACGTCGTGGCCGAGTCTGCGGACGGACATCCGCAACGCGGGCGGGACCTGGGTCGACGAGCAGGTGCAAGTCTGCGACCACGCGCCGAGCAAGCTGGTCACGAGCCGGAAGCCGGACGACCTGAAGGCGTTCTGCCAGACGTACCTGGAGGTCTTCGCCGCCGAGTCCGAGCAGGCCGCCTGACGGGCGGGCGCACTCGGCGGCGGACGCGCCGGGCACGGGACCACGGGTCCCGGTCCGGCGCGTCCGTGCGCTCAGCCGCCCTCGGTGGCGCCGGGCCCGTGCGGCGGGGTGCCGCCGGCGTCGCGGTCCCGGGCGCCCTCCCGGGTCCGCCCGGCCGCCACGACGCGGCCGGGATTGCGCCGCAGGTACTCGCCCTCCAGTTGTGCCATGCGTTCGTTGTGGGCCCGCAGCGCGTCGTTCGAGCCGTACAGCAGCGTGTCGTGGCGCGTCCGGTGGATGTTCTCCAGCTCCTTCATGAGCTGCTGATCGTCCAGCCGGCCGGGGTCGACTCCGGTCATCGTGGTGCCCCGCTCGTCGTGTCCAACCATGCCGTCCGGGTACCCGCCCGCTGAGCACGCAGCCCCGAGAGGCGCACGGGAGACAGTCATGGACCTCGCCTTTCTGCATCCACTGTACGAACACCCCGGCCCCTGGGCCTCCGTGTACGTCGGTACCTCCCGGCATCCGGAGGGCACGCCGCACGCACGCCGTCCGACGGCACAGGCCTGGGCCGCGGAGCCGGCGGAGCGGGGCTGCGACGCCGCGACCTGAGCGGTGGTACGCGGTGCGCCGGAGGCGCTGGAGCCCTCGTCGGCGCCGAACCGGCCGGGCGGTCTTCGCCCATGCGGGTGAGCTGGTGCTGCAGCCGTCACCGGCCCGTCCCGGCACCCGCGGCGTGACAGCGCGCGCTCGGCACCGCTGCCGCACACCGCCCCCCCTGCTGGACGGCCCCGGCGGCAGGCTGCCGCACGAGGACGTGGCGCGGATCCGCGAGGAGCGGGTGCGCGGCCGGGCGGAGACCGAGAGGGACCGGTTCCTGGCGGCCGGCGAGGGCCGTGCCGGAGCGGTGGAGTGGGTGCCCGCGCTGGTCGAGGCCGGCCGCCCGCGAGCACCGGATCGGCGCACCGCTGATCCGTCCGGACGGACCGGACGCGCACCGCGAGGTGTGGATCGGGACCCGTGTCCGGCTAGGGGTCTTTCGTTTGGATCAGCCCGGCTGTGGCCGACGGGCGACAACGCCGCAGATGCACGTGCCAGACCCCGCGACGCCGGGATGATCCAGACGAAAGGTCCTAGCGCGCTCGCTCCACCCGGCGCTCGTCCCACACCGGTTCCGGTGTCTCGCGGACGCGTCCGTCGCTGCCGAAGACCAGGTAGCGGTCGAAGGAGCGGGCGAACCAGCGGTCGTGGGTGACCGCCAGCACGGTGCCCTCGAACGCCTCCAGCCCTTCCTGGAGCGCGTCGGCGGACTCCAGGTCGAGGTTGTCGGTGGGCTCGTCGAGCAGCAGGGCCGTCACGCCCTCCAGCTCCAGCAGCAGGATCTGGAAGCGGGCCTGCTGGCCGCCGGAGAGCCGGTCGAAGGTCTGCTCGGCCTGCTGGGTGAGCTCGTAGCGGCGCAGCCGGGACATGGCGGCGCCCCGGTCCTGGGCGTGCTCGGTCCACAGGATGTCGAGCAGGGTGCGGCCCATCAGCTCGGGGTGCGCGTGGGTCTGCGCGAAGTGGCCGGGCACCACCCGCGCGCCGAGCTTCCAGTGGCCGGTGTGGGCGACGTCCTCCCCGGCGAGCAGGCGCAGGAAGTGGGACTTGCCGGAGCCGTTGGAGCCGAGGACGGCGACGCGTTCGCCGTAGAAGACCTCCAGCGAGAACGGCTTCATCAGGCCGGTCAGTTCCAGGTCCTCGCAGGTGACGGCCCGCACGCCGGTGCGGCCGCCCTTGAGCCGCATCCGGATGTCCTGTTCGCGGGGCGGCTCGGGCGGCGGCCCGGCCTCCTCGAACTTGCGCAGCCGGGTCTGGGCGGCCCGGTAGCGGGACGCCATGTCCGTGCTGTTCTCGGCGGCCTGACGGAGTGTCAGTACCAGCTTCTTCAGCTGGGCGTGCTTCTCGTCCCACCGTCTGCGCAGCTCCTCGAAGCGGGCGAAGCGCCGGCGGCGGGCCTCGTGGTAGGTCGCGAAGCCGCCGCCGTGCACCCAGGCGTCCGCGCCGGCCGGGGAGGGCTCCACCGAGACGATCTTCTCGGCGGCGCGGGCGAGGAGTTCGCGGTCGTGGGAGACGAAGAGGACCGTCTTGCGGGTCTCCTTCAGCCGCTCCTCCAGCCAGCGCTTGCCGGGCACGTCGAGGTAGTTGTCCGGCTCGTCCAGCAGCAGGACCTCGTCGGTGCCGCGCAGCAGCGCCTCCAGCACCAGCCGCTTCTGCTCGCCGCCGGACAGGGTCCGTACCTGCCGCCACTGCGCCTTCTCGTAGGGCACGCCGAGCGCGGCCGTGGTGCACATGTCCCACAGGGTCTCGGCCTCGTAGCCGCGGGCCTCCGCCCAGTCGGCGAGCGCCTGGGCGTACCTCAGCTGGGCGGCCTCGTCGTCGACCGTCATGATCGCGTGCTCGGCCTCGTCGACGGCCCGGGCGGCCTCCCTGATGCGGGGCGGCGCCACCGAGACCAGCAGGTCGCGTACGGTCGTCTCGTCGCGTACGGACCCGACGAACTGGCGCATCACGCCGAGCCCGCCACTGACGGTGAGGGTGCCCCCGTGCGGTTTCAGCTCCCCGGAGATCAGCCGGAGCAGGGTGGTCTTGCCGGCGCCGTTCGGCCCGACCAGCGCCACGGCGGCGCCCTCGCCCACCCGGAACGAGACATCGCCGAGCAGCGCCCTCCCGTCGGGGAGGTGGTATTCGAGGTGCGCGGCTTCCAGATGTCCCATGAGGCCGCATTCTGCGGGGCGGCCGGGAGCCTGGGCAAACGCTTATCGCACGGGCCGGTGCCGGGCCCCTACGAACGCCGCCCGTCGACAGGCCGGCCCGTGGGTCCGCCCTCGCCCGCAGGGGCCACGATCGCGCCCGTCCAGGACAGCGCCTTCCAGCCCTCGCCGGGGCCGCCCTCCAGGATCACGACACCGGTGTTCTCCAACGGGTGGGCCGCGGCGAAGTCGACGTCGACGTTGGCGGCGCGGGCCGCGGTCCACATGCGGATGGCGGCGCCGTGGCTGACCATGGCGACCGTCCGGGCGCCACTGGCCGCGGCCTCGGCGACCACCGCGTCGTAGCGTCCGAGCGCCTCGTCGCCGCTCTCGCCGCCCGGCATCCGCAGCGACGTCTCCCCTGCGGCCCACGCGAACACGGTCCGCATGTAGGGTTCGGCCCGCTCGGAGTGGCCGGGCAGCAGCTCCAGGTCGCCGGCGGACACCTCGCGGATGCCGTCGCGCACCCGGACCTCCAGGCCCCGGGCGGCGGCCAGCGGCGCGGCGGTGGCCTGGGTGCGGATCAGGGTGGAGGCGTAGACCGCCTCGATGTCCTCGCCGGCGAGCGCGCCGGGCAGGGCGGCCGCCTGCTGTTCGCCGAGCGCCGTCAGGGGTGCTCCGGGGGGTGCCGTGTCGAGCAGGTAGTCCACGTTGGCGGTGGTCTGGCCGTGGCGGACGAGCAGCAGGCGCATGGACGGGTTCCTTCGTGTGTCGGTCCGCGCGGGCCGGACAGCTTGGGGCCGGTTCAGGGTACCCAGGGCTGTATGAGCCCTGATGTCGACCTCACCGTCCCCCTGCCAGGCCGGCACGCGCTGCGCGACCGGTTCCTCGCGCTCGACTCGCGGCTGTTCGAGTTCGCGGCCGAACGGAACTGGCCGTTCGCCGAGCCCGTCCTGCCGAGACTCAGCCGCAGCGCCAACCACGGGGTGCTCTGGTTCGCGGCGGCCGCCGCCATCGCCGCCTCCCGCTCGCCCCGGGGCCGCCGGGCGGCGGCGCGCGGTCTGGCCTCGCTGGGCCTGGCGTCGCTGACCATCAACACGCTCGGCAAGCGGTCCGTGCGCCGGCCGCGGCCCGGGCTGGACGCGGTGCCGCGGGTGCGGCAGCTCAAGCGACAGCCGATCACGACGTCGTTCCCGTCGGGCCACGCGGCGTCGGCGGCGGCGTTCGCGACCGGGGTCGCCCTGGAGTCGCCGAAGTGGGGTTTGGCGGTGGCGCCGGTCGCCTGGTCGGTGGCGCTGTCCCGTGTGTACACGGGGGTGCACTTCCCGAGCGACGTTCTGGTGGGCGCGGCCTTCGGGGCGGGCGCCGCGTTCGCCGTACGGGGGCTGGTGCCGACCCGCGAGCCGCGGGTCCCGCCGGCCCGGCCGCGCGCGGACGTGCCCGCGCTGCCGGAGGGGGACGGCCTGGTGATGGTCGTCAACAAGGGCTCGGGCACCCCGGATCGGGTGCGCACCCTGCTGGACCTGCTGCCGCGCGCCGAGGTCGTGGAGTGCGAAGCGCACCACATGGGCGACGAGTTGGAGCGGGCCGCCGGGCACGCCCGGGTGCTCGGGGTGTGCGGCGGCGACGGGACGGTGAACGCGGCGGCCGAGGTGGCACTGCGGCACGGGCTGCCGCTGGCGGTGCTGCCCGGCGGCACCCTGAACCACTTCGCGCTGGACCTGGGCGTGGAGGACGAGGCCGATCTGAGCCGGGCCGTGCTGCGCGGCGAGGCGGTGCGCGTGGACGTGGCCCGCTTCCGCAGCCCGGGCAGGCAGGGGGTGTTCCTCAACACGTGCAGCCTGGGCGTCTATCCGGAACTGGTGCGGGAACGCGACCGGTTCGCGTCCAAGATCGGCGACTGGCCCGCCGGGGTCCTCGCGACGATCCGCGTGCTGCGCCGGGACCGGCACCCGCTGCGGGCGGAGGCCGGGGGCCGCGTCCACCCGTTGTGGCTGCTGTTCGCCGGGAACGGCACCTACCACCGGGTGGGGCTCGCGCCCGCGCGCCGGCTGGACCTCGCGGACGGCGTCCTCGACGTCCGGATCGTGCACGGCGGACGCCGGCCGGCGCTGCGGCTGCTCGCCGCCGCCGTCGCCGGGCCCCTGAGCCGCTCACCCGTCCACGCGGCCGTTCAGGTCGCCCGGCTGCGGCTGACGGGCGTCGAGCCGGGGACCCCGCTGGCGTACGACGGTGAAGTGACGGAGGTGAGCGGCGAGGTGACGCTGGACAAGCTGCCGGAGGCACTGACGGTGTACCGGCCGCTGCCGGGCTCCTGAACCCCCTCCGTCGTCCCGCATGGTGATACACGGATATCACCATGCGGGACGTCGGCGTACGGTGAGGCGTACCGCCCGGTGCGGCCGTGCGCCGTCCTGGCGAGCCGTACGCCGACCCGAGGGGACCAGCCATGCCCGAGAGCCCGTCGCGGACGCGGGAGACCGCCGTCTACACCCATGGACATCACGAGTCCGTCCTGCGCTCGCACACCTGGCGCACCGCCGCCAACTCGGCGGCCTATCTGCTCGGGCATCTGAAGCCGCACATGCGGATCCTGGACATCGGCTGCGGCCCTGGCACGATCACCGCCGACCTGGCGGCCCTGGTCCCGGACGGGCACGTCACCGGGGTCGACCGGGAACCGGGCGTCCTGGAGCAGGCGTGCGCCACCGCCGCCGGACGCGGCCTGGAGAACGTCGGGTTCGCGGTCGGGGACGTGCACGCCCTGGCTTTCCCGGACGACACGTTCTGCGTGGTCCACGCGCACCAGGTCCTCCAGCACGTCGGCGACCCGGTGGCGGCCCTGCGCGAGATGCGGCGCGTCACCCGGCCGAACGGCTTCATCGCGGTACGGGACTCCGACTACGCGGCGATGACCTGGCACCCGGCGTCCGCCGGCATGGACGCCTGGCTGGACCTGTACCGCCGGGTCGCCCGCGCCAACGGCGGCGAGCCCGACGCCGGGCGCCGGCTGAAGTCCTGGGCGCGGGCGGCCGGGCTCACGGACGTCACCTGCACGTCGAGCACCTGGACGTTCGCCACACCCGGGGAGCGGGCCTGGTGGAGCGGGCTGTGGGCGGACCGCACGGTGGCCTCCGCGTACGCGGACCGGGCCACCGGGGGCGGGCACGCGACGGCGGCGGAGCTGCGGGAGGTGGCGGAGGCCTGGCGGGAGTGGGGGCGTCAGGAGGACGGCTGGTTCAGCGTCCTGCACGGGGAGATCCTGTGCCGCGAAAACGCCTGAGCCGGTTCACCGCCGGGCCCCGCTCACTCCCGGGGCAGCAGGGGGCCCAGCGGACCGAGGTCCAGGTTCAGATCCTCGGGCCGCAGGTCGTAGCGGTCCCGCAGCTCGGCCATGCGGTCCTCCAGCAGCATCAGCGTCAGTCCGATGCGCTCCTCCTGTTCCTCGCTGAGGCCGCCCTCGTCGAAGCGGCGCACCGCCTGGCGCTCCATGAGCTGGCGCAGCAACTCCACGACGGTCAGGACGAGTTTGACCAGGTCGCGTTCGACGGTGTCGGGGTCGAGGTCGAACCGGTTGCGTCGTTCGGTCACGGCCAGTCCCCCCAGGGCGAGGGGACCTGCTCGTTGACGGAGCTGATCAGCGCGTTCAGGTCGATGCGGACGAGGTCGACGTCGGCGATGCGCAGCGTGATGTCCCCCTTGACGACCACACCGCCGGCGAGCAGCCGGTCGAGCAGGTCCACGAGGGCGATCTCCCGCCGTTCGACGACGGTCACGACTCCACCCCCGGATCCTCCGAGAACTCCCCGGCGAAGGAGTAGGCCGCCCACGGCCCGGTGAGTTCGACCCGGATGCCGGGCACGTCGTCCTTCTCCCGGTCCACCAGTTCCACGAACTCCTCGGAGTCCGCGCGCGACACCAGATAGGCGGCGTTGAGCACGTTCTGGCCGGTGGCGCCGGACAGCGCGGCGTTCTGCGGGGCGTGCATCCGGGAGTCCTCGGCGAAGGCCGACAGCGTCGCGTGCAGCCGGTCGGAGAACTCCGAGGCACGCTGCCACACGTCGTCGTGCGCGCGCGTCTGGTCGCGCCGGCGGCGCAGGTAGTCGCGGCCCGAGACCGCCTTCGCCGGGGGCCGGCCGGCCCCCTCGGTCGCGTCGGAGGTCTCCGGCGGCCTCTCGACGTACACCTTCACGCCCCACTCCACCCGGCCCGCCAGCCGGTCGAGGACCCGCCGCAGCTCTTCCTCGCGGGCCTCGATCATGCTGCGCACGCCGCTGTCGTCGCGGAAGACGGTCGCCAGGCGCAGCGGCAGCGGGGTGGTGACGGCCGTGAGGGCGTCGATCACCTGCTGGTGGGCGCGGGCCGTCGCGGTGAGCCAGTCGAGGTCCTCCAGGTTGGCCCGCAGCGCCTCCTCCGTGAACTCCTGCTCCGGCACGGTACTGACGACGGCGACCAGCCCGTGATGGGTGAGCTGCTTCGGTGGAGCCCCCGAGACCCCGGACAGCTGGCGCTGCAGGGGGGACTCGTAGGGGTGGCAGACGGCGTAGACGTAGCGCAGACCGCTCATGGGGCCTCCTCCCGCTGGGGCCTGGCCGGCTCCAGCTGGGCCAGTCGCTCACGCAACTCGGCGTTCTCCCGGGCCAGTTCGTCGTGACGGGCGCGGGAGGACAGCGCGGGGTCGTCCTCCCACCAGTCGATGCCCATCTCCTTCGCCTTGTCGACGGAGGCGACGATCAGCCGCAGCTTGATCGTGAGCAGTTCGATGTCGAGCAGGTTGATCCGGATGTCACCCGCGATCACCACACCCTTGTCGAGCACCCGTTCGAGGATGTCCGCGAGATTGGCTCCACCTCCCTGGCCGTACGGGTCCGGGAGCCTGCTCGGCGTGGTCATCGTCGGCTCCTGCCGACCGCGGGCTCTTCCTCGGGCTCGTCCTCGTACTCGGCCTCCGGCTCCTCCTCGTCCTCGTAACCGTTCTCCGGCTCGTCCTCGTCCTCGGGCTCGTCCTCGTAGGACTCGTCGTCCTCGGGCTCGTCCTCGTACTCGGCCTCCGGCTCCTCCTCCTCCTCCTCGGCCTGCTCCTCGTCGTCCTCGGAGTCCTCGGCCTGCGCGTCGGGCTCGTCGCCCTCGCCGTCCTCCTCCTCGGTCTCGTCGCGGGCCTCGTCGTCCTCGCCCTCGGTCTCGTCGCGGCCCTCGTCTTCCTCGCGCTCCCGCTCCTCCTCCTCGACCGCTTCCTCGTGGCTGCGGACGACCTCGCCGTCGCGGATCTCACCGCGCCAGCCGTCCTCCGCCTCGCCCTTGAACGTGATGAAGCGGACGTAGTTCTTGAGGTCGAGCCTGACCCGGCGGCCCTGGGCGCGCCAGATGTTGGCGGTCTTCTCGAAGAACCCGGAGGGGTAGTACTCGATCACCAGCAGGACGCGGGTGAGGTTCTCGTCGAGGTGGTGGAAGGTGACGACACCCTTGGTGGTGCCCTTCGCGCCCTCGGAGGTCCAGGAGATCTTCTGGTCCGGCACCTGCTCGGTGGTCTGCGCCTTCCAGCTGCGGCTGGACCACCAGATCTTCCCCTGCCAGTCGGAGGTGGTGTCGTCGGCGCGGTTGGCGCTCTTCACACCCTTCGCGAAGGTGCTGAAGTCCTGGTACTGCGTCCACTGGTCGTACGCGGTCCGCAGCGGCACACCGACGTCGACGTGCTCGAGGATGACGGTGGGCTTGTTGCCGGCCTTCTTGCCCTTGCCGCCCTTGCCGCCCTTGCCGCCGAGGTTCTTGAACGCCCCGACCACCTTGTCCTTGGCGTGGCCCGCGCCGACCTCCAGCGCGCTGCGCACGGGGCCCTTGCCCTCGGCGAGCTTCTTCCCGCCGTCCAGGGCCAGCTTGGCGAAGCCGGGACTGTTGCCCTCGGCGATGTCGTTGAGCTTGCCGGTGGCCTCGCCGAGCTTGCGGCCGGTGCCGACGAGCAGACGCTGGGCCTGCGCGGCGAGGTAGTCCTGCACCTCGCTCTTGAGCCGGTCGGCGGCCTCGCTGTGCGCGAGGTCGGACAGAGGCTGCTTCTTCGCCGCTCCGCCGGCCGCGGAGCCTGCGGAGCCGAGTGTCTCGGTCATGCTCCGTCACCACCCTGGGACCGACGCGAGCCGCCCGTGGTCCTGCGGGCCGCGGACCGCGCGGAGCCGGTCTTCTTCGCCGCCGCCTTCTTCGCGGGGGCGCTCTTCTTGGCCGGTGCCTTCCTGGCGGCCTTCTTGGCCGGAGCCTTCTTCGCCGCCGTCTTCGCCGGGGCCCGCTGCTCGCGCTCCCCGTCGTCGGAGTCCTCGGAGTCCTCGGAGTCGTCGTCGGCGCGCGGCTCCTCGTCCTCGTCCTCGTCCTCGTGGGCGTCCTCGTCCTCGTGGACGTCCTCGTCGTCGTAGGCGTCCTCGTCCTCGTGGGCGTCCTCGTCACGGCCTTCGGAGCCGTCGCCCTCCAGCTGCTCGCGCACCTCGGCGGTACGGCCGTGCAGCCGGTCGGCGAGCGCCTCGATCTGCCGCTCCACCAGCGCCCCGGAGGCGGCCTTGCCGACCCCGCGCAGGTCCTGCCGCAGCTGGTCGCCGATCTCCTTGAACTGCGGGTTGCCCGCCAGCTGCGTGGTGACCAGCTCGGCCAGTGCCTTCGGGGTGAGGTTCAGCTTCTTGCCGGCGACAAGGCTTCCCACCGCCAAGGCCATCTTGGCCTTCTTCGTCCGTCCGAGGACGTATCCGGCCCCTATCGCGAGGCCCAGTCCAACTCGGTTCATCATGCCGTCCTGTCACCGTTCCCGTAGCCTGCGCGCAGTCCCGTGTCGAGCCGGTCGAGCAGTTCGTCCTCGCGGCGGTCGAACTCTTCCTCGTCGATCTCGCCCGAGGTCAACTGCTCCTCCAGCCGTGCCAGTTCGGCCCGCACGGCACTGGGGTCGTAGTAGAGGCGCTCGGCCTCCTCCAGCACTTTCTTGATGACCCAGCCGCTACCGCGCGCCGGAGCGAGCGGCAGCAGCAGGATCTCTCCGAGCAGTCCCATGACTCACTCCCTGGCGACCTCGCCGGCCGCACCGCCGCCCGTGGCCTCCGCGAGGCCGGAGTCGCCCGGACCCGGCTCGACGAAGCTGTACGGCGGCAGCGGCCCGTTGAGCCGCACCTCGAGATGCGGGTGCCCCTTGCGCAGCTGCTCCACGGCGGCCAGGAACGCGTCCGCCTCGTCCCGGGCGACCAGGAAGGACACGTTGGCGAGCCAGCCCGAGGAATCGGGGCCCACGCTGATGTCGGCGGCGGCCGGTTCGAGCGTGTGCCGCACGTCGGTGGCGTCCTGCGCCTCCTGGGCCTTGACGGCCGCGGCCACCATCTCGCCGAGCCGCAGCCGGTCGTCATAGCTGCCGCCGCCCGCCGACCGGTTGGCCTCCGTCATGGCCCGCAGCTCGGGGTTCTCCGACAGGACGCGGTGCAGCACCGCGTCCTCCACGTGATTGGCCTTGACGTTGTACTCGTCCTTGCCCTCCAGGGCCGCGAGACGCTCCGTGTAGTGGTCCGCGCGTTCGGCGAGCACGGAGACGACCGTGTCGTCGTCGGGCGAGACGCTGCCGAACCGCATCGGCAGCACACACCCCGCGGCGCCCGCCTCGGCGAGCACGTTGGAGTGCGCGAGCAGCTCACGGCGCTTGGGTCGCAGCTCCTCCGGGGCGTCGCTCACCAGGGCGGCGAGGCGGCCCTCCTTCAGGACCCGCACGGGCCGCGCCGGGTCACCGACACCACCCATGTCCTCGGGGAGGGCAGGGTGCGAACTCGCGGTGATGCCGTACACGTATGTGCTCACTCCTGCTCCTCCTTCCGGCGCGAGGCCGTCGACTTACGGGCGCGCCGCGGGCGCTCCTCGCTGCTTTCCTCCCGCGCCTGCTTGAAGGCGTCGGAGACGGTCTCGGCGGCTCCGGAGAGTGCGCCCTTGGACTTGCCCCGCGCGCCGGACTCGGTGACCTCACCGACGATCTCCGGCAGGCCGGGGCTCTTGTTGGGCCCGGACTCCAGGTCGAGCCGGTTGCACGCCTCGGCGAAGCGCAGGTAGGTGTCGACGCTGGCCACGACCACCCGTACGTCGATCTTCAGGATCTCGATTCCGACCAGGGACACCCGGATGAACGCGTCAATGACGAGTCCCCTGTCCAGTACAAGTTCAAGTACGTCATAGAGGCCGCTGCTGCCGCCTCCGCCGCCGGTCTGCTGTGCCGGGACAACGGTCATGCCGACCGTTCCTCCTTGTCTCGGGGACGGTGTGCTGGGTGGGGGGCGCCGGCCTAGCGGCCGCCGCGCCGGGCGTCGGAACGCCCCCGCTCGTACCGGCCCAGACGCCGGTATCCGGTGAGCTGCCCCTCGGAGTCCAGTTCGACCTGGTAGCTCGCCATCAGGCTCATCGTGTCGGGGACGCGGGACAGCTCCAGGACCTCGACTTCGAGGGTCCAGCCGTCCTCCGTGCGATCGAAGGACGTCACGGTCTCCGCTTCCATACCGGTGAGCTCGGCGAGCTGGGCCCGCGCCTCGCGCAGTACCTCCATGGGGGTAGGCCCCTTGCCAGTCCCGTCCGTCTGTCGTCTGGATGAATTGGATGTGTTCTGTGAATCATTCATGGGCGCCTCCTACGCCGTGTGGCCCGGAAAGAGCCCCGTAAACCGCCGACTTGCCTCCGTTGCGGCCCGCGCCCGATCAGTCACGCAGGGTCGCGAGACGGCGGCGGGCCGGCCCCAGGGCCCGGGCCCGGCCCAGTCCCGCCCAGGGGTCCGTCCCGGCCTGCTCGACGGCGTCGGCGATGCTCCACCGGCGTGCGTGCAGCTCCGGGTCGTCGACGGCGTCCCACGTCACCGGAGTGGCGACGGGGGCACCGGGCCGGGCACGGACCGTGTAGGGGGCGACGGCGGTCTGGGCGTAGGCGTTGCGCTGGACGTCCAGGTAGAGGCGGTCGCCGCGGTCCTTCTTGCGGGCGGCGGTGGTCAGCCGGTCCGGGTGGGCCGCCGCCAGCGTCTCGGCGACCTCGTGCGCGAACTCCCGGACGGTGTCGAAGTCGTCCCGGCCGTCGAGGGGGACGACGACGTGCAGCCCGCGCGAGCCGGTCGTCATGGGCGCCGACGGGAGTTCCAGTTCGTCCAGGAGCTCGTGCAGCAGGCGGGCGGCCTCTCTGACGTGTTCGAAGTCGTCCCCCGGCGGGTCGAGGTCGAAGACCAGCCGGTCCGGGTGGTCGAGGCCGCCCGTCGTGCCGGTGCGGGACAGCCAGCGGTGCAGGGTCAGACACGCCTGGTCGACGAGGAACACCAGGGTCGCCACGTCGTCGCACACGGTGTGCGTGACGGTGCCGCCCTCCTTCGGCACCTCGACACGGGTGATCCAGTCCGGGTAGTGCTCAGGGGTGTTCTTCTGCATGAACGTGGGGCCGTCGATGCCGTCGGGGTGCCGCTCCAGCATCAGCGGGCGGCCCCGCAGGTGCGGCAGCATGTGGGGCGCGACAGCCCGGTGATAGTCGAGCAGGTCGCCCTTGGTGTACTCCTTCGCTCCCCCGCCGCCGGGGAAGAGCACCTTGTCGAGGCGTTTGACCTCGACGGTGCGGCGGCCCGCGCGCACCGTCGTGGCGTCGTCGGTCACCGTACGACCGCCTCCTCGACGAGCAGTTTGACGGCCGAGGCGATGGACGCGGCATCGATGCCGGCGGCGTGCAGCTGCTCGTCGGGCGAGGCCGAACCCGGCATCATCCGCACGGCCAGGCGCACCAGCCGGGGCACGGGGCGCCCGTCGGAGAAGGCGTCCACGACGGCGTCGCCGAGGCCGCCCTCCTCATGGTGGTCCTCCACGGTGACCAGGCAGCCCGTCTCCTCGGCGGCCCGGCGCAGGGTCTCGCGGTCGACGGGCTTGACCGAGTACAGGTCGACGACCCGGACGTCGATGCCGTCGCGGGCCAGCGTGTCGGCGGCGGCGAGCGCCTCGTGGACGGTGACGCCGGCCGCGACCAGGGTCAGCCGGTCCCGCTCGCCGGAGCGCAGCACCTTGCTGCCGCCGACCGGGAACTCCTCGTCGGGGCCGTACAGCACGGGGGCCGCGCCGCGCGAGGTCCGCAGGTAGCGGACGCCGTCGAGTCCCGCCATGGTCGCGACGAGCTTGGCGGTCTGGTTGGCGTCGCAGGGGTACAGCACCGTCGAGCCGTACACGGCCCGCATCATCGCCAGGTCCTCCAGGCCCATCTGGCTCGGGCCGTCCTGCCCGATGGCGACGCCCGCGTGGGAGCCGACCAGGTTGATGGAGGCGCCGCTGACCGAGGCCATGCGCACGAAGTCGTAGGCGCGGGCCAGGAAGGCCGCGAAGGTCGAGGCGTACGGCACCCAGCCGCGGGCCGCCAGGCCCACGGCGGCGGCGACGAGCTGCTGCTCGGCGATGTAGCACTCGAAGAACCGGTCGGGGTGTTCCTTGGCGAAGGCCTCGGCGCGGGTGGAGTCGCTGACCTCGCCGTCGAGGGCGACCACGTCGCCGCGGCCGGAGCCGAGCGCGGCGAGCGCCTGGCCGTAGGCGTCACGGGTGGCGACCTTCTCGCCCTGTTCCCAGCGGGGCAGTTCGGTGTCCGCGGCGGGCACCGGGTGCGGCGGGCGCGACGTGTGCGGTTCGTGCACATGGAAGGTGCGGTCGCGGCGGCCGCCGAGCTCGGCGATGGCCTCGTCGGCCTCCGGCAGCGGCTTGCCGTGCAGGCCCTCGCGGTCCTGGACGGATTCCACGCCCTTGCCCTTGAGGGTGCGGGCGAGGACGACCGTGGGCTGGCCGGTGGTGGAGCGGGCCTCGCCGAAGGCGCGGTCGACGGCGTCCACGTCGTGCCCGTCGACCTCGATGGTGTGCCAGCCGAACGCCTGGAAGCGGCGGGCGTAGGCGTCGAGGTCGTGGCCGTGCCGGGTGGGGCCGCGCTGCCCGAGCCGGTTCACGTCGACGATCGCGGTGAGGTTGTCCAGGCCCTCGTAGGCGGCGTGCTCGGCGGCCTCCCAGACGGAGCCCTCGGCGAGCTCGCTGTCGCCGCACAGCACCCAGACCCGGTAGTCGCTGTGCTCCAGGCGCCGCCCTGACAGGGCGATGCCGACGCCGATCGGCAGGCCCTGCCCGAGCGAACCGGTGGCGGTCTCCACGTACGGCAGGCGCCGGGGCGTCGGGTGCCCTTCGAGGCGGCTGCCGAGCTTGCGGAAGGTGACCAGCTCACCGTCCTCGATGGCCCCGGCGGCCTTGTAGGCGGAGTACAGCAGCGGCGACGCGTGGCCCTTGGAGAGGATGAAGCGGTCGTTTCCTGGGTTCTCGGGCCGGTCCACGTCGTAGCGCAGGTGGTTGGCGAACAGGACGGCCACCAGGTCGGCGGCGGACATCGACGACGTCGGGTGCCCCGAGCCGGCGGCGGCGGAGGCCCGCACGCTGTCCACGCGCAACTGCTGGCCGAGTTCGACGAGTTCATCGGTGTTCATGGGTCCCCTTCCGGGAGGTGGAGGCGGTGGGCTTGTCGCGGTGCTGCGCCTTCTCCTCGTGCTGCGCACGGTGTTCGGGCCCCTTCACCGGGCCCGGGGGTTCGGGGTGCTTGACGGCGTCGGGGTCCTGCACGGGGTCGGACGCCCCGGACCCGGCCTTCGCCGTTTCGTCGCCGTCCGGCGCGACCGCACGGTCCGGGCCGCCCGGCATGCGGACCAGCTCCGGCGAGGCGGTGTCCAGGGGCACCGACCACGACCGGACGAGGCCCAACTGCACGGCCTGGCGCGGGAGTACGGCGTCCAGCAGCCAGTCGGCGGCGACCCGCACCCGGTTGCCGGGCATCGCGGCGAGGTGGTAGCCGCGGGTGACGGCGCCCGCCGCCGCTCCGGACAGGTGCACACCGAGCGGGTTGGCGGCCGCCTTGACGCCGCCCAGGTCGACGACGAAGCCCAGGTCGCGGTGGCGGTAGGCGCGCCGCTCCCCCATGCCGAGCGAGGCGGCGACGTTGTGGGCGACGGTCTTGCCCTGCCGCCAGGCGTGCTGGGCCGTCATCGGCGTGTACGAGCCCGGCTTCTCCAGGTCGGGCACGGCGGCCGCGTCCCCGGCGGCGAACAGCTCGGCGCGGCCGGGCACCTGGAGGTGCGGGTCGACGAGCAGCCGACCCCGTTCCAGGGGCAGTTCGAGCGAGGCGGCGAGCGGGTCGGGCCGTACGCCGACGCACCAGACCAGGGAGCGGGTGGGCACGAACTCCCCGTCGCTCAGCAGGACCCCGTCGTGGGTGGCCTCCTTGACGGAGGTGCCCGTCCGCACGTCGACGCCTCGCTGCCGCAGCACCTCGTCCGCGGTGCGCGCGAGCCGCTCGTCCAGTTCCGGCAGGACGCGGTCGGCGATGTCGAGCAGCATCCAGTGCGGGCGCATCCCGACGGGCAGCGGGCGCTTGCGGACCTGGGCCTCGGTGAACAGCTGGCCCTGCGCGGCGACCTCGGTGCCGGTGTATCCGGCGCCGACCACGACGAAGGTGCAGCGCGCCCGGCAGCGTGCGGGGTCGTCGGCCGCGGCGGCCAGCTCCACCTGCCGGGTGACGTGGTCGCGCAGGTACAGCGCCTCGGGCAGACTGCGGAAGCCGTGGGCGTGCTCGGCGACCCCCGGGATGGGCAGCAGCTTGTTGACGCTGCCCGCGGCGAGCACGAGCCGGTCGTAGGAGAGGGTGCCGCCCTCTCCCTCCGGCCCGGTGTAGTGCACGGTGCGCCCGTCGAGGTCGATGCCGTCGGCCTCGCCGAGCACCAGCCGGACGTGCGGCAGGGTGCCGGAGAGGGCGACGGTGACCCGGCGGGGCTCCAGGATGCCGGCGGCGACCTGGGGCAGCAGGGGCAGGTACAGGAAGTAGTCGGTCGGGTTGAGCAGGGTGATGTCGGCCTGATGCCGGGTGAGCCGGGACAGGGTGCGGGCGGCACGATACCCGGCGAACCCGGCGCCGACGATCACGATGCGGGGTCGACTCACGGTGGGCCTCCGGCCTTGTCGATCGCGTGTCGCGTACCTCGGGAGCCTTCCGCGTCCCCCTGGCCCGTCCCTCCAAACGTCCCCCGGTACCGGCCCCGCGGCCACCGGGGCCCGGTGGCCCGGCGGCTACCGGTGGTCGTGCGGGCCGGTCGGCGCCTGGCCCGTCGTGGGCGGGGTCGACGGCATCGGCGGGTACGGCACGCCCCGGCCGTCCGTGGCGGAGCCGTGAGCCGGGGACGCCTCACGGTGGCCCCGGGACGGGCGGGCCGCCGCGCGCAGGGCGTAGGCCACCGCGGCGAGCACGGCCGCGGTGATCAGCGCGGCGGCCCAGTCGGGCAGTCCGGTGGCGAGGCCGAGGCCCAGGGCCAGCGCGAGGGCCGCTCCGGCGTACAGCGCGGCGGCGCCCGATCCGGCGTAGAGCGCGGCGCGTCGGCGCTGCCGGCGCGTCTGCTCGCGCAGTTCGTCGCGCACGGTCTCCCGTGCCACCTGCGCCAGTTCGTCGACCAGGTGCTTGTCCAGATGCTCAAGATGATCCAAGCGGTCCATGCCCGGCGGGTACCCGAACGGAGGGTCGGGTAACGGGGAGTGAGCGGATCGCGTGAAGCGATCACCGGCGCCGGGGCACGCCATTAGGCTTCCGGCATGGACATTCTGGGAGCCACGCTGCGCGTGTGCGTCGACGACCTGGAGGCCGCGGTCCCCTTCTACGAACGCCTCGCCGGCGGCACCGCCCTGCGCTTCGAGCGCGGCGGTGTGCGGGTGGCCGCGGTCGGGTGCTTCCTCCTGATGAGCGGGCCGCCGGCGGAGCTGGAGGTGCTGCGCAAGGTCGCGGCGACGATCGCGGTCTCCGACGTCGAGGAGGCCCGGAAGGTACTCGGCGAGATGGGCGCGCAGATCGTGGCGGGCCCGGTCCCGACGCCGGTGGGCCGCAACCTGATCGCGATGCACCCGGACGGGGCGATCTACGAGTACGCGGACCGCACGACCTGAGCCGGCGGCGCGGCGCGGTCAGCGCGGGCCGCGCATCTCCGTGGTGATCGCCCACCGTTCGTGGTCCCGCCACGCGCCGTCGATGAACAGCATGTCCGGCGAGTAGCCCTCCAGCCGGAACCCGCAGGCGCGGGCGAGAGCGATGGAGGCGGCGTTGCCGGGCTGCACGTTGATCTCCAGCCGGTGCAGCCCCATCATCCCGAAGGCGTGGTCCATGACGAGGCCCAGGCCCTCCCGCATGAGGCCGCGCCCGGCCGCGTGCGCGAAGGCGCCGTAGCCGAGGGCGCCGCTGCGGAAGGCGCCCTGGACGATGTTGTTGATGTTGATGTAGCCGACGAGGGCGCCGCCGCCGTCCTTGGCGCACACCAGGAAGCCGGCCTTGGTGCGGTCCTCGATCAGCCGTCCCGCGTACGCGGTGTACGCGGCGGCGCTGTCGGGCGGGAAGAGCCAGGGCCGGTGCAGTTCCCTGCTCTCGCGGACGCGTGCGGTGAACTCGGCACCGTCCTCGTAGGTGAAGTGGCGTATGCCCACACGGGGGCCTTCGGCGAGGTAGGGGGAGGCGGGGTGCGGCATCGGGTCAGCCTACGTCCCGCTAGCGGCGCCGGCGCGCAACGAGCAGGGCGCCGATCAACGCCCCGATGACTCCCATACCGAGGAGCGCGACCCACAGGGGCATGGTCACCACGGGGATCAGCAGCCGGATCTCGGTCTCCTCGGTGTTCTGGAAGATGAGGACCGCGGCGAGGACGACGAGCACCAGCGCGACGATCCGGCGGAGGGTGAGCACCCGGGCCGGGCCGCCCCGTCTGCCGTCCGCGCTCGGTCCGCGGCGGGACGTCTTCGGGGTCATGCCTCCAGCATGCTCCTGGGCGCGGGTCCCCGCACGGTGAGCGGCCGCCGGCCGCAGCCGTACGGTCGCACACCGTGACCGGCGGTCAGCGCAGCGCGGGTTCGTCCAGCGTCAACGTGCACGCGTCGGCGTCGAGTTCGGCGCCGAGACCGAAGGGGATCGTGAGCGCCCCCGCGCCGTGTCCGAACCCGAACTCCTCCGCGACGGGCACGCCGAGCCCGCCCAGCCTGTCCTCCAGCACGGCGCGCACCTCGTCGTACGGCCCGCACTCCTCCCACGACCCGAGCAGGACGCCGCGCACCCCGTCGAGCAGGCCCGCGCGCAGGAGTTGGGTGAGGGCCCGGTCGAGCCGGTACGGCTCCTCCCCCACGTCCTCCAGGCAGAGCAGTCCGCCGTGCGCCGAGGTGCGGGCGTGCGGGGTGCCCAGTTCGGCGGCGAGCAGGGTGAGGCAGCCGCCGAGGGTGACGCCGTGGGCCCGGCCCGGTACGAGCGCCGAGCCGCCGGAGGCGATGACGCGCACCGTCTCGGGCTCGAAGAGGGTGGCCCGCAGATGGTCCTGGGCGCGGGCGTGCTTGAGGAAGTCGACGCCGGCGGCCATCGGGCCGTGCAGGGTGGCGAGCCCCAGCCGCACGGCGAACGCCTCGTGCAGCACGGTGATGTCGCTGAATCCGACGAACACCTTGGGTCCGGCCGCCGCCATGGCGTCCCAGTCGAGCAGGTCGACCATGCGCTGGGCGCCGTAGCCGCCCCGCGCGCACAGTACGGCGTCGACGGACGGGTCGCACCAGGCGCGCTGGAGGTCGGCGGCCCGGTCGGCGTCCGTGGCAGCGAGATAGCCGAAGCGGTCGTGCCGGCCGCGTACGTGCGGTGCCACGACGGGGTCGAGGTCCCAGCCGCGCAGCACGTCGAGGCCGGACTCGATCCGCTCCTCGGGCACCGGTCCGCTGGGCGCGACGACGGTCACACGGGCGCCGGCGGCGAGTCGGGACGGCCGTCGCAACGGCCGCAGGGGCGGGGTCACTTGGTGCGCTCCAGGGTGGGGACGCCGGGCGGGTCGAACCCGAAGACCTGGGCGTACAGGGACAGTTCGGCCTCCAGGGCGCGGACCATGGTGTCCGCGCGGCGGAACCCGTGGCCCTCCCCCTCGAAGGCGAGGTAGGCGTGCGGCACATGGCGCCCCTCCAGCCGGGCGAGGAACCGTTCGCACTGGGCGGGCGGGCAGATGACGTCGTCCAGGCCCTGGAGCAGCAGGAAGGGCGCCGTGAGGCGGTCGGCGCGGGTGACGGGCGAGCGTTCCTCGTACCGGCCGGGCACCTCGGCGAGCGGTCCGACGAGGCTCTCCAGGTACTGCGACTCGAAGTCGTGGGTCTCCCCGGTGCCCCAGCCGGTCAGGTCCAGGATCGGGTAGATGACCGTGCCGCAGGCGTAGACGTCGGTGCTCGTCAGCGACGCCGCCGTGGTCCAGCCGCCCGCGCTGCCGCCGCGGATGGCGAGCCGGTCGCGGTCGGCGGTGCCCTCGTCGGCGAGGGCGAGCGCGACGGCCGCGCAGTCCTCGACGTCGACGACGCCCCACTGCTCGCGGAGCCGTTCGCGGTAGGCCCGGCCGTACCCGGTGGAGCCGCCGTAGTTCACCTCGGCGACGCCGATGCCCCGTGAGGTGAAGTAGGCGACGGTCAGGTCGAGGACGAGGGGCGACCGGGAGGTGGGTCCGCCGTGCGCCCAGACGACGTAGGGCGGCGCGGTGTCGCCCGGGGCCGCGCAGTCCGGGTGGCGCGGCGGGTAGATGTGCGCGTGGATGTCCTGCCCGGCGGGGCCGGTGAAGGTGCGGACCTGCGGTTCGGGGTAGTAGGCGGGGTCCACGGCGTCCTGGTGGGCGGCGCCGATCACCCGGCAGTGGCCGGTGCGGGTGTCCAGTTCGACCACCTCGTGGGCGGTGTGCGGGCCGGCGCCGACGGCCACGACCCGCTCCCCGTGGGCGGCGAGCGTCGGCGCGAACTCGGTCCAGGGGCCGGCCACGTCGACGATCTCGCCGGTCTCCGGGTCCAGGACGCCGAGGCGGAGGGCGCCGCGTCCGTGCAGGACGGCGACGAGGCCGCTGTCGAGCGGGGCGAACCAGCGCAGCCCGAGCTGCCACAGCGGCCCGCCGAACTCCTCCTCGCGCGGGCACAGGGGCTCGCCGTCGCGGTACAGGTTCCACCAGCCGCCGGCGTCGCTCGCGTGCAGGAGGCGGCCGTCGGGCGTCCAGCCGGCCTGGGCGACGGACTCCTCGGGGCCGCCGGCGACGGTCCGCGGGTCGTCGAGGGTGCCGTCGGCGGTGATGTCGGCGACGAGCAGTTCCGTGCCGTCCCAGGGCATCCGGGGGTGGTCCCAGGCCAGCCAGGCGGCCCGGCGCCCGTCCGGCGAGATCCGCGCCCCGGTGACGAACCGGTGCGGCCCGTCGGTGAGTTCGCGCACGGCGTCCCGGTCGTCCGCCGCCGAGCCGTCCAGCGGGACGGCGGCCAGGACGCGCCGCACATCGGTGGGCGCCTCGCCCGTGAACTCCTCCAGCACGCACCACACCTCGCCGAGGTCGGTCCGCACCCGCGGCTCCGCCCAGCGCAGCCCGCCGCCCACCGGGGACACCGGGGTGAGCGGACGCGGCTCGGCGCCCTCCTCGTACCGGTAGAGCCGCTGGTCGGCGAAGTTCACGAAGACGACGAGCGGTCCGGCGTCGGTGGTGGCGCCGGCCCACGGCTGCCCGCCGTACTCCATGACCCGGCTGCGCACGTTCCACGGCGGCGGCAGCACCGACTCCTCGTGCCCGTCGGCGCGGCGGCGCACGAGGGTGCGCCGGCCGCCCTCGGCGGGCCGCGGTTCGGTCCACCACGCCTCGTCACCGACGACGCCCACGAAGTCGGGCCGCCCGTCGTGCGCGGCGGCGAGCCCCGCGTCGATCGGCGAGGGCCAGGATCCGTACGCCAGAGTCCGCACTGTCTCCCCCAGGTCGTCTAGGCCGTGCGCAGGAACCGGTCGAGCACCCGGACGCCGAAGTGCAGCGCCTCGACGGGCACCCGTTCGTCGACGCCGTGGAACATGGCCGAGTAGTCGAAGCCCTCCGGCAGCTTCAGCGGCGAGAACCCGTAGCCGGTGATGCCGAGCCGGGAGAACTGCTTGGCGTCCGTGCCGCCGGGCATGCAGTACGGCACGGTGCGTCCCTCGGGCGCGAACTCCTCGACGGCGGCCCGCATCAGGGCGAACGTCGGCGAGTCCAGCGGGGACTGCAGGGCCACCTCGCGGTGGTGGAACTCCCAGTCCACGTCGGGCCCGGTGAGTTCGTCGAGGGTGGCGCGGAACTCGTCCTCGTGGCCGGGCAGGAACCGTCCGTCCACGAACGCCACGGCCTGGCCCGGGATGACGTTGATCTTGTAACCGGCTTCCAGCATCGTCGGGTTGGCGCTGTTGCGGACGGTCGCCTCGACGAGCTTGGCGGCGGGGCCGAGCTTGTCCAGCAGACAGTCGACGTCGTCCAGGCCGGTGTCCAGGCCGTACAGCTCCGCGAGTTCGGTGAGGGCGCCGCGCACGGTCGGGGTCAGCCGCACCGGCCACTCGTGGGCGCCGATCCGGGTGATGGCGGCGGCGAGCCGGGTCACCGCGTTCTCCCGGTTGGGCCGGGAGCCGTGACCGGCCCGGCCGTGGGCGGTGAGCCGCAGCCAGCCGGTGCCGCGCTCGCCGGCCGAGATCGGGTAGAGCTGCCGTCCGCTCCCGTCGTGGAAGGTGAAGGCGCCGGACTCGCTGATGCCCTCGGTGCAGCCCTCGAACAGGGCGGCGTGCCGGTCGGCGAGGAAGCCGGAGCCGTCCTCGGCGCTCGCCTCCTCGTCGGCGGTGAACGCGATCACGATGTCCCGGCGGGGCCGCACGCCCTGGCGGGCCCAGGCCCGTACGACGGCCAGGACCATCGCGTCCATGTTCTTCATGTCGACCGCGCCGCGGCCCCAGACGACGCCGTCGCGGACCTCGCCGGAGAAGGGGTGCACGCTCCACTCGGAGGCGTCGGCGGGGACGACGTCCAGGTGCCCGTGGACGAGCAGGGCGTCCGCGGAGGGGTCGGTGCCCTCGAGGCGGGCGACGACGTTCGTGCGGCCGGGTGTGCGCTCCAGCAGCGTGGGTTCCAGACCGGCCTCGGCGAGCCGGGCCGCGGCGTACTCGGCGGCGGGCCGCTCCCGGCAGTCGCCGCCACCCCGGTTGGTGGTGTCGATGCGGATGAGGTCGGACGTGAACGTCACGACCTCCTCGAGTGCCTGCCCGTCAGCCATACTGCTCCTCCACCGCGGCCGAGACGATCGTGGTGACCGCCTTGAAGGTCCGGATTCCCTCGTACATGCGCTCGCTGGTGTACGCCACCTTGCGCTCGCCGATCCGTGCGACACCGGGGACGACGGTGGCCGCCATCGCCAGGTGCTCGGCGTCGAACTCGACGGCCACCGTGTACGGCCCGGCCTGCACGGGCTCCCCGCGGACCGCGAGGGCCGCGGCGCCCTCGGCCGCCGCGCGGATGTCGGCGGCGGTCCTCGCCGGTGTGCGGCACACGGCCGCGTACCGGGAGACATGGTCCTTGACGGCGACCTTCAGCGCCTCGGGCGCGTAGCCGAGCGCGTCCTCGCAGGCCACGTCGTCGCCGGTGACGAGGACGACGGGGACGCCGTACTCGGCGACGACGTGCGCGTTCAGCAGACCCTCGCTCGCCCGGACGTCGTTCAGCCAGACCCCGGTGATGGAGTTGGCGAGGTAGGTGTGGGCGAGGACGCCCTCCATGCCGGCGCCCGCGTGGTACCCGATGAAGGCGACGCCGTCGATGTCGCCGTGCTGGACGCCCTCCACCATCGACAGCGCCTTGTGCCGTCCGGTCAGCATCTCGGCCCGCTCGTCGAGCCGTTCGAGCAGCAGGTTGCGCATGCTCCAGTGGGCCTCGTTGACGAGGACGGAGTCGGCACCGCCGTCGAAGAAACCGCGCACGGCCGCGTCCACGTCCGAGGTGAACATCCCCCGGCACCGCTCCCACTGCGGTGTCCCCGGCAGAACGTCCCCCGGCCAGGTCACGCCGGTCGCGCCCTCCATGTCGGCGCTGATGAGGATCTTCATGGGGCGCCACGTTACGCGCCCCCGCGAGAACCCGCCACGACCGGTCCCGCGGCCCCCGCACACCCCGGCGCGGGCACCGGCTGGGCACACGGGTGGAAGTCGGGGCGCGGGCGCGGCGACCACCGGGCGGTCCGGACCGTTCGCTGTTTCATGAGGTCAGGGACGACCGAAGTGAGGCGGCATGGCCGGAGCCGGCACGGGCACCCAGGAACCGGACTCGCTGAAGCCCGACGCGATCGGGTTCCTCGACGCGCTCGTCATCGGGCTCAACTCCACCTCGCCCGCGTACTCGCTGGCCGCGGTGATCGGCCCGCTCGTGGCGCTGGTCGGTGTGTACGCGCCCGGCGTGATGCTGGCGGCGTTCGTGCCGATGCTGCTGATCGCGTCGGCGTTCTACCACCTCAACAAGGTCGACCAGGACTGCGGCACGACCTTCTCCTGGGTGACCCGCGCGATGGGGCCGTGGGCGGGCTGGCTCGGCGGCTGGGCCATCACCATGACCGGTGTCCTCGTCGTGGGCTCGCTGGCGGACGTCGCGGTGACGTTCGCGCTGCTCGCCTTCGGGCTGGACGGCTGGGCGGACGACGAGTGGGTGCGGCAGATCCTCACCGTGCTGCTCATCCTGGTGATGACGGCGGTGTGCGTCATCGGCACCGAGGTGTCCGCCCGGGTGCAGAACGCGCTGATCCTCGCCCAGGTCGCCTGCCTGCTCGCGTTCGCCGTGGTGGCGCTCTACCGGGTCTACGCCGGCACCGGGGACCTCGACGCCGTGAAACCGCAGTTCGGCTGGCTGAACCCCTTCGGCGCGGGCGGCGCGCGGCTGACGGCGGGGCTGCTGCTCGGCGTGTTCGTCTACTGGGGCTGGGAGTCGGCGGTCAACCTCACCGAGGAGACCGAGAACTCCGCGACCGCCCCCGGTGAGGCGGCCGTGTGGTCGACGGTCGTCCTGCTGGTCACCTATGTGTCGGTCGCCGTCGCGGTCGTGGCCTACGCCGGTCCCGCCTTCCTCGCGGAGAACGCCGACGAGGAGGAGTTCATCTTCGCCCTCCTCGCGGGCAAGGTGATGGACGGCTGGGACTGGATCGTCCTGCTGGCCGTGTCGACGTCCGGTGTGGCGTCCACGCAGACGACGATCATCCCGGCCTCGCGCACCGCGCTGTCCATGGCCCGCCGGCACGCCCTGCCGGCCCGCTTCGGGCACATCCACCACCGTTTCCGCACGCCGGACGTGAGCACGTGGTGGGTGGCGGGCATCGCCATCGCCTGGTACCTGGTCATCCGTCGGATCAGTGAGAACGCCCTGTTCGACTCGCTCACCGCACTGTCCCTGCTGATCGCCTTCTACTACGCGCTCACCGGCCTCGCGTGCGCCGTCTACCACCGGCGTCACCTCACCGAGAGCGTCCGCGCCTTCGTGCTGATCGGCCTCGGCCCGGTGGTGGGCGCCGGGCTGCTGGCGTGGCTGCTCGTCGAGTCGATCGCCGACATGGCCGACCCGGCCAACTCCTACAGCGGCGTCTCGTGGTTCGGTCTCGGGCCGCCCCTGGTCATCGGGATCGGCATCACCCTCGCGGGCGTGATGCTGATGGTGGTGTGGCGGCTGAGGGCGCCGGCCTTCTGGGCGGAGCGCCCCGACGTGGCCGACCCCGACCTCGTGCACGGCGAGGAGTCCTGACATGCCCGCGGTGTGCGGCGACGACGAGCCCCCGGGCGCGGTCCGCGCGCTCTCCGTCGCGCTTGAGGTGGCGGCCGCGTTCGGCGACACCCTTGTGCTGGTCCACGGGGCGGCGCCGGGCGCGCTCGGCGAGGAGTACGCCGCCCACCGGGACGCGCTCCAGAAGGCCGGCCGGACCGCGCTGGACCACGCGCTCTCCGTCGCCGCCGAGGCCGGGGTGGCGACGACCGTGGAGGTCATCGACCGGAAACCGGCGGCGGCGCTGCTCGACGCCGCCTCACGGCACGGGGCCCGCCGCGTCGTCGTGGGCTGGGGCGAGAGCCCGCTGCGGGGCGCCCTGCCGGGCTGCACCCCGCACGAACCGCTCCACCTGTCCCCCGTCCCGGTGCTCCGCGTGCCGGCGGACTCGCAGGGGGTGTCTTGCCGATCAGGCCGGATCAGCGTGCCGGGAGCCCGGCATGATCGGCGAGACGCCCCTCAGGGCCGCCCCGCCACCAGCCACGTCGAGGGCAGTTCGACGCGGGTTCCGTCGGGGCCGTGCTCGGTGGTGGCCAGCGGCAGCGTGCCGCTCGCGAGCACGTCGAGGCCGGCCGCGCGCAGGTACCCGGTCAGCGCGTCGTCGGTGACCTCGCCCGGCGCTATGCCGTGCCGCAGGATCGGGGCCAGCTTGGGTGGCGGCCCGGCGGGGCCCCGCGCCAGGCCCATGAGGACGTGCTTGGCGGCCTCGGAGGGTTCGACGAGGAGGACCCGGCCGCGCTCGCCGGCCAGCACGGCCAGCCCGTCCGCCATCGCCTGCCGGTCGTCGGGGGCGGCCTGGTGCAGGACACCGCGCACATAGACGTTGGCGTCGCCGAGTTCGGCGTGCAGCCTCTGGACCTCCGCCTTCTCCACCACGTCGAGCAGCCGGTACGCCGCCCGCCCGGCCGGATCGGCCCGGCGGGCGTGGTCGAGGGCCGCGGCCGACAGGTCGGCGCCGACGACGCGCGGGAAGCGGCCGGCGAGGAAACGGGTCTGGGTGCCGTTGCCGCAGCCCAGGTCGATCACCACCAGGCCCGGATCGGTCAGGTGCGGCTCCAGCAGGGGCAGATGACGACCGGCGGTCAGCGCCGGCTCCGCGTCCCAGAACACGGCGCCCTGCTCCCCCGGGGCCTCGCGCCAGAAGCCCTCCCAGGCGTCCCGGTACCGACTCGTCACGCTCATGACCGACTCCCCCTGGGGTGCGACCGGCGACCGCCGAGTGACGGGCGGGTCCGGTCTATCGCGGCCGGGCCGGGTCCGACAAGCGCCCGGCGCGTACCTTCACGTCTCGTCCGGAACCTCCGCCGGACGTCAGCGGCCGGCGAGCGTCAGCTCGAACCAGACGGTCTTGCCGGTGCCCGTACGGCTCGCGCCCCAGGCGCGGGCGAGCGCGCTCACGACGCGCAGCCCCCGTCCGGCGGCGTCCTCGGGTCCGGTGTCCAGCAGGGTCGGCAGCTCGTGCTCGTCGTCGTCCACCTCGCACAGCAGCGTCTCGCCGCGCACGAGCCGCAGTCCGACGGGGCGGTCGCGGGAGTGCCGGACGGCGTTGGTGACGAGTTCGCTCACCAGCAGTTCGGCGGTGCCGGCGAGCCGGGTCAGGCCCCAGGCGCGCAGTTGCTCACGGACGAGGGCGCGGGCGCGGCCCGCCTCGGCCGGGTCGAGGGCGAGCCGGTGCACGGCGACGTCGGCGGGGGCGATGCCGTTGAGGCGGGCCATGAGCAGGGCGACGTCGTCCTTGCGGCCGCCGCGCGGGTTGAGGGCGCGGACGATGGCGTCGCACGCCTCGTCCATGGACGCGGCCGGGTGGGCGGCGGTTTCACACAGGACGGCGAGTCTGACACCGATGTCTTCGCCGCGCAGCTCGACCAGACCGTCGGTGCACATGACGATCCGGTCGCCGGGCTCGACGCGTACGCGCGCCTCTTCGAAGGGCACGCCGCCGACGCCGATCGGCGCGCCCGTGGGCAGGTCGAGCAGTTCGCCGTGCCCGCTGTCGGCGCGGACCAGGACGGGCGGGATGTGGCCCGCGTTGGCGAGGCGCAGCTCGCCCGCGAGGGGGTCGTAGACGACGTACAGGCAGGTCGCGAGGTGGTTGTCGCCGAGGCGCTGGGCGAGGTCGTCGAGGTTGCGCAGCAGTTGGGCGGGCGGCAGGTCGAGGGCGGCCATGGTCTGCACGGCCGTGCGCAGCTGGCCCATCATGGCGGCGGAGTTGAGGCCGTGGCCCATCACGTCGCCGACGACGAGGGCGGTCCGGGCGCCGGGCAGCTTGACCGAGTCGAACCAGTCGCCGCCGACCCGTCCGAGGAGCGTGCCCGGCAGGTACCGGGTGGTGATGTCGCAGCCCGTCATGCGGCGGGGGATCTGCGGCAGCATGCTGTCCTGGAGGGTCTCGGCGACGCTCTCCTGGTACGTGTACATCCGGGCGTTGTCGAGCACGAGGCCCGCTCTGGCGGCGAGTTCGGCGCCGGTGACCCGGTCCATGTCGTTGAACTCGACGCGTTCGGGGTGGCGCAGCAGGATCATGAAGCCGAGGACGACGTCGCGGGCCTTGAGCGGGACGACCAGCATCGAGCGGCCGGTGATCAGCGGGCGGATGTCCCGCTTCTCGAACTGGGACGCGATGGCGTGCCCCATCTCGGGGCTGATCCGCGGGACGAGCACGGGCTCGCCGGTCGTCATGCACCGGAAGAACGGGGTGTGGGCCGGAAAGGGCATGGCCTCGCCGACCGGTACGACGTCGTCCCAGCGGCCGGGTTCATCGGTGTGCTCGAGGGCGACCCGGTGCCACATCGTGGTGGTGTCCGGCACCCCGTCGGGGAACCCCTCGCCAGCGACGACCTGTTCGCGCAGATAGGTGCCGGCGACGTCGGTGAAGCGCGGGACGACGGCCTTGCTGACCTCGACGATGGTCTGGGCCAGGTCGAGGGAGGTGCCGATGCGGCCGCTGACCTCGTTCAGGAACTCCAGGCGCTCGCGTACGGCGGCGTACTCCAGGTCCTCACCGTCGTCGGGATCCTCGGCCGGCGCCGGTAAGCCGTGGGCGGCGGCCCGGGCGGCCCGCTCCCGGCGGGCCCGGCGTTCGACGCGCCGGGGCACGCCCCAGTCGGGAGTGACGGGCACCCGGTCGTTCTGGCTGAACTCCAGGACGGGGTAGCCGAGTTCCAGGATCTGGCCGACGATCCGGGCGCTCTCGTCGACGCTCATGCTGGGCAGGATCTCGGGGAGCTTCGAGGCGAGTTCCTCGGCGCCGGGGAAGTCGGTGTGCAGGGCGAAGGCGGGCGCCACCCGGTCGAAGCCGGGGTCGTCGCCGGTGGTCTCCTGCTGGAGCCGGCCGACGTCGGCGCCGAGCACGAGCAGCCGCTCCGGTCCGGGGCCCACCAGAGGGTAGGCCCACCACAGGACGTCGACGCGGTCCCGCTCGGGCACGGTCAGCCGGGCCCGTCCGGCGGCCGGGTAGTACAGCCGCCCGTCGAGGGACGTCTCCAGGTCGTGCCCCGAGTCGTCGTAGGCGCCGTAGGGCCCGTACGGCGAGATGTCGCCGTCCTCGGGCAGTGCTCCGGACACCGGCAGGAGGTCGACGGCGGGGTGCCCGATCGCCTCCTCCTTGGTGGCGCCGAAGAGGCGGCGCGCGCCGGAGCTCCAGTGGGAGACGAGCCCCGCGCGGTCGACCACCACCACGGCGAGCGGGATGCGTCCGGTCGCGGCGTGCTCGGTCGCCGCGCCGTCCCTTTCGGTGCCACGGTCCATGGCCCAGGCCCTCTCTCCCCACGGTCCGCAAGATCTGCGCGCCCCCACCACCGTACGGGTCCCCGCCTCGAGGATGTGTGGCAATAGGGGAATTGATGTACCGGGTTCACAACGGCGCGCGCGGGGGCGGAAAGATCCGGCCGCGCCCCTTTCCCGCAGGACAGCGCCGGGGCGGGCGGCGGGGTCAGTCCTCGTGCCCGAGTTGGAGGTCGCGTTCCGTGCGCCCTCCGCGCGCCACCTGGAGCACGGTGGCGACCGGCGGGTAACCGGCGGCGACGACCGTGTACTCGCCGGAGGGGAGGTCGGTGAACCGGAAGGTGCCGTCGGGCCCGGTGGTGAGGGTGTCCACGACATTGCCGGCCGCGTCGAGCAGGGTGACGCGGGCGTCCTCGACGGGGCGTCCGCCGCCGGCCCGGACGGTGCCGCGCAGGGCGGCGCCGCCCACGAGTTCGATGTCCTGCCGGGTCTCGCGGGCCGCCTTGACGGTGACCGGGACGGCGGCGGGCCGGAACGCGGTCGAACTGGCGGCGAGGGTGTACTCCCCGGCGATCAGTTCGGTGATGACGTAGCCGCCCTCGCGTTCGCTGCGGGTGGAGGCGACGACCTCGCCGCGGACGTCGGTGAGGGTGACGGTGGCGTCGACGGGGATGCCGTCGGGGCTGAGCACCCGTCCGGCGAGCCGCCCGGCGCCGCCGAGCAGGATGTCGAGGTCGACGGGGCGCTCGCCGACGGTGACGGAGACGGCCTGCGGCTGGTGCCCGCCGGCGGCGGCGATCATGACATACGCCCCGGGGCCGGGGGCGGCCAGGGCGAACCGCCCGTCCTCCGCGCTGGTGGCCCGGCCGACCTGCTGTCCGGCGACGTCGATCAGGGTCAGCGCCGCGCGGGGTACCACGGTGCCGTCGGCGTGCTGGACGACGCCGCGGACGGCGAGCGGGGCGCCGTGCGGCGAGCGGGCCTGCGGGACGGCCGGCGCCGGCCGGGCGGCGGGGCCGGTCTCCTCGGTGGGGGCGTTATGGGTCACCAGGGGTTTCTCCTTGAGGAAGAAGGCGATGAGCAGGCCCAGCACGAGCACCGGGACGAGGTACAGGAAGATCCTCGGCATGGCGTCGGCGTACGCCTGGATGTAGGCGTCGCGCAGCGCCGGGGGCAGGGTGTGGACGAGCTGCGGGGTGATGGCCTCGGCGTCGGGCAGTTCCGCGCCCGCCCGCGCGGGGAGCCGGTAGGCGAGGGCGTCGGTGAGGCGGTCGGCGAAGAGGGTGCCGAAGACGGCCGCGCCGACGCTGCCGCCGATCTGCCGGAAGTAGTTGTTGGCGCTGGTGGCCGTGCCGAGGTCGGCCGGGCGCACGGAGTTCTGCACGGCGAGGACCAGGACGGGCATCACCATGCCGATGCCGGCGCCGAGCACGGCCATCCAGACGCTGTAGTGCAGCCGGGGCGTGTCGGTCTCCAGCCGGGACAGCAGCCACATGCCGAGGGCGGCCAGGGCGCTGCCGAGCAGGGGGTGGATCCGGTAGCGGCCGGTGCGGCTGATGAGCTGGCCGCAGATGACGGAGGCACCGACGATGCCGCCCATCATGGGGAGCATGAGCAGCCCGGACTCGGTGGCGGTGGCCCCGCCGACCATCTGCAGGAAGGTCGGCAGATAGCTGGCCGCGCCGAACAGCGCGACGCCGATCACGAGGCCCACCAGGGCGGTGACGTTGAAGACGGAGTCCCTGAACAGCCGCAGCGGGATGAGGGGTTCGGGAGCGAAGCGCTCGGCGACGAGGAAGAGGACCGAGGCGACCGCCGCTCCGGCGCCGAGGCCGAGGATGACGCGGGAGTCCCAGGCGTGCTCGGTGCCGCCCCAGCTGGTCAGCAGGACCAGGCAGGTGGAGGCGGCGGCGAGCAGTAGGGCGCCGAGGACGTCGAGCCGGGCCCGGCCCTCGGGTTTGGGGAGCTTCAGCACGACGGCGACGACGGCGAGGGTGACCAGGCCGAAGGGGACGTTGATGTAGAAGCACCAGCGCCAGGAGAGGTGGTCGGTGAAGTAGCCGCCGAGCAGTGGCCCGGCGACCGAGGCGAGGCCGAACGCGGCGCCGATCAGGCCCATGTAGCGGCCCCGCTCACGGGCGGGCACGATGTCGGCGATGATCGCCTGGACGCCGATCATGAGTCCGCCGGCGCCGACGCCCTGGACGGCCCGGTACGCGATCAGCTGGTCCATGGCCCCGGCCCGTCCGGCGAGCGCGGAGCCGACGACGAAGACGACGATCGCGAACTGGAAGACGCCCTTGCGGCCGAACAGGTCGCCGAGCTTGCCGTAGATCGGCAGTCCGACGGTGGCGGTGAGCAGATAGGCGGTGATCGCCCAGGACATCCGGTCGAGGCCGTGCAGCTCACCGACGATCTTCGGCAGCGCGGTGGCGACGATCATCTGCTCCAGCGCGGCCAGCAGCAGCGCGAGCATCAGGGCGAAGAAGACCAACCGCACCCGGCGCGGGGCGAGTTCGCCCGTGGTGCCGGGGGCGGGCGGGGGGACGTCCGGGGGTGCGGCGACCGGTTCGTCCTGTACCAGAGTGCTCCCGCCCACGTACCCGCTCCCCTCGTCGCACCGCCGCACCATGTCCGCGTAGGCGAACAACTACGGGCAAGCGCGGCGAGTTACGGAACCAGGTCGGTCGCGGAAGAGAACCACTCGATCCGGTGAGGACGACAACGGCCGCCGAACTCGCGTGGGTTGAGTGACCCGGGGGCTACTTCTCCACCTCGGCGGCGAGGTTGGCGAGCAGCGCGTCGTAGATCCGGCCGAGGCCCTTGGGCGCGAAGGTCCGCTCGAAGAAGCCGCCGATGCCCCCGGCGCCCTGCCAGGTGCTGGTGACGACGACCCGGGACCTGCCCTCCCCGGCCGGGGTGACCCGCCAGGTGGTGACCATGGAGGAGTTGCGGTCCTTCTCGACGAGCTCGCCGTCGGTGGGCTCGCTGACCTCCAGGAGGCAGTCGCGCACGCGCTTGCTGGTGGCCTGGAGCTTCCAGTGGACGAGGGTGCCCTCGCCGTCGCCGCCCTCGCGCACCTCGTACTCGCTGAAGTGCTCGGGCAGCAGCTTGCGCCGGGTGCCGCTGTAGTCGGCGAGGGCGTCGAACACCTTCTCCGCGTCCGCCGCGACGACCCGCTCCGTAGTGGCCTCGACCTGCGCCATCGACTTCCTCCAGGACCTGAGTTCTCGGGGTTGGGGCAAGCCAACCACCCCGGTGGCACCCCGCCCAAATCGGGGTGCCGATCGGCTCACGGAACCGGTCGCCAGGCGATCGGAAACAGACGGGCCAGGGGTAGCACGATCAAGGGAACATGTGTTCTATTCTGGGGGCAGTGCTACCGAGGAGGCACCATGCGCTGGGAGAACCTCGCCCTGGAGACGGACCACAGCCGGGCCGACACCGGTCTGTTCGGCGCGGACGCCGTGGTCACCCGCACCTTCGACACGCCCGAGTTCGCCGGGATCACCTTCCACGAGATCCGGGCCCGCTCGATCGTGAACCGGGTGCCGGGCGCCTCGCGCATGCCCTTCGAGTGGACGGTGAACCCGTACCGGGGCTGCTCGCACGCGTGCGTGTACTGCTTCGCCCGCAAGACCCACAGCTACCTCGACCTCGACACGGGCCTCGGTTTCGACTCCCAGATCGTGGTGAAGGTGAACGCGCCGGAGCTGCTGCGCCGGCAGCTGTCCTCCCGCCGCTGGCAGGGCGACCACATAGCGATGGGCACCAACGTCGACTGCTACCAGCGGGCCGAGGGCCGCTACCGCCTGATGCCGGGCATCCTGGCGGCCCTGCGCGACCACTCCAACCCCTACTCGATCCTGACCAAGGGGACGCTGATCCTGCGCGACCTCGAGCTGCTGAAGCAGTCCGCCGAGGTCACGGACGTCGGCGTCTCCGTCTCCGTCGGCTTCGTCGACCGCGAGCTGTGGCGCACCGTGGAGCCGGGCACCCCCGCTCCCGAGCGGCGCCTGGACGTCGTGCGGACCCTGACCGAGCACGGCCTGGGGTGCGGGGTGCTGATGGCGCCGGTCATCCCGTTCCTCGGCGACCAGCCGGCGCAGCTGCGGGCCACCGTGCGGGCGATCGCCGCCTCCGGCGCCACGTCCGTCACCCCGCTGGTGCTGCATCTGCGGCCCGGCGCGCGCGAGTGGTTCATGGCGTGGCTCGGCCGCGAGCACCCGCATCTGGTGCGCCGCTACGAGCGGCTGTACGCGGACGGTGCCTACGCGCCGAAGTGGTATCAGCGCCGTATCACCCGTCAGGTGCACGAGCTCGCCCAGGAGTACGGCATCGGCCCCGCCCGCGCCGGGACACCCCGCCGCATCCGCGAACCCCTCCCCGCCGAGCCGGCACCCGACCCGGGGCCCACCCAGCTCACTCTGCTCTAGGGCCTTTCGTTTGGATCAGCCCGGCCTGACCGACAAGACACCCCCTGGGGGTGTCCGGCGGCATCGGGGGGCATCTCACGACCCGATCGGGTCACATCCAGGCGGAACCGGTTCCTCCGGGCGCCCGTTCCGGGACGAATGCGGCCAGGGCCGTGGCACGCGCGGCCCGCGACCCTCCGTCCTGGGAGGACCCATGGGAAAAAGCGCAACCGTTCTGTGCGGCGCCGCGCTCGTCGTGGCCGGGACCCTCACCGCCGCCCCCGCCGAGGCGAGCGCCCCGCCCACCGTCGCCGAGGCCGCGCCCCTCACCTGGAAGAAGTGCGGCACCTCGAAGTACCCGACGCTCCAGTGCGCCTCGTTGAAGGTGCCGCTCGACCACGCCGCGCCGAAGGGCCGCACGATCACGCTGGCCCTCTCCCGCGTCCCGCACACCGCGAAGACGTACCAGGGCCCGCTCCTGGTCAACCCCGGCGGGCCGGGCGGCAGCGGTCTCGCGCTGGCCGGCTTCGTCGCCTCGGCCCTGCCCAAGGCGGTGGCGGCGCAGTACGACGTCGTCGGCTTCGACCCGCGCGGCGTGGGCAGGAGCCGCCCGGCGCTGGACTGCCGTCCCACGCACTTCGCGCCCGTGCGCCCGGAGTCCGTGCCGAGCACGCCCTGGGTGGAGCGGGCCAACCTGCGGCGCGCGAAGGAGTTCGCCCGCGCGTGCGGCGAGAAGTACGCCGACGTGCTGCCGTACATCGACACCGTCAGCGCCGCGCGCGACCTGGACCTGATCCGCGCCGCCCTGGGCGCGCCCCGCATCAGCTACTTCGGCTACTCGTACGGCACCTATCTCGGCGCGGTCTACGCCAAGCTCTTCCCGCAGCGGGTGCGGCGGGCGGTGCTGGACTCGGTCGTGGACCCCACCGGCGTCTGGTACGACGACAACCTCGCCCAGGACTTCGCCTTCGACGACCGGCACCGCGCCTTCCTGGCCTGGGTCGCCCGGCACGACCGGACGTACCGGCTCGGTACGGACCCGGCCCGGGTCGAGGATCGGTGGTACGCCCTGCGGACGGCGCTGGCGCGGACCCCGGCCGGCGGCACGGTGGGCCCGGCCGAACTGGAGGACACCTTCCTGCCCGGCGGCTACTACAACGGCTACTGGCCGCAGCTCGCCCAGGCGTTCGCGGCGTACGCGAACGATCGGGACGGCGGTCCGCTCGTCGAGGCGTACAAGCGGTTCGGCGCGGCGGACGAGGGCGCCGGGAACGGCTACAGCGTCTACGCCGCCGTGCAGTGCCGTGACGCCGCCTGGCCGCGCGACTGGCATCGCTGGCGGGCGGACAACTGGGCCGCGCACACCAAGGCGCCGTTCATGACCTGGAACAACGCCTGGTACAACGCGCCGTGCGCGTTCTGGCCGCAGAAGCCGCTCAGTCCGGTGGACGTGGCCAACTCCGAGGTGCCGCCGGTGCTGATCTTCCAGGCGACCGACGACGCGGCCACCCCGTACCAGGGGGCCGTCACCGTCCACCGGCGGCTGGCCGGCTCCCGTCTGGTCGTCGAGCAGGGCGGCGGCAACCACGCCGTCACCCTGGGCGGCAACGGCTGCCTGGACCGGCATCTTGCCGCCTACCTGGCCGACGGCACGCTGCCGCGCGGCTCCGGTGAGGTCGACGCGACCTGCGCGGCCTCGCCCGGACCGAAACCGGCGACCGCGAAGACGACGGCGGCGACGGCACGAGGAGCCGAGCTCCACGAACTGGTCGGCTTCCGGCCCTGATCGCCCGACGGCCAGCCATGCGGTGCTCGGCCCCGGCCGCCTCGTCGCCGTGTCCGGCCCGCTCGCGCACGAGGACGGGGCGCCCGTGGGCGAGCCGGCGGACCGGTCCCTAGAGTGCCGTCATGGACGACGATCGCCTGACCATCCGCCCCATGACCCCGGCCGACTGCGACCGGGTCGCCGAGATCCGGGTCGGCGGCTGGCGCGCCGCCTACCCGGGGATCGTGCCGCAGCCGTACCTGGACGCCATGGACGTGGCCGAGGACGCCGAACGGCGCCGTACCCATCTCGCGGCGGCCGGCGGCGCGGTGGTGAACCTGGTGGCGGAGGAGGGCGGCCGGGTCGTCGGCTGGGGCTGCCACGGCCCCTGCCGCGACGGCGACGCCCGCACCGAGGACGCCGAGTTGTACGCGCTGTACGTGGACCCGGCGCGGATCGGCACCGGGGCGGGTCGCGCCCTCCTCGCGGAGTCGATGCGCCGGTGCGCGCTCGCCGGGTACCGGCGTGTACTGCTGTGGGTGCTGCGGGACAACGCCCGCGCCCGGCGCTTCTATGCGCGCGCGGGCTTCGGGCCGGACGGCGCCGAGGAGCCCTTCGAGGTGGACGGGGTGGCGGTGCCCGAGGTGCGGTACGCCCGGGACGTGGCGGCCGGCTGACGAAGGCGGGCCGGCCGGACACTCACCGCTGGCGCGGGATCCGGCCCAGGGCCCGCACCGCCGCCTCCGCCAGGGCCGGGTGGGCCAGCGCCTCGTTCAGGACGCGCCGGGCCCGGTCGTCGCCGAGCGCGCCCAGCCCCTCAACGCAGGCGAGGGCCACCCGGCGGTAGGGGTCGTGCGGGCGCAGCCGCCGCTCCAGCGTGGTGATGAGGGCGGGCACCGCCTCGGGGGCGCGCAGTTCGACCAGCAGCCGGACCGGGTGCAGCGCGTAGGCGACCCGCAGTTCGTTGGTGGCGAGGGCGGCCGCCGCGCGGGCCGTCCGCGGGTCGCCGAGCCGGGCGAGGGCGTGCGCCGCGGAGGCGCAGCGCTGCGGGTCCCGGTGGTTCAGCAACAGGACGAGGGACTCGAACGCCCGCCGGTCCCCGGCGAGTCCGAGCCTGAACGCGGCCAACTCCCGCGCCCACAGGGGCTGTCCGGGCGCGATCAGCACCTCCGCCAGTTCGTCGAGGTCGCCGGTGGCCACGAGGCGGTCGTACGCGGGTGTCGCTCCGGACTCCTGCCGTAAACGCTCCGTGAGTGATCGCAACTCTTCGCTCATGGGAAGAGGTTAGGCGCGCCGTCGCGGACTCGGGACCTACATCACAAACCCGGGGGGTGGCGCGCTCGTTACCCGGCGGTTAAGCTCAGACGAGCGAGTTACCCACTCGCACCCCCTCGCGGCGGCCTGGTGACGCAGCCCTCGCGAGTGCAGTCGGTTCGGTACCCAGGTACCGCAGTACGACGCGGCCACGGGACAGGGCCGGTCGGTCATCACCGCTCCTCGGACGTGTGCACGTCCGCAGCGACGGCACCGGGCGTGTGCGCTCGCAGCCCGGCAACACCCGCACTCCTTCCGCATCCGGCGCGTCCGGGCGCGTTCCCAGTCGTCACCCTCATTCCTGGAGTCCCGCGATGGCCACTCCCCTGTCCGACACCTCCCTGTCCCCTCTCAAGACCGTCGCCGTGGTCGGCCTCGGCACGATGGGCACCGGCATCACCGAAGTCCTCGCCAAGGCCGGCCGCGAGGTCGTCGGCATCGACATCAGCGAGGCCGCAGCCGCCCAGGCCGTCGCCGCCCTGGAGTCCTCCACCGCCCGTGCGGTGGCACGCGGCCGGCTCACCGAGCAGGAGCGCGCGGACGCCCTCGCCCGTGTCCGCACCTCCACCGACCTGCGGGCCGCGGCCGACGTGGACCTGGTCATCGAGGTGGCTCCGGAGTCGTACGAGATCAAGCACCAGATCTTCCGGGAGCTGGACGGCATCGTCCGCCCCGAGACGATCCTCGCGACCGGAACCAACGCCCTGTCGGTGACCCGGCTCGCGGCCGACTCGGCCCGGCCCGAGCGCGTGCTCGGCCTGCACTTCTTCAACCCCGCGCCGGCCATGAAGCTCGTCGAGGTCGTCTCCTCGGTGCTGACCGCGCCGACCGCCGTCACGGCGGTCACCAACCTCGCCCTGGACCTGGGCAAGGAGCCCGTCGCCGTCGGCGACCGGCCGGGATTCGTCGCCGACGGCCTGCTGTTCGGCTACCTCAACCAGGCCGCCGCGATGTACGAGGCGAAGTACGCCTCCCGCGAGGACATCGACGCCGCGATGCGGCTGGGCTGCGGGCTGCCCATGGGGCCGCTCGCCCTGCTCGACCTGATCGGCATCGACACCGCCCGTACGGTCCTGGACGCCATGTACACCGAGTCCCGCGACCGGCTGCACGCGCCCGCCCCGATCCTCAAGCAGCTCAGCGAGGCCGGCCTGACGGGCCGTAAGTCGGGCCGCGGCTTCTACACCTACGAGGCTCCGGGCAGCGCCACCGTCGTGCGGGACGCGCTGACGCCGCTGGAGGGCGCCGCCCCGACGCCCGGCCGGACCGTCCGCTCCGTCGGTGTGGCCGGCTCCGGCACCATGGCGTCCGGCATCGCCGAGGTCTTCGCCAAGGCCGGGTACGACGTCGTCCTCGCCGCCCGGAGCGAGGAGAAGGCGCAGGCTGCGAAGGCGCGCATCGGCAAGTCGCTGTCGCGGTCCGTGGACAAGGGCCGGATGACCGCCGAGGCCGCCGCGCAGACCCTGGACCGGATCACCGCGGCCGGCGGCTACGACGCGTTCGCCGACGTCGACCTGGCCGTGGAGGCCGTCGCCGAGGACCTGGACGTCAAGCGGCAGCTGTTCGCCGCGCTGGACAAGGTCTGCAAGCCGGGCGCGGTGCTCGCCACCACGACCTCCTCGCTGCCCGTCGTCGCCTGCGCCCGGGCCACCTCGCGTCCGCAGGACGTGATCGGGATGCACTTCTTCAACCCGGCGCCCGCCATGAAGCTGGTCGAGGTGGTCCGCACGGTCCTGACCGCCGACGACGTGCACGCCACGGTCCGCGAGGTCTGCGCCACGATCCGCAAGCACGCCGTCGACTGCGGCGACCGGGCCGGGTTCATCGTGAACGCCCTGCTGTTCCCGTACCTGAACAACGCGATCAAGATGGTGCAGGAGCACTACGCGTCGCTCGACGACATCGACGCCGCGATGAAGCTGGGCGGCGGCTACCCGATGGGCCCGTTCGAGCTGCTGGACGTCGTCGGGCTGGACGTCTCGCTGGCCATCGAGAAGGTCCTGCACCGCGAGTTCCGCGACCCGGGCCTCGCTCCGGCGCCCCTGCTGGAGCACTTGGTGGCCGCGGGCTGCCTCGGCCGCAAGACCGGCCGCGGCTTCCGCGAATATGCCCGGCGCTGACGGCATCGGCGACTGGTTCCGAGGCGACCGCGACTGGGGCGGACTGCTCGACCCGGCCGGAGGACCCCCGCCCGCACCGGGCGGGGGAAACCCCGTACACGCGCATCCAGCTGCGGACATGCAGTACGTTCGGGTCATGTCCCAGCCCGCCAAGTCCTCACGTACACCAGCTACGCCCGACGCGCCGGAGAGTGCCGCGGGCGGCCGCGCCGCCGCCCAACGGCTCAAGATGCGCCGCGAACTGGCGGCCGCGGCCATGGAGCTGTTCGCGACCAAGGGATACGAGGCGACCACGGTCGACGAGATCGCGGCCGCGGCCGGGGTGGCCCGCCGCACCTTCTTCCGGCACTTCCGCTCCAAGGAAGAGGCGATCTTCCCGGACCACGACGACACCCTGGTCCGCGCCGAGGCGGTGCTCAACGCCGCACCGGCGCACGAGCACCCGCTCGACACGGTGTGCCGGGGCATCAAGGAGGTCATGCGGATGTACGCGGCCCGGCCGGAGATCTCGGTCGCCCGCTACAAGCTGACCCGTGAGGTGCCCACCCTGCGGGAGGCGGAGATCGCCTCGGTGGCCCGCTACGAGCGCCTGTTCACCCGCTACCTGCTCGGGCACTTCGACGAGCACGCGCACGACGACGACGCCAACGACGACCCGCTGCTGGCGGAGGTCGCGGCGTCGGCGGTGGTCACCGCCCACAACCACGTGCTGCGGCGCTGGCTGCGGGCCGGCGCGCAGGGCGACGTGGAGGCGCAGCTCGACCACGCCTTCGCGATCGTGCGCCGCACGTTCGGGACGGGGATCGGCGCGGGCCGGGACAGCGCCCCGCGCACCACGACGGCCTCGGTGGCGACCGAGGGCGAGGTCCTGGTGACGGTGGCGCGGACGGACGCGCCGCTGGACGAGGTGATGCGCACCATCGAGCAGGCCCTCAAGGAGCGCTGAAGCGCCTGGAAGGGAGTGGGTTCGGCCACTCCCCCGCTGTGATGACGGCCACCCGCCCGGGTGGCCGTTTTGGCATGTCAGGGGCCCTTTTGAGGGAGCTTCCCGACCCTGTTCGATCGATCATCGCTCATGTGTTACGTAAAGATTTCATCTGAGAGTAACTTCTGGCACGCAGTGCCTTGCCGGATGACACGGCGTGCCATACGTTGAAGGAGTCCGGGCGGCCGGCGTGCAGAGACCTTTCGTACGCCGGCTGTCCCCGCAAGCCCCTCCCGGGGCCTGCGCGCCCGGCGCCTGCGTCACAGGCAACCTCCCGCGCCACCATGCGCTGCCGATCAGCACCACCGGCCGAACCGACGGCACCCCCGAAAAAAACCCTCAGCAGCACCGACGTAACCCTCAGCGCCCCTCCTCAGGGCGCTCACCGCCGGAGGCAACACGTGACCACGAAGGACATCCTGGCCGCGATCCAGTCGCCCGACTCCACGTCGGAGGACTTCGCCGCCCTCCCGCTCCCCGAGTCGTACCGCGCGATCACCGTGCACAAGGACGAGACGGAGATGTTCGCGGGGCTGACGACCCGCGACAAGGACCCGCGCAAGTCGATCCACCTCGACGACGTGCCCCTGCCCGAGCTCGGCCCGGGTGAGGCCCTGGTGGCCGTCATGGCCTCGTCGGTGAACTACAACTCGGTGTGGACGTCGATCTTCGAGCCGCTGTCCACCTTCGGCTTCCTGGAGCGCTACGGCCGCACCAGCGACCTGGCCAAGCGCCACGACCTGCCGTACCACATCATCGGCTCCGACCTCGCGGGCGTCGTCCTGCGCACCGGCCCGGGCGTCAACTCCTGGAAGCCCGGCGACGAGGTCGTCGCGCACTGCCTGTCCGTCGAGCTGGAGTCCAGCGACGGGCACAACGACACGATGCTCGACCCCGAGCAGCGCATCTGGGGCTTCGAGACCAACTTCGGCGGTCTCGCCGAGATCGCCCTCGTCAAGTCCAACCAGCTCATGCCCAAGCCGGACCACCTGAGCTGGGAGGAGGCCGCGGCCCCGGGCCTGGTGAACTCCACCGCCTACCGCCAGCTGGTCTCCCGCAACGGCGCCGGCATGAAGCAGGGCGACAACGTCCTGATCTGGGGCGCGAGCGGCGGACTCGGCTCGTACGCCACGCAGTTCGCCCTCGCCGGCGGCGCCAACCCGATCTGCGTCGTCTCCTCGCCGCAGAAGGCGGAGATCTGCCGCGCGATGGGCGCCGAGGCGATCATCGACCGCAACGCCGAGGACTACAAGTTCTGGAAGGACGAGAACACCCAGGACCCGAAGGAGTGGAAGCGCTTCGGCAAGCGCATCCGCGAGCTCACCGGCGGCGAGGACATCGACATCGTCTTCGAGCACCCCGGCCGCGAGACCTTCGGCGCCTCGGTCTTCGTCACCCGCAAGGGCGGCACCATCACCACCTGCGCCTCGACCTCGGGCTACATGCACGAGTACGACAACCGCTACCTGTGGATGTCGCTCAAGCGCATCATCGGCTCCCACTTCGCCAACTACCGCGAGGCCTGGGAGGCCAACCGGCTGATCGCGAAGGGCAAGATCCACCCGACGCTGTCGAAGGTGTACTCCCTGGAGGACACCGGCCAGGCGGCCTACGACGTGCACCGCAACCTCCACCAGGGCAAGGTCGGCGTGCTGTGCCTCGCCCCCGAGGAGGGCCTGGGCGTGCGCGACGAGGAGACGCGCGCCAAGCACCTCGACGCCATCAACCGCTTCCGGAACATCTGAGGGCCGGGCGATGACAGAGCGCCAGAAGGACCGTCCGTGGCTCATGCGGACGTACGCCGGCCACTCCACGGCCGAGGCGTCCAACGAGCTGTACCGGCGCAACCTGGCCAAGGGCCAGACCGGTCTGTCGGTCGCGTTCGACCTGCCCACCCAGACCGGGTACGACTCCGACCACATCCTCGCCCGCGGCGAGGTCGGCCGGGTCGGGGTGCCGGTCGCGCACCTCGGTGACATGCGCCGGCTGTTCCAGGACATCCCCCTGGAGCAGATGAACACCTCGATGACGATCAACGCCACCGCCATGTGGCTGCTGGCGCTCTATCAGGTCGTCGCCGAGGAGCAGGGCGCCGACATCACCAGGCTCCAGGGCACGACCCAGAACGACATCGTCAAGGAGTACCTGTCGCGGGGGACGCACGTCTTCCCGCCGGGCCCCTCGCTCCGGCTGACGACGGACATGATCGCGTACACGGTCTCCCACATCCCGAAGTGGAACCCGATCAACATCTGCAGCTACCACCTGCAGGAGGCGGGCGCCACGCCGGTCCAGGAGATCGCGTACGCGATGTCCACCGCCATCGCCGTCCTCGACGCCGTGCGCGCCTCGGGGCAGGTCCCCGAGGAGAAGTTCGGGGACGTCGTGGCCCGTATCTCCTTCTTCGTGAACGCGGGCGTCCGCTTCATCGAGGAGATGTGCAAGATGCGGGCGTTCGGGCGGATCTGGGACCGGATCACGCGCGAGCGGTACGGCATCGAGAACCCCAAGCAGCGCCGCTTCCGCTACGGCGTCCAGGTCAACTCCCTCGGGCTGACCGAGGCACAGCCGGAGAACAACGTCCAGCGGATCGTGCTGGAGATGCTGGCGGTGACGCTGTCGAAGGACGCCCGCGCGCGTGCCGTGCAGCTGCCCGCCTGGAACGAGGCGCTGGGCCTGCCCCGGCCCTGGGACCAGCAGTGGTCGCTGCGCATCCAGCAGGTCCTCGCGCACGAGAGCGACCTGCTGGAGTACGAGGACATCTTCGAGGGCTCGCATGTCGTCGAGGCGAAGGTCGCGGCGCTCGTCGAGGAGTCCCTCGCCGAGATCGAGCGGATCCAGGAGATGGGCGGCGCGATGGCGGCCGTCGAGTCCGGCTACCTCAAGTCGCAGCTCGTCGCCTCGCACGCCGAGCGCCGCGGCCGGATCGAGTCCGGCCAGGAGAAGATCGTCGGCGTCAACATCTTCGAGACGACCGAGCCGAACCCGCTGACCGCCGACCTGGACACCGCGATCCAGACGGTCGACCCGGCCGTCGAGGCCCGGGTCATCGCCTCGCTCCGGCACTGGCGCGACACGCGGTACCAGCCACCCTTCAACCACCCGCGCCCCTGCAAGGCGCTGGAGCGGCTGAAGGAGGCCGCGAAGGGCACCGACAACCTCATGGAGGCCACCCTGGAGTGCGCCCGCGCCGGCGTCACCACCGGCGAGTGGGCCGGGGCCCTGCGCGAGGTGTTCGGCGAGTTCCGCGCCCCGACCGGGGTCTCCTCGGCGCCGGTCGCGGTCCCCGCCGAGGAGGGCTCCGCGCTCGCCCAGGTGCGCCGCAAGGTGGAGCTGACGGCGCAGGACATGGGCGTGGGCAAGCTGCGCTTCCTGGTCGGCAAGCCCGGCCTGGACGGGCACTCCAACGGCGCCGAGCAGATCGCCGTGCGCGCCCGGGACGCCGGCTTCGAGGTGGTGTACCAGGGCATCCGGCTGACGCCGGAGCAGATCGTGGACGCGGCCCTCGCCGAGGACGTCCACGCGGTCGGCCTGTCGATCCTGTCCGGATCGCACGCACAGCTGGTCCCGGACGTCCTGGAACGCCTCCATGTGGCCGGTGCCACAGATATACCCGTGATAGCCGGTGGCATCATCCCGAATGGTGACGCCGAGCAGCTGAAGGAAGCCGGAGTGGCCGCCGTCTTCACCCCGAAGGACTTCGACATCACCGGGATCATCGGCCGCATCGTCGACGAGATCCGGAAAGCGAACAAGCTCGACCCTCTGGAGGTCCCCGCATGACGACCGTCAACCGCCTTCGTCCCCGCCGCTCCTGTCTGGCGGTACCGGGAAGCAACCCGCGCTTCCTGGAGAAGGCGCAGGGCCTCCCCGCCGACCAGGTCTTCCTGGACCTCGAGGACGCGTGCGCGCCGCTCGCCAAGCCCGAGGCGCGGCACACCATCGTCAAGTTCCTCAACGAGGGCGACTGGACGGGCAAGACGCGCGTCGTCCGCGTCAACGACTGGACGACCGAGTGGACGTACCGGGACGTCGTGACGGTCGTCGAGGGGGCCGGCCAGAACCTCGACTGCATCATGCTGCCCAAGGTGCAGACGGCCCAGCAGGTCGTGGCGCTGGACCTGCTGCTGACGCAGATCGAGAAGACGATGGGCTTCGAGGTCGGCAAGATCGGCATCGAGGCGCAGATCGAGAACGCGCAGGGCCTGAACAACGTCAACGAGATCGCCCAGGCCTCCCAGCGCCTGGAGACCATCATCTTCGGCCCGGCCGACTTCATGGCGTCCATCAACATGAAGTCGCTCGTCGTGGGCGAGCAGCCGCCCGGCTACCCGGCGGACGCCTACCACTACATCCTGATGAAGATCCTGATGGCCGCCCGCGCCAACGACCTCCAGGCGATCGACGGCCCCTACCTGCAGATCCGCAACGTCGACGGCTACCGCGAGGTCGCCCAGCGCGCCGCCGCGCTCGGCTTCGACGGCAAGTGGGTGCTGCACCCGGGCCAGGTCGAGGCGTCCAACGAGATCTTCTCGCCCTCGCAGGAGGACTACGACCACGCCGAGCTGATCCTGGACGCGTACGACTACTACACGTCCGAGGCGGGCGGCAAGAAGGGCTCCGCGATGCTCGGCGACGAGATGATCGACGAGGCCAGCCGCAAGATGGCCCTGGTCATCGCGGGCAAGGGCCGCGCCGCCGGCATGCGGCGCACGTCGAAGTTCGAGATCCCGGAGGCCTGACCGTCATGCAGTTCGGACGCACCTACGAGGAGTTCGAGGTCGGGGCGACGTACAAGCACTGGCCGGGCAAGACGGTCACGGAGTACGACGACCACCTGTTCTGTCTCCTCACCATGAACCACCACCCGCTCCACATGGACACGAACTACGCGGAGAAGACGACGGACTTCGGCAAGAACGTCGTCGTGGGCAACTACGTCTACTCCCTGCTGCTCGGCATGTCCGTGCCGGACATCTCCGGCAAGGCGATCGCCAACCTGGAGATCGAGTCGCTGAAGCACGTGGCGCCGACCTTCCACGGCGACACCATCTACGGCCAGACGACCGTGCTCGACAAGTGGCCGTCGAAGTCGAAGAGCGACCGCGGCATCGTCCACGTCGAGACCAAGGGCTACAAGCAGGACGGCACGCTGGTGTGTGTCTTCCGCCGCAAGGTGATGGTGCCCACCGAGACGTACATCAAGGAGCGCGGCGGCGAGCAGCCGGGCCGCCCCGAGCTGAAGGAACAGGGGAAGTAAGCGATGGCCCGTCTCGCCCAGACCGCCGGTCTGACCGACGTCCAGCAGGAGATCCTCTCCACCGTCCGCGACTTCGTGGACAAGGAGATCATCCCGGTCGCCACCGAGCTGGAGCACCGTGACGAGTACCCCCAGCAGATCGTCGACGGCCTGAAGGAGCTCGGCCTCTTCGGCCTGATGATCCCCGAGGAGTACGGGGGTCTGGGCGAGTCGCTCCTGACATACGCGCTGTGCGTGGAGGAGATCGCCCGCGGCTGGATGTCGGTGTCCGGCATCATCAACACGCACTTCATCGTGGCGTACATGCTGAAGCAGCACGGCACGCAGGAGCAGAAGGAGCACTTCCTCCCGCGGATGGCGGCCGGCGACATCCGCGGCGCCTTCTCGATGTCGGAGCCGGGCCTCGGCTCCGATGTGTCCGCCATCACGTCGAAGGCGGTGAAGGACGGCGAGGAGTACGTCCTCAACGGCCAGAAGATGTGGCTGACGAACGGCGGGACGTCCTCTCTGGTCGCCGTTCTGGTCCGAAGTGACGAAGGACACTCCCCCGAAGAGGCAGCCGCCAAGCCCCACAAGTCGATGACGACGTTCCTCGTGGAGAAGGAGCCCGGCTTCGGCGAGGTCCGCCCGGGACTCACCATCCCCGGCAAGATCGACAAGATGGGCTACAAGGGCGTCGACACGACCGAGCTCATCATGGATGGCCTGCGCATTCCGGCCGATCGGGTGCTCGGCGGCGTCACCGGCCGAGGTTTTTACCAAATGATGGACGGCGTCGAGGTCGGCCGCGTCAACGTGGCGGCGCGTGGCTGCGGCGTCGCTCAGCGTGCCTTCGAACTGGGCGTCCAGTACGCCCAGCAGCGTCACACTTTCGGCAAGCCGATCGCCCAGCACCAGGCCATCCAGTTCAAACTGGCCGAGATGGCTACCAAGGTCGAGGCCGCGCATGCCATGATGGTGAACGCGGCACGCAAAAAGGACTCGGGTGAGCGAAACGACCTCGAAGCAGGGATGGCGAAGTACCTCGCCTCCGAATACTGCAAGGAGGTCGTGGAAGACTCCTTCCGGATCCACGGCGGCTACGGCTTCTCCAAGGAGTACGAGATCGAGCGCCTCTACCGCGAGGCCCCGATGCTGCTCATCGGCGAAGGCACCGCCGAGATCCAGAAAATGATCATCGGTCGCAGGCTGCTCGAAGAGTATCGGTTCCAAGGATAGATGTCCGAGTTCGGGGTGTTATCTTCGAGAAGAAGATCACACCCCGTACAGCCTCTTCAGCCGCCGACTCGGCTTCCTGGCTTGCCCAGTTGTGGGCCGCGACCGGTACGATCCCGGGAAAGCCGCCGTCCCCCGTTGAAGCGCGGCATCATCCGCTACGAAGGTCATCCATGCCCCACAGCCAAACCTCTGCACCACGCGACAGCCGGGCCGGCGTACGCCTCGCGCGCGGAGCATCGCCGTGGCTTCTCCCGACCGTCGCCACCGCAGCCCTCAGCCTGGCCCGCGCACGCCGCTCCGGCGTCGCCAAGGCCGTGGCCGTACCCGCCACCGCTCTGGCGGCGGGCATGCTGTGGTTCTTCCGCGACCCCGAGCGCGAGATCGCCCAGGGCCGGGTCATCTCCCCCGCCGACGGTGTGGTGCAGAGCATCATGCCGTGGAAGGACGGCCGCACCCGCGTCGCGATCTTCATGAGCCCGCTCAACGTCCACGTCAACCGTGCGCCGCTCTCCGGCACCGTGACGTCCGTCGAGCACATCCCGGGCGGGTTCGTGCCGGCGTTCAACAAGGAGAGCGAGAACAACGAGCGCGTAGTCTGGCATTTCGACACCGAACTCGGCGACATCGAGATGATCCAGATCGCCGGCGCCGTGGCCCGTCGTATCGTCCCCTACATCCCGCAGGGCACGAAGGTCGAGCAGGGCGACCGCATCGGTCTGATCCGCTTCGGCTCCCGTGTCGACATCTACCTGCCGGAGGGCGTGGAGGTCGCGGTCGAGGTCGGGCAGAAGACCGTGGCTGGGGTGACTCGCATTGACCGTGATTGATCCAGAGACACAACCGGGCTGGGTGCCGGGTGCCGACGAGGTCGACGAAGAGGAGGAGATGCCGCTCTCTCTGCGCCTGTCGATAGCGGACACCCTCACCCTCGGCAACGCCACGTGCGGCTTCATGGCGGTGTACTTCACCACCACCGGCATCCTGATCCCGCACCTCACGGGGAGCCAGGAGTCCGGCATGGCCCGCCACAGCGCGGCCACGGCGGTCATCCTGATGCTCTGCGCGGCGGTCTTCGACCTGTTCGACGGCCTGGTCGCACGCAAGCTGCGCTCGTCCCCGATGGGTGCCGAGCTGGACAACCTGTCCGACCTGATCAGCTTCGGCCTGGCCCCGGCGTACTTCGTCCTGGTCTACGGCATGGTCGCCGACGACGCGCACCAGAGAGTGGCCGCGGTCGGGGCGATCGTGGTGCTGCTGGCGGTCGTGCTGCGGCTGGCGCGCTTCTCCTGCGTGTCCGTCCCCAACGGAATGTTCCAGGGGATGCCGTCGCCGTTCGGCGCGCTGACGGTGGTCTCGATCGTCCTGCTGGAGCTGCCCTTCGTGGCGACGCTCCTGGCGATCCTGGGCACGGCCTGGCTGATGGTGAGCCGGGTCGAGTACCCGAAGCCGCGCGGCCGCCTCGCGATCGCGATGCTGTCCTGGATCGTCGTGTCCATGGGTCTGCTCGCCGCCTGGGCGTTCGAGGCCCCGAGCGGTCAGCTGCTCCTCCAGACGGGCTGCGCGCTCCAGCTGGTGATGGGCGCGGTGATCCCGCTGTTCGCCACGGCCCGCCGGGTGAACAACTTCCGCGACAACCGGCGCGAGGCGCGGGCGGCGCAGCTGCCCTGACCCTCGTCAGAACTGAAACGGGTGTGGCCCGAGCCTTCGAGGCTCGGGCCACACCCGTTTCACGTTCAAGGGCGTACGGCGTTGGCCTTTGACGGGTCAACCAGCCCTGCCGGGCGCCAAGTTGCAGAGGGAGAGACGCAGTAGGACGGTGGGAATCGGGGTGCATTTTACAGGGATTCATCCAGTTCGGGGGGATGGGGATTCCTCGCCTCTTACGGATCGGAGATCAGCCATGGCTGCACCCACTCCCAAGGACTACGCGGTCCCGCACGTATCGAAGCTTCCGGCGAACGAGGGCGACACCGTGCACCTCTTCGTCCGGGAGTACGACGGCACCCAGGGCAACCAGCCGCACGAGGTGGTGCTGATGCTCCACGGCCGGAGCGTGCCGGTTCTCGCCGGATTCGACCTGACGGTCCCCGGGTCCGGGATCGACTACAACTGGGCCCAGGACCTGGCCAAGCACCACTACGACGTCTTCATGGTGGACCTGCAGGGCAACGGGCGGTCGCCGCGCCCGAAGATGGACGAGCCCCGCAACGCCAGCCCCACGCATCGCGACGTCCTCGTCCCCAACCCGCTGTCGCCCCCTTACACCGGCCCGCCGCTGTACCCGCACCAGCTGAGCAACACCGAGAGCGAATGTGCGGAGCTGGCCACCGTGGTCGACTTCATCAGGTCGCTGCCCGGCAGGAACAAGCCGATGGACTTCATCGGGTGGTCCGCCGCGGGACCGTCCATGGGGCCCTACACCCTCCAGCATCCCGAGATGGTCAAGAGCCTGTTCCTGCTCGCCCCCATCTTCCCGCCCGACGGGCGGTGGTCGGGCGACCTCGGGGACCCCTTCGCGATCCCGCCGAACACCCAGTTGCCGGTCTCCGACCCGCCCACGCTGTACGGCTTCCCCATGTTCGTCAGCAACAAGCAGGGCTTCGTGAAGGCATGGGACCGAGAGCAGGGCGACCCGCCCCAACGCGAGCCCGGCATGGAGCACACGGCGTGGAAGGCCATGATGGCGAACGACCCCGTCGGCAGCAGATGGGGCAAGGAGCTGTCACCCGGCGTGTACGAGGGCATCCACCGGTTCCGGAACCCCTACTTCTGGGGCTGGACCAAGGAGACGGTGCCCTACCAGGACGAGCTGGGCAACTACATCCTCGGTGACCGGGTTCCCGTCGCCATCGTGTACGGAGAGCTGGACAAGACGGCCAACACCCAGCCGAACGTCCCGGTTCCCCCGCCCCTGCGCTTCTCCGTGCCGGCCCTCTACAAGGCCATCGGGGGGCCCGAGAAGCTGATGTTCGAGCTGGAGGGTGCGGGACACTCCGTGGTCTGGGAGCGCCCCGCCGAGGTCGTGCACGACATCGCGTTCCAGTGGCTCCACAACAAGCACAAGGTGTGGGGCCTCACGAGCGGCAGCTACTACCGGGACTCGGCGGGTGTCCTGACGCCGGTCTAGGCCGCCCTCAGCAGAGGAAGTCCCGCCCGATCCGCTCGGCGACCCGCTCCAGGATCGGCCCGGCGTCCGCGATGCACTTCACCACGTCCGGTTCGATCTCGGTGAGCGGGTAGGCACGGCGGATCCCGGCCCGGCCGAGTGCCTCCGGCGGCAGGGCGAGGCGGCCGCAGACCGCCACGACCTCCTTGCCGGCGGCACGCGCGGCCGCCGCCACCCCGGCCGGTGCCTTGCCGTGCAGGGTCTGCTCGTCCAGCGAGCCCTCGCCGGTGATCACCAGGTCGGCGCGCTCCACGGCGGGCGCGAAACCCAGGACGTCGAGCATGACCGCGATGCCCGCCCGGAAGCGGGCGCCGAGCAGGAGGGCGCCGTACCCGACGCCGCCGGCGGCTCCGGCGCCCGCCGCCGAGGCGTGCTCGGCGGCCCGGGGACCGAGGGCGGCCTCCAGGACCTTGGCGTAGTGGGCGAGGGCCGCGTCCAGGGCGGCCACGTCGTCCGGGGACGCGCCCTTCTGCGCGCCGTACACGGCCGGCGCGCCCGTCGGGCCGGTCAGCGGGTTGTCGACGTCGCTGGCGAGCACCAGGTCGACCTCGGCCAGCCGGGGGTCCAGCCCGGACAGGTCGGCGGTGGCCAGATCGGCGAGTCCGCCCCCGCCGGGTGTCACCGGCTCGCCGTCCGCGTCGAGCAGGCGGGCGCCGAGCGCGCTCAGCATCCCGGCGCCGCCGTCCGTGGTGGCGCTGCCGCCGACGCCGAAGACGAGGGTGCGGGCGCCGGCGTCCAGGGCCGCCCGCAGCAGCTCGCCGGAGCCGTAGGTGGACGCCGTGCGGGGGGCGAGGACGCCCGCGGGCAGCCGCTGGAGGCCGCTGGCCTCCGCCATCTCCACGACCGCGGTGTCGCCGCGCAGCGCGAACGCCGCCGTCACCTCGTCGCCGAGCGGTCCGGCGACCCGCACCTCGCGCCGCTCGAAACCGGCCGCGACCGCCGCGTCGACGGTGCCGTCACCGCCGTCGGCGACCGGCATGGCCTCGACCTCCACGCCCGGGGCGGCCCGGCGCAGACCGGCGGTGACCCGCTCGGCGACCTGCACGGCCGTGAGCGAACCCTTGAACTTGTCCGCGGCGATGAGCACGCGCTGTGTCACTTGTATCCCCTTGCTCTCCGAGCCCCGCACAGGTCGGGGCCAGTCGCGCCGCTGCGACCTTAACCGGCGGCACCCCGGACCCGCCATGACCCGGCCGGGGCACGGGACGCCCCGGGGGTGCCGGGCGCGTGGGCCGCCGGAATCGGGTAGACCGGTCCTATGACCTCTGTGGACACGGACCCGGAGCTCGCCGACCGCGTCCTCGGCGGCTGGCTGGGCCGGATCGCGGGCAACATGCTCGGCAAACCGGTCGAGCAGGGCGATGTGTGGACGCGGGACCGGATCGACCGCTATCTGCGCCGGGCGGCGGCCCTGCCGCTCACGGACTATCTGCCCGAGCCGGCCGACGAGGAGGACGGACGCTCGCTGCGCCCCGAGTGGCGGCAGTGTGTGCGCGGCCGTATCCACGGCAGTTGCCGCGACGACGACGTCGACTACGCGATCCTCGGCCTCGACCTGCTGGAGCGGCACGGCTTCGGCTTCAGCACCGAGCAGGTCGGCGACCTGTGGCTGCTGCGGCTGCCGTACCTCCAGACGTTCACGGCGGAGCGGGCGGCGTACCGCAATCTCGCGAACGGTCTGAAACCGCCGCTCACCGCCACCTACGACAACCCGCACCAGGAGTGGATCGGCGCCCTGATCCGCGCCGACGTCTACGGCTGGACCTCCCCGGGCTCCCCCGCCCGCGCCGCGTCCCTCGCCCGCCGGGACGCGGTGCTCTCGCACACCGGCAACGGCGTGTACGGGGCGATGTGGGCGGCGGCCCTGATCGCGGCGGCGTTCACGGCGTCCACGATCCGCGAGGCCGTGGACCGGGCGCTCTGCGTGATCCCGGCGATCAGCCGGCTCGCCCGCACCGTGCGCCGGGTGGCGACCCTGCACGAGACGCGGATGTCGTGGGAGGACACGCTCGGCACGGTGGCGGAGGAGACGGCGGGCCTGGGCTGGATCCACACGGTCCCGAACGCGGCGGTCCTCACCGCGGGGCTGCTGTACGGCGACGGCGACTTCACCCGCACGATCACGCTCACCGTGCGCGGGGGCCTGGACACCGACTCCAACGGGGCGACGGCCGGCTCGGTGGCCGGTGTGCTGAGCGGCGCCGCGGCGATCCCGGGCCAGTGGACGGAGCCGTTGGAGGACACGGTGCGCAGCGCGGTCTTCGGGTTCGACGGCGCCCGGATCAGCGAGCTGGCGCAGCGGACGGTGCGGCTGGCGGAGCTGGGCGGCTGAGGGAGGCGCGTTCGGCGGCGGCCGGCCTGGTTACTCTTCCTGGATGACCTCGACGCCGGACTTCGCCGCGTACATCGCGAGTCTCCCCCGCATCCTCGCGGGCGCCGCCGCCCTCTTCCGTGACGCGGAGGGGCGGGTGCTGCTCGTGGAGCCGAACTATCGCGAGGGCTGGGCGCTGCCCGGCGGCACGATCGAGTCCGACGACGGCGAGACGCCCCGTCAGGGCGCGCGGCGCGAGACGCTGGAGGAGATCGGCCTGGACCGCGCGCTCGGCCGGCTGCTCGCGGTGGACTGGGTGCACGGCGCCGGACGGCCGCCGCTGGTGGCGTATCTGTACGACGGCGGTGTGCTCACCGGGGACGAGCTGAAGGCGATCCGGCTGCAGGAGGAGGAGCTGCTGTCCTGGCGGCTGGTCCCCCGCGAGGAGGTGACCGGCCATCTGCCGGGCGCCCTGGGCCGCCGCGTCCTGGCCGCGCTGGACGCCCTGGCGGACGGCACGGGGCCGGTGGAGCTGGAGAACGGGGAGCGAGTGGCCTGAGCCGGACTCAGCCCTCGACGTCCCGGGGGCGGGCGTCCACCTCGCGCAGCGCGTCGTCGCGCTCGGCGACCCGCGCCTCGGTGCGGTGACCGCGCTGGACGTAGTCGCGCAGGACGAGTTCGACGGCGTCCTGGGGGCTGCCGACACCCGCGAGGACCATGGCCTCGACGACGAGTTCGGCATCGAGCGAGACGGTGACCTTGGCCATGCCGGAACGCTAGCACCGGGCCGCCCGGCGTACGGGGTGCTCGCTCGAATATCCATTCGCCGCGTTCCCGGCGCCCGCCCTACCCTCGGCCGCATGACCAAGCCCCTCGTGGCCCTGCTCAGCGGTGCCGGCATCTCGACCGACTCGGGCATCCCCGACTACCGCGGGCCGAACGGCCTGTGGCGGCGCGACCCCGACGCCGAGAAGCTCGTGACGTACGAGTACTACATGGCCGACCCGGACATCCGGCGCCGGTCCTGGCTGATGCGGCGGGAGAACCACGCCCGGCGCCCCGAGCCCAACGCGGCGCACCGGGCGGTGGCCGAGCTGGAGCGGTCGGGGGTGCCGGTGCGGGTGCTCACGCAGAACGTGGACGGGCTGCACCAGCTCGCCGGCCTGCCCGACCGCAAGGTCCTGGAGCTGCACGGCACCGAACGGCAGGTGGTGTGCACCAAGTGCCACGCCCGCTCCCCCATGGCCGACGTGCTGGCCCGGGTCGACGCCGGCGAGGACGACCCGCCGTGCCTGGAGTGCGGGGGCGTCCTGAAGTCCGCGACCGTGATGTTCGGCGAACGGCTCGACCCGGAGGTCCTCGGCCAGGCGGTCGCGATCACCAAGGCGTGCCAGGTCTTCGTCGCGGTCGGCTCCAGCCTCCAGGTCCAGCCCGCCGCCGGCCTCGCGGGCGTGGCCGCCGACCACGGCGCCCGCCTGATCGTCGTCAACGCCGAACCGACCCCGTACGACGACCTGGCCGACGAGGTCGTACGGGAACCGATCGGGACGGCGCTGCCGGAGCTGCTGCGACGGATCGGAAAGGACGCCTGAGCCGGACGTCAGAACAGTGCCGCCCCGCTCTCGAAGGCCAGGAGGCGTTGTTTGCGGGGGAGGCCGCCGCCGTAGCCGGTGAGGGCGCCGGACGCGCCGACGACGCGGTGGCAGGGGACGATGATGCCGATCGGGTTTCTGCCGTTGGCGAGGCCGACGGCGCGGGAGGCGCCCTTCTTGCCGAGGGCGTCGGCGAGTTGGCCGTAGGTGCGGGTCTCGCCGTAGGGGATGGTGCGCAGCGCGTCCCAGACGCTGCGCTGGAACGGGGTGCCCGTGAGGCGCAGCGGCAGGGTGAACTCCCGCAGCCCGCCCGCGAAGTAGGCCTCGAGTTGTTCCTCGGCCAAGGCGAACGGCGTCGCGTCGCGGGGGCCGAAGGTCTCCTCGGCGGGGCGGTGGCGCTGGTCGGTCATGTACAGCCCGCACAGGACGCCGTCGTCGGCGACGAGGGTGAGCGGGCCGTACGGGCTGTCGACGACGGTGTGCTGTCGCACCGGTTTCTCCTTATGCGGGGAGGACGTTGATGGGGTGGCTGTCCGTCGCCCACAGGTACTGGACGGCGTACGCCCGCCAGGGCCGCCAGGCGGCGGCGCGGGCGGTGAGGGCCGCCGGGGTGGACGGCAGGCCCAGCTCCCGGGCGGCGCGGCGGACGCCGAGGTCGGTGGGGAGGAAGGCGTCGGGGTCGCCGAGGGCGCGCATCGCGACGACGTCGACGGTCCAGGGGCCGAAGCCCGGCAGGGACAGCAGCTTGGCCCGGGTCTCGGGCCAGTCGCTGTCGGGACCCAGGCGGATGTCGCCGTCGGCGAGTCCGCGGACCAGGGTCGTGAGGGTGGTGCGCCGGCTGCGCGGCATCGCCAGTGCCTCGGAGTCGACGGATGCCAGGGCGGCGGGCTCCGGGAAGAGGTGCGTGAGGCCGCCGTCGGGGTCGTCCACCGGCTCGCCGTGCGCGGTGACCAGGCGGGCCGCGTGGGTGCGGGCGGCCGCCGTGGAGACCTGCTGCCCGAGCACGGCGCGTACGGCGAACTCGGCTTCGTCGACCGTGCGCGGGACCCGGCGTCCGGGTGCCTTGCCGACCAGCGGCGCGAGCACCGGGTCGGTGCGCAGCTGGTCGTCGACGGCGACCGGATCGGCGTCCAGGTCGAGCATCCGCCGGCACCGGCTGGTCGCGACGGTGAGGTCGCGCAGGTCGCTGAGGGTGAGGCGGCAGGCGATGTGGTCGGGGCGCGGGCTCAGCGCCACGATGCCGTGGCCGTAGGGCAGCCGGAGCGTGCGCCGGTACGCGCCGTCCCGCCACTCCTCGACGCCGGGCACGGCGGTCGCCGCGAGGTGCCCGAAGAGGTTGTCGGGGTTGAGGGGGGCGCGGAACGGCAGGCGCAGGGTGAGGACGCCCGCGGTGCCGCCCTGGGCGGAACGGGGTGCCCGGGCGCGCAGGTCGGTCGGGGCGAGGGCGAAGACCTCGCGGACGGTGTCGTTGAAGGTGCGCACGGAGGCGAAGCCGGCCGCGAAGGCGATGTCCGCCATGGACAGGGACGTCGTCTCGATGAGGAGCCGCGCGGTCTGGGCACGCTGCGCACGGGCCAGGGCGAGCGGGCCGGCGCCGAGCTCGGCGAGGAGCTGGCGCTCGATCTGCCGGGTGCTGTAGCCGAGGCGAGCGGCGAGGCCGGGGACGCCCTCGCGGTCCACGACGCCGTCGGCGATCAGCCGCATGGCGCGTGCCACGAGGTCGGCGCGCTGGTTCCACTCGGGCGAGCCGGGGCTGGTGTCGGGGCGGCACCGCTTGCAGGCGCGGAAGCCGGCCTGCTGGCAGGCGGCGGCGCTCGGCAGGAACCGCATGTTCGCGGGCCGGGGCGGGACCGCGGGGCAGCTGGGCCGGCAGTAGATCCCGGTCGTGACGACCGCCGTGAAGAACCACCCGTCGAAGCGGGCGTCCTTCGACCGCACGGCGCGCACGCAGCGCTCGACGTCGGTGTGCATCCCCTGGTTCATGGGTCCAGCATCGGGGACGCGGGCGGGCGTGCGCTGGCGAGAATCCGACAGGGACGTCGGCTGGGCTGTGAACCGGCGGATCGCCTCAGGGGGACGCGGGGATGCTCGGGCCGATGCCGCGCGGTCGCTCGATGCTGCCGCCCAGCCGGGGCCGCAGCCGCTCCAGCACGGCGGGCTCGGCGCTGACCACCCAGCGGGTGCCGACCAGGTACGTGCCGCCGTAGACGGCGGCCGCGTCCAGCCAGTCCCGCTTCAGCCTCTCCTCGGGGAACGTCGTGACGAGGTAGTCGCCCCGCTTCGTCCGGCAGACGCCCTCGCGCAGTTCGTCGGCCTCGGTCCTGATCCTCACCTGGCACCCGGTGAGGCCGGCGATCACCTCGACCTTCGCCGGTGCCACCACCCCGGCCTCGGTGGCGGAGACCTTCGGCGGGCCGCTCGACGCGGCGCCGGGACCGGCGTCGCCCCCGGCGCACGCGGTGGCCAGGAGCAGCGGCGCCAGACCGCCGGCGATCGCGACCGGTCCGGCGGCCCCGCGGCGGCCCGCGCCGCCCCTGCGGTCGCCGCGTCCTCGATTCCTCACGGGTGCCTGGTGCGTCCGGTGCGTCTCCACGGGGAGGGGTACGGATCAGCCGCGGACGGTGTTCACGCCTCCAGCCGCCGGGCGAACGCCTCGTACGCGGCCGTGTCGAAGAGCACGAACCGCACCTCCTCGACGGCGGTCGCAGCCGCCCTGACGGTCTCCACCGCGATCCGGGCGCCGTCGTCCATGGGCCAGCCGTAGATGCCCGTGGAGATGGCGGGGAAGGCGACCGTGCGGGCGCCGAGTTCGTCGGCGACGCGCAGCGACTCGCGGTAGCAGGAGGCCAGCAGGTCCGAGCGGTCCTCGCCGGAGGACCAGACGGGGCCCACCGTGTGGATCACCCAGCGCGCCGGCAGCTCCCCCGCCGTGGTGGCGACCGCCTGCCCGGTCGGCAGGCCCTTGCCGTACCGGGAGGCCCGCAGCGCACGGCACTCGGCGAGGATCTCGGGGCCGCCGCGCCGGTGGATGGCGCCGTCCACCCCGCCTCCGCCGAGCAGGGAGGAGTTCGCGGCGTTGACGAGCGCGTCGGCCGCCTCGCGGGTGATGTCGCCCTGTACGAGTCCGATGGTGGTCATGCCCCCTTCCTAGCAGGTGGGAGCAGGTCCTCGCAGGGCCGGGCCCGCGGGTCAGGGCTCCTGGCGCAGGCGCCGCCAGACCGCTTTGGCCGCGTTGTGCCCCGACATGCCGTGCACGCCCGGGCCGGGCGGGGTCGCGGACGAGCAGAGGTAGATCGCGGGGTGCGGGGTGCGGTACGGGAACAGCGAGAGCTTGGGGCGCAGCAGAAGCTGGAGTCCGGTGGCGGCGCCGGTGCCGATGTCGCCGCCGACGTAGTTGGCGTTGCGGGCGGCGAGTTCGGCCGGGCCGGCCGTGGCGCGGGCGAGGACCCGGTCGCGGAACCCGGGCGCGAAGCGCTCCAGTTGGCGTTCCAGGGCGTCCGTGAGGTCGCCGGTCCAGCCGTTGGGGACATGGCCGTAGGCCCAGAAGACGTGCTTGCCCTCGGGGGCGCGGGTGGGGTCGGCGACGCTGGGCTGCACGGTGATCATGAACGGCCGGTCGGGTGCGCGTCCTTCCCGCGACGCGGCCCGCAGTGCCGCCCCGATCTCCGCGCTGTCCGCGCCGATCTGCACGGTGCCGGCCCGCCGGGCCTCCGGGGCGGTCCAGGGCACCGGGCCGTCCAGCGCGTAGTCGATCTTGAAGACTCCGGAGCCGTACCGGTAGTTCTCGTAGTAACGGCCGAAGCCCGCGATCCGGGCCAGCGCGGTGGGCGAGGTGTCGAAGACGTACGCCCGCGCGGGCGGCAGGTCGTCGAGTCGCTTCACCTCGAAGTCCGTGTGCACGGCACCGCCGAGATCCTCGAGGTAGGCGGTGAGGGCGTCGGAGATGGACTGGGAGCCGCCCCGGGCCACGGGCCAGCCACGGGCGTGCGCCGCGAGGGCGAAGACCAGGCCGATGGCGCCGGTCGCGAAGCCGCTCAGCGGCGCCATCACATGGGCGACCAGGCCGGAGAACAGGGCCCGCGCCCGCTCGTCGCGGAAGCGGCGCATCAGCCAGGTCGACGGCGGCAGCCCAGTCAGACCGAACCGGGCGAGGGTCACCGGGTCCCGGGGCAGCGCGGTGAGGGGCAGCGACATGAAGTCCCGTGCGAGCGTGTCCCACTTGGACAGGAACGGGGCGACCAGCCTGCGGTACGTCCCCGCGTCGCGCGGACCGAAGGAGGCGGCCGTCTCGGCGACGGACCGGGACAGCACGGCGGCCGTGCCGTCGGGGAAGGGATGGGCCATCGGCAGCTCGGCGTGCAGCCACTGGAGCCCGTAGCGGTCGAGCGGCATCGCCCGGAACGCGGGCGAGTTGATGCCGAGGGGGTGGGCGGCCGAGCACGGGTCGTGCCGGAAGCCGGGGAGCGTCAGCTCCTCCGTGCGGGCCCCGCCGCCGACGGTGTCCCGGGCCTCGAACACGGCCACGGAGAAACCGCGGCGGGCCAGCTCCACGGCGGCGGTCAGGCCGTTCGGTCCCGCCCCCACCACGACTGCGTCGAGCATCGACGGCACGTTCGGACCCCTTCGTCAGGCGGCGGCCTAGGGAGATCAGGATAGGCCGGGGCTCCGACGCCCCACCTCCGCTCCCCCGCGGCCGACTCTATTCCTACGCCGCGTGGCGCGCTCCGCCGGACAGGAGTCCCGCCACCCGCCGTGCCGTGGCCGCGTCGCGGGCGGTCGTGAACGGCAGGGCGTTGCCCCCGGTGATACGGAACGGCTCGCCCGTGTGCGTCAGGTGGGCGCCGCCCGCCTCCTCCACGAGCAGCAGGCCGGCCGCGTGGTCCCAGGCCGCCTCCCAGCCGAAGGCGGTGGCGTCCAAGTCGCCGCGCGCGACGGCCAGATACTCCAGGCCGGCCGATCCGCACGCGCGCGGGGCGACCCCGTCGGTCCACAGGCCGAGGAGGGACCGCTTCTGCTCGTCGGTGGTGAAGTCCGGGTGGGAGGTGGCGACCCGCAGGTCGCGGCCGGGGTCCGGGGCTCCGGCGCGCAGCCGCTCGCCGTCGAGGAAGGCGCCCTGGCCCCTGACGGCGGTGGCCAGCTGGTCGAGGGCGGGCGCGTAGGTCCAGGAGGCGAGCACCTCGCCGTGCCGGGCGAGGGCGACCAGGGTGCAGAAGCCGGTGTCGCCGTGCACGAACTGCCGGGTGCCGTCGACGGGGTCGACGATCCACACCGGGGCGTCGCCGCGGATCGCGTCGTACACGGACGGGTCGGCGTGCACCGCCTCCTCGCCGACGACGACCGAGCCGGGCAGGAGGGCACCGAGGGCTTCCGTGAGGTACCGCTCGGCGAGCCGGTCGGCGTCGGTCACCAGGTCGTGCGGCCCGCTCTTGCGGTCGACCTCGTGGTCGGCGAGCCGGCGGAAGCGGGGCATGATCTCGGCGGCCGCCGCCTTGCGGACGGCGTCCTCCACGTCGGTGGCGTGCTGGGCGAGAAACTCTTCGATGGTTTCGTTGTCTTCGATCACCCGTCCATGAGAACACGCGCCGCTGACAGCGCCCGCCCGCCGGGTGACCTGCGGACGGCCTCCCGGTGAACGCGCGGGGCGGACGCCACCCGGTCCCCTCAGCGTCCGACGGCGTAGCCCTGCATGCCGCGCGGGTTCGCCGCGGCGGACAGGACCCCGGTGCCGGGGTCGCGCGCGACCGCGCACAGGCGGCCCTCCGACCAGGCGTCGCCGACCGCGACGTCGTGGCCGCGCCGCCGCAGCGCGTCCACCACCGCGGGGTCGGTGCGGGCCTCCACGGTGACGCTCCCGGGCCGCGTGCCGCGCGGGTGGAACGATCCGGGAAAGCTGTCGTTGTGCCAGTTCGGGGCGTCGATGGCGCCCTGGAGGTCGAGGCCGCCGCGGACCCGGCCGCGCAGGGCGACGGCGAGGAAGAAGTGCAGCTGCCACTGGTCCTGCTGGTCCCCGCCGGGGGTGCCGAAGGCCAGCACGGGCTCACCGTCGCGCAGCGCGATGGTGGGGGTGAGCGTGGTGCGGGGGCGCCGTCCCGGCGTCAGGGAGCTCGGCAGGCCCTCCTCCAGCCAGGTCATCTGCAGCCGCGTGCCGAGCGGGAAGCCGAGTTCGGGCACCACGGGGTTGGACTGCAGCCAGCCGCCGCTCGGGGTGGCCGCGACCATGTTGCCCCACCGGTCGACGACGTCGAGGTGGCAGGTGTCGCCGCGGGTGCTGCCGTCGGCGGCCACCTCGGGCTCGCCCGGCACCGGGGACCGGGGCGACTCGGCGATCGTCGGCTCCCCGGCGCCGGGCACGGAGCCGGGTGCGGCGACGGCCGCGCCCCGCGCGTGTGCGCCGAGCCTCGGCGTGCGGCCGCCGGGGCTGCCGGGCCGCAGCTCGAAGGAGGCCGTGTCGCCCACCAGCCGGCGGCGGCCGGCGTTGTAGGCGTCGGACAGCAGGTCGGCGAGGGGCACCTCGGCGGCGTCGCCGTACCAGGCCTCCCGGTCGGCCATGGCCAGCTTGCAGCACTCGATGAGCAGGTGGACGTAGTCCGCGGACCCGTACGGGGGCAGTTCGTCCGGGAGCAGGGCGAGCTGCTGGAGGAGCACCGGGCCCTGGCTCCAGGGCCCGGCCTTGCACAGGGTCCAGCCGTTCCAGTCGTACGTCGCCGGCGCCTCGTAGGTCGCGGACCAGGCAGCCAGGTCGTCGGCCGTGAGGGTGCCGGTGTGGCGCTCGCCGCTGGTGTCGAGGGTGGGCCGGTTCGCCTGCCGGACCAGCGCCTCGGCGATGAACCCGGTGCGCCACACCGCGCGCGCGGCCTCGATCCGTGCGACCCGGTCGCCAGCTCCGGCGATCTCGTCGAGCAGGCGTTTCCAGGTGGCGGCGAGCGCCGGGTTGCGGAAGAGCGTGCCGGGCCGGGGCGGCTCGCCGTCCGGCAGGTACACCTCGGCGGAGGAGGTCCACTCGGTCTCGAACAGCTCGCGCACCGTCTCCACGGTCTCGCCGACGCGCTCCACGGGCGCGTGTCCGTGCTCGGCGTAGCCGATGGCGTACTCCAGGACGTCGGCGGGTGCCAGGGTGCCGTGGTCGCGCAGCAGGACCATCCAGGCGTCGAAGGCGCCGGGCACGGCGGCGGCCAGCGGTCCGGTGCCGGGGACGAGGTCCAGGCCGAGGCCCCGGTAGTGGCTGACGGTCGCGCCCGCGGGGGCGACGCCCTGGCCGCACAGCACCCGCACCTCGCCGCCCGCCGGGGCGAGGAGGATCGGCACCTCGCCGGCCGGCCCGTTCAGGTGCGGTTCGACGACGTGCAGCACGAACGCGCCGGCCACGGCGGCGTCGTAGGCGTTGCCGCCGCGCTCGAGGACCGCCATCGCGGACTGCGAGGCCAGCCAGTGGGTGGAGGACACCATGCCGAAGGTGCCCTGGAGGGTGGGACGGGTGGTGAACATGGCGGGCGTCACCTCGCGGTCGGCGCGGACGGGTCCGTCCGATCTTCCTTGACATCCTCCCCTCCCTGAAGGGAGGGGATTCCTGGCTCAGGCTGCCTCCGGGAGCAGCGCTCCCGGAGGTCTTACGCCCTCGGCACCAGCCGGGTTGAGACCAGCCCGGACGAGCATCACGCGGGCGGAGTTCTTGTCCCTGGGGGATACGACTCCGCACGCGGTGCAGGTGTGGGTACGTTCCGAAAGAGGAAGTGCGTGCTTGGTTCTCGCTCCGCACGACGCGCAGTCCATGGTGGTATGTGCGGGATTGACGAGGCGGATGTCCCGCCCGTGCTTGCGACCCATCTCGATCAGGGCGGTCTTGGTGGCGCCGATCGCGGCGTCCGCCGCCTTGCGCGCCATCGTGGACTTGGCGAGGAACTTCGGCCGGAAGTCCTCGACGGCGATCGCATCGTGGTCGCGGACCACGGACTTGGCCCATTTGCGGGCGGTGTCCTGCCGCTGCCGGGCGACCTTCTTGTGCAGCTTCGCGGCCCGCAGCTGCGCCTGCCGGTAGCCCTTGGACGCGGCCTGCCCGCGTGCGGGCTTGCGGCGGGCCATCATCCGCTGGTAGCAGGCGAGTTTGTGTGCGGCGTTCTTCCCATGCTGGGTGTGGGGGAGGTCGTGGGCGTCGGACGTGGTGGTCGCGGTCTCCTTGACGCCCCAGTCCACGCCGAGGACACGGCCCGTGGCCGGGAGCGGCTGGGCTTCGGTCAACTCCGAGATCCTGCATCTGCTTGAGGTCGCCCTCACCACCATGGACGGCGACGACCAATCGCCCTGACGGCGATGGCTCCTTCCTCGCCCTGCTCCGCAGGGGTCCGATTCCTCCAGGCCTGAAGGCCGGGGCATCCTCGGAGGTATCAGGTGACCGCCCGTTCGATGTTCAACCGTTCATGGGGGCGTGGAGCGAGGGTGGCGTGAAGGTGTGGAGGTCGGGCGGACCGGGCCAGGCCGCCTGACCCGGGCCGCCACCCCACGCGGACTCTCGCCGGCCTGCCCGCACCGGTGGGCGACCACCTGCGCGCGACGCCGCCAGGATGACGCCTGAACCCGTCACCGCCGCGACGAGCGGATGGTCAGCCGTTCCCGGGGGCGCGGGACGAGGGCGGGGGGAAGGTGTGGAGGTCGAGGATCTCCGGGCAGGGGGCGACGCCGGGGCCACCCGCCCGGACCCAGGCGATGACGTCCTCGGTGGCGTCCGGATCGTTGACGAGGCCGAGCCAGACCGGGCGGGCGCCCGCCGCCCGCGCCGCGGCGGAGGGCTGGACGACGACCACGTTGGCGTGGTCGCAGACGTCGAGGCAGTCCGAGACGCGTACGGGCACGCTGTCCCTCAGCCGGGCGGCCTGACGGGCATGGTCCACACCGGCCACCTTCGGGCTGCCGCAGCAGCAGTCCCGGCAGAGCACGACCCGGCAGGGCGGGGACGGGGGGCGCCGGTCCGGGAGCGGCGGCTCGGACGACGGCGGGGGCGGGGGTACGGGCATGACTGCCTTCGGGTCGGGGCTCGTACGCGGAGCCGGCCTGCGGAGGTCCTCCCCGCCCGGTGGCGCGGAGGTGCCGGCAGGTCTTCGGACTCGGGTTCGTCCCGGCGGGGCGCCTTCCCGGTCTCCCAGTGGCGTGCCTGCCCCGCCCGTCCCCCTCACCGCTGCGCGTCAGTTCCGGATTCGCACCGGATTCCCTGGCCCCGCAAGGGGCTCGACCAGCTCCGCGAGGCTATCAAGTCGGGGCCGCGAGCGGCTCCTCCGTCGTGCCCGCGCAGGCCGCGGAGGAGTGCGGAGACGCAGGTCACAATCTGGAAGAGGGCAAGGTCACAGCCGTGCCCCCTGCTGCTCCTTTGGCGATCTGACCTAGCATCCGAGCATGACGGTCCTGCCTGACGACGGGCTCTCGCTGGCCGCCGAGTTCCCTGACGCAACCCATGAGCAGTGGCAACACCTGGTGGAGGGTGTGCTGCGCAAGGCGGGCAAGGACGTGTCGGGGACGGCTGCCGAGGACGCCCTGTCCACCCCACTCGAGGACGGGATGCGCTCCCGCCCCCTGTACACCGCGCGCGACGCCGCGCCCGACCCCGGCCTGCCCGGCTTCACCCCGTTCGTCCGGGGCGGGCGCCCCGAGGGCAACACGGCCGGCGGCTGGGACGTACGGCAGCGGCACACCACGGCCGCGGACGGCGTGGTGCTGGCGGACCTGGAGAACGGCGTCACCTCGCTCTGGCTGGTCCTCGGCGACGCCGGCATCCCGGTGTCCTCCCTCGGCCGGGCCCTCGACGGCGTCTACCTCGACCTCGCCCCGGTCGTCCTGGACGCGGGCGCCGGGACGGAGACCGCCGCACACGCCCTGCTGGACCTGTACGCGGAGCGCGGCGTCGCCAAGGACGCGGCGCGCGGCAACCTCGGCGCCGACCCGCTCGGCCACGAGGCCCGCACCGGCACGTCCCTCCCGTTCGCGCCGGCCGCCGTGCTGGCCCGGCGGTGCGCCGAGGAGTACCCGGGGCTGCGGGCGCTGACCGTGGACGCCCTGCCGTACCACGAGGCCGGCGGCTCGGCCGCGCAGGAGCTCGGTTCCGCGCTGGCGACCGGTGTGGCGTATCTGCGCGAGCTCACCGAGGCCGGCCTGACGGTCGAACAGGCCGCCGCCCAGCTGGAGTTCCGCTACGCGGCCACCGCCGACCAGTTCCTGACCATTGCCAAGCTGCGGGCGGCGCGCCGCATGTGGGCGCGGGTGACCGAGGTGTCCGGGGCGCCCAGCGCCCAGGTGCAGCACGCCGTCACCTCGCCGGTGATGATGACGCGCCGCGACCCGTGGGTGAACATGCTGCGCACGACGGTCGCCACGCTCGCGGCCGGCGTCGGCGGCGCCGACTCGGTGACGGTGCTGCCCTTCGACCACGCGCTGGGCCTGCCCGACGCGTTCGCGCGGCGCATCGCGCGCAACACCTCGACCATCCTCATCGAGGAGTCCCACCTGGCCCGGGTCATCGACCCGGCGGGCGGCTCCTGGTACGTGGAGCGGCTGACGGACGAACTCGCCCACGCGGGCTGGGAGTTCTTCCGGCAGATCGAACAGGCGGGCGGCCAGGCCGCCGCGCTGCGCTCGGGCCGGCTGCGGGACGACCTGGCCGCCACCTGGGAGGCGCGCACCGGCAAGCTGGCGAAGCGCCGCGAACCGGTCACCGGTGTCAGCGAGTTCCCGCATCTCGCCGAGCAGCCCGTGGTGCGCGAGCCCGCGCCCGAGCCGCCGTCCGGGGGCCTGCCGCGCGTGCGCCGCGACGAGGCGTACGAGGCGCTGCGCGCCCGGTCCGACGCGCATCTGGCCGCGACCGGCGCCCGGCCGCGGATCTACCTGGCTGCGCTCGGCCCGGCCGCGGCCCACACCACGCGCCTGACCTTCGCCTCGAACCTCTTCCAGGCCGGCGGCATCGAGCCCGTCACCGAGGGCACCTTCGAGGAGAGCGGCGCCACCGAGGCGTGCCTGTGCTCCAGCGACGCCGTGTACGAGGAGCAGGCGGCCGAGGCCGCCGGGCGGCTGAAGGCGGCCGGCGCCTCGCATGTGTTCCTCGCCGGGCGGCCCGGGGACCACCCCGGCGTCGACGGCCATGTCTTCGCGGGCTGTGACGCCGTCGCCGTCCTGTCCGCCACCCTCGACCGCATGGGAGTGTCCTGATGGGAATCCCCGACTTCACCGGGATCGAACTGGGGACCCCGGACGCGGCGGGCGGCTCCGACGAGTGGCGTACGGCCGTCAAGCAGGCCACCGGCGGGGACGAGCCGCTGTGGGAGACGCCCGAGGGCATCGCGGTCAAGCCGCTGTACACCGGGCGTGACCTGGAGGGCCTGGACTTCCTGGGCACGTACCCGGGTGTGGCGCCGTATCTGCGCGGCCCGTACCCGACGATGTACGTCAACCAGCCCTGGACGATCCGCCAGTACGCGGGCTTCTCCACCGCCGAGGAGTCCAACGCGTTCTACCGGCGCAATCTGGCGGCCGGTCAGAAGGGCCTGTCGGTGGCCTTCGACCTGCCCACGCACCGGGGGTACGACAGCGACCACCCGCGCGTGACCGGTGACGTCGGCATGGCGGGCGTGGCGATCGACTCGATCTACGACATGCGGCAGCTGTTCGACGGCATCCCGCTGGACAAGATGACCGTGTCGATGACGATGAACGGCGCGGTGCTTCCCGTGCTCGCGCTGTACATCGTGGCGGCGGAGGAGCAGGGCGTACCGCCCGAGAAGCTGGCCGGGACCATTCAGAACGACATTCTGAAGGAGTTCATGGTCCGCAACACCTACATCTATCCGCCGAAGCCGTCGATGCGGATCATCTCCGACATCTTCGCGTACACCTCGCAGCGGATGCCCCGCTACAACTCGATCTCCATCTCCGGTTACCACATCCAGGAGGCCGGGGCGACGGCCGACCTGGAGCTGGCGTACACGCTCGCGGACGGCGTCGAGTACATCCGGGCCGGACGTGAAGCGGGCCTGGACGTCGACGCGTTCGCGCCCCGGCTGTCGTTCTTCTGGGCGATCGGCATGAACTTCTTCATGGAGGTCGCCAAGCTGCGCGCGGCGCGCCTGCTGTGGGCGAAACTGGTGAAGCAGTTCGACCCGAAGAACTCCAAGTCGCTGTCGCTGCGCACCCATTCGCAGACGTCGGGCTGGTCGCTGACCGCACAGGACGTGTTCAACAACGTCACACGCACCTGCGTCGAGGCGATGGCGGCGACGCAGGGGCACACGCAGTCGCTGCACACCAACGCGCTCGACGAGGCGCTGGCCCTGCCGACCGACTTCTCGGCGCGCATCGCCCGCAACACGCAGCTGCTGCTCCAGCAGGAGTCGGGCACCACCCGGGTCATCGACCCGTGGGGCGGCAGCGCCTACGTGGAGAAGCTGACGTACGACCTCGCACGCCGCGCCTGGCAGCACATCGAGGAGGTCGAGGCGGCCGGCGGCATGGCCAAGGCGATCGACGCCGGTATCCCGAAGCTGCGCATCGAGGAGGCGGCGGCCCGCACCCAGGCGCGCATCGACTCCGGGCGCCAGCCGGTCATCGGCGTCAACAAGTACCGCGTCGACAGCGACGAGCAGATCGACGTGCTCAAGGTCGACAACTCCTCGGTGCGCGCCCAGCAGATCGCCAAGCTGCGGCGGCTGCGCGAGGAGCGGGACGAGACGGCCTGCCGGGACGCGCTGGACGCGCTGACGCGGGCGGCCGGCGGCGAGGGGAACCTGCTGGAGCTGGCCGTGGAAGCGGCCCGCGCGAAGGCCACCGTCGGCGAGATCTCCGACGCCCTGGAGAAGGTGTACGGGCGGCACGCGAGCCAGATCCGTACCATCACCGGCGTGTACCGCAACGAAGCCGGGGAGTCGCCCGCCGTGGACCGCACCCGCACCCTCGTGTCGGACTTCGAGGAGGCCGAGGGCCGCCGCCCGCGCATCCTGGTCGCCAAGATGGGCCAGGACGGCCACGACCGCGGCCAGAAGGTGATCGCGACCGCGTTCGCCGACCTCGGTTTCGACGTCGACGTCGGCCCGCTGTTCCAGACGCCCGCCGAGGTCGCCCGGCAGGCCGTCGAGGCGGACGTGCACATCGTCGGGGTGTCGTCGCTGGCGGCCGGGCACCTCACCCTCGTACCGGCGCTCAAGGAGGCGCTGACCGAGGAGGGCCGCGAGGACATCATGATCGTGGTCGGCGGGGTCATCCCGCCGCAGGACGTCGCGACGCTGCTCGAGATGGGCGCGGCGGCGGTCTTCCCGCCCGGCACGGTCATCCCTGACGCGGCGTACGACCTGGTGCGGCGGCTGGCGGACGGACTCGGGCACGAGCTGTGATCGACGTCGACGCGTATGTGAAGGGCGTGCTCGACGGGAAGCGGGCGATCGTCGCGCGCGCCATCACCCTCGTCGAGTCGACCCGGCCGCAGCACCGGGCGCTGGCCCAGCGGTTGCTGACCGAGCTGCTGCCGCACAGCGGTCGGGCGCGGCGGATCGGGGTCAGCGGGGTTCCGGGCGTCGGCAAGTCCACGTTCATCGACGCGTTCGGCACGATGCTGACGGGTCTCGGGCACCGGGTGGCGGTGCTGGCGGTCGACCCCTCGTCCAGCCGGACGGGCGGGTCCATCCTGGGCGACAAGACGCGGATGGAGCGGCTGGCGGTCGACCCGGCGGCCTTCATCCGCCCCTCCCCCACGGCCGGGACGCTCGGCGGGGTCGCCAAGGCCACGCGGGAGTCCATCGTGGTGATGGAGGCCGCGGGCTACGACGTGGTGCTGGTGGAGACGGTCGGCGTCGGCCAGTCGGAGACGGCCGTGGCGAACATGGTCGACTCCTTCCTGCTGCTGACGCTGGCCCGCACCGGCGACCAGCTGCAGGGCATCAAGAAGGGCGTGCTGGAGCTGGCCGACGTCCTCGCCGTGAACAAGGCGGACGGCCCGCACGAGCGGGACGCCAGGGCGGCCGCGCGGGAACTGGCGGGCGCATTGCGCCTGATGCACGGCAAGGACGCCGTCTGGACGCCGCCCGTGCTGCACTGCAGCGGGCGTGAGTCGATCGGTCTGGACGCCGTCTGGGAGCGTCTGGAGCAGCACCGGGCGCTGCTGGACTCCACGGGCCGGCTCGCCGCCAAGCGCCGCGACCAGCAGGTCGACTGGACGTGGACCATGGTCCGTGACGAACTGCTGGGCCGCCTCCACGCGGACCCGGCGGTCCGTTCCCTGGCGCCGGTGCTGGAACAGCGGGTCAGGGACGGCGAGTTGACGGCGACGCTGGCCGCCGAGCGGATCCTCGCGGCGTTCGGGGGCGAGCGCGGCGCGCAGCCCGAGGAGGCGCCGCGCGGCGCCACGGGCCCCGGCTCGTAGGCGAGGGCCATGACCAGGCTGGGCGCCCGCGACCGCGCCCCACTCGCCTGGTGCACCTGATCGCCTGCGGGGCCTTCATCGCCGTGGACCGTGCCGAAAGCTCACTTTCCGCCCGAACCGCCCTGGAGGCTCCGCAACTCGCCCAGGACCCCCGGCGTTCGGGCCTCTTCCGTGATGGCGTCGGCACGGAGCGAGTTGACCCTTCCGCCTCACGGAGAGTCGTGTGACACTGGCGTCCCGTCCGCTGTGCGGACCCCCTCCGCACCGTCCCCCACGAAAAGTGCGCCGTGCGTTCACTTCCCTTGCCGCTCGCTCTCACCGCGCGCCTGTCACCCGTCGTCGTGCTCGCCACGGCGGGCTGGGCGCTGTCGTCCGGACCCGACGCGACACCGGCCCCCGAGGACCGTACGGCCGCGCAGCGGACCGAGGAGGAGGCGCCGGACGCCCCCGCGACGGCCGCCGCGTCCAAGACGTACACCGCCGCCCCCTCGCCGTGCGGCACCCTCTCCGCCAAGTCGGTCAAGGCGCTGGTGCCGGGGGCTAAGACGGCCGGCAAGGAGATACCGTCGACGGACAAGACGCTGCGCCGCACCTGCTCCTGGAACGCCCTCAAGGGGTACGAGTACCGCTGGCTGGACGTGTCCATCGAGATCCAGCAGTCCGAGGAGGCGGCGGCGGAGTCCTACAAGGGGCGGATCGCGGACCGCGCCGGCGGCGGCGCGGTCCCGGGCGTCGGGGACTCCGGCTACTCCGTCGTGAACCTCACCACCGAGGACAAGCAGCAGACCCGTGAGGGCGTGGTGATCGTCCGGACGTCCAACGCGCTGGTCTCCGTCACCTACAGCGGAAGCGACTTCGAGTCGAAGAAGGCGCCCGCCACCGACGAGATCAACACGGGCGCCATCAAGGCCGCCAAGGAGGCCGTGGCCGCGCTGGAGGACGGCCCCAAGGGCTGACCGTCCTCCGGCGCCGCGCCCGTCAGGCCCTGGCGGGCTCCCTGCGGCCGCCCATCAGCACCACGTACAGCACGAGCGACGTGGCCAGGCCCACCGCCCAGCCGTAGTCGGCGAGCGGCTTGAGGAACGGGATCAGCCCGTCGGCCGGGAAGGGGCCGGTCCGGCTGCCGTCGGCGCCCACCCCCGAGTACGAGCCGCCGACCGCGAGGACGCCGCCCACCAGGAAGGCGGCGATGGCCCGCCAGTTCCAGCCGGAGGAGTACCAGTAGCGTCCGCCGGGGGTGTACAGGTCCGCGAGGTGCAGGACCGTGCGGCGCACGATCCAGTAGTCGGCGATGAGGATGCCGGCGACCGTGCCGAGCAGACCGCCGACCACGCCGAGCCAGGTGAAGATGTAGAACTCGGGCGTGGAGATCAGCTTCCACGGGAAGATCAGGATGCCGACGACACCCGTGATCAGCGCGCCCGTACGGAAGTTGATGAGCTTGGGAGCCAGGTTCGCCAGGTCGTACGCCGGGGAGACGACGTTGGCCGCGATGTTCACCGAGACGGTGGCGATCAGGACGACGATCAGCGCGAACAGCAGGCCGAAGGCGCTGTCGGTCTTCGCCGCCAGCGCGACCGGGTCCCAGATCGCCTCGCCGTAGACCGCCTCGGAGCCGGAGGTGACCAGGACGGCGAGGACGGCGAACAGGGTCATCGTGGTGGGCAGGCCCAGCGACTGGCCCCAGGTCTGGGCGCGCTGGCTGGAGCCGAAGCGGGTGAAGTCGGGGATGTTCAGGGACAGCGTGGCCCAGAAGCCGATCATTCCCATCAGGGACGGGAAGAAGACCGGCCAGAAGTCGGGGCCCCAGCCGAGCTTCGAGGGCTGGTCGAGCAGGGCGCCGAACCCGTCCGCCTTGACCGCGATCCAGACCAGCAGGACCAGCGCGCCGACGATCACGAAGGGCGCGGCCCAGTTCTCGAAGTGCCGCAAGAAGTCCATGCCGCGGTGGATGATGGCGATCTGCACCGCCCAGAACAGCAGGAAGCACAGCCACAGCGGCCAGGGGTTGCCCGCGATCTTGCCGGCGTTCTCCCAGTGCCCGCCGGTGAGTTTGGAGCCGAGGGCGAAGATGCCGCTGCCGCCGATCCAGGTCTGGATGCCGAACCAGCCGCAGGCCACGGCCGCCCGGATCATCGCCGGGATGTTGGCGCCGCGCAGCCCGAAGGAGGCGCGCGCGAGCACCGGGAAGGGGATGCCGTACTTGGGTCCGGCGTGCCCGGTGGCCAGCATCGGCAGGAGCACGATGACGTTGGCGAGCGCGATGGTGAAGACGGCCTGCTTCCAGTCCATGCCGAGGGCGACCAGGCCGGAGGCCAGGGTCCAACTGGGGATGCAGTGCGCCATGGAGATCCACAGCGCCGCGAAGTTGTACGTCGTCCACTTGCGCTCGGCGACCGGGACCGGGCGCAGGTCCTCGTTGGCGAAGGGGCTGTCGGAGGGAAACGCCTCGGGGGCGAGTTCGACGCGGCCGCCGGGGAGGGCGGTCTGCGGTATGGATGACCCCGTGGGGACTGTGTCTGTCATGGGCAGGCCAATCAATCGGGCGGGACGGGAGAGGCCGTGCGGGCCCCAGGGCCCTCCCCGGGACGGCGGGGAGGGTGACGAGGGGTGGGGGGTCGGGTGCAGCCGTCAGGCGAACGCGCCTGTGCGGGTCAGGAGTTCACGGCGGGGATGATCGACGTGCCGTACGCGTCGATCACGGCCTCCTGCGCGTCGTGCATGTCGTAGACGGCGAACTGGTCGACGCCGAGCTCACGCAGCGCGTTCAGCTTCTCGATGTGCCTCTCGACCGGTCCGACGAGGCAGAACCGGTCGACGATCTCGTCGGGGACGAAGGCGGTGTCGGGGTTGTCGGCCCGGCCGTGGTGCGCGTAGTCGTACCCCTGCCGGGCCTTGATGTAGTCGGTCAGCTCCTCGGGTACGGCCGAGGAGTGCTCGCCGTACTTGGCGACCAGGTCGGCCACGTGGTTGCCGACCATCCCGCCGAACCAGCGGCACTGCTCACGGGCGTGGGCGAGCGCCTCGGGCGAGTCGTCCTCGGTGACGTAGGCGGGGGCGGCGACGCAGATCGTCACCTCGGACGGGTCGCGGCCCGCGGCGGCCGCCGCGTCCTTCACGGCCTTCACCATGTACTCGGTCAGATAGAGGTCGGCCAGCTGCAGGATGAACCCGTCGGCCTCCTCACCGGTCATCTTCAGCGCCTTCGGGCCGTACGCCGCCATCCACACCGGGAGTTCGGCGTCGGGCTCGATCCAGGGGAACCGGACGACCGTGCCGCCGCCGAGGTCGGCCTCCCGCCCGCTGCCGAGCGCCCGGATGACCTTCATGGCGTCACTGATCCGGGCCAGCGTGTTGGGCTTGCGCCCGGCCACGCGCATCGCCGAGTCGCCGCGGCCGATCCCGCACACCGTGCGGTTGCCGAACATGTCGTTGAGCGTGGCGAAGGTCGAGGCGGTCACCTCCCAGGTGCGGGTGCCCGGGTTGGTGACCATCGGGCCGACCTTCAGATGCCGCGTCCGGGCCAGGATCTGGCTGTAGATGACGAACGGCTCCTGCCACAGCACGGCCGAGTCGAAGGTCCAGCCGTAGGTGAACCCGTTGTCCTCGGCGCGCCGCATCAGGTCGACGACCCGCGAGGCCGGCGGGTCCGTCTGCAGGACGAGTCCAAAGTCCATGTGCTCCGCTCCTAGCTCAGGTACTGACAGGTGGAGCGGGGCGTGTAGACACCGTGCCCGGCGCGGCCGGTGTACTCCCGCTCGGTGATGACGGGCTCGCCGCGTGAGAGGACCGTCTCGACCCGGCCGGTGGTCCGCCGGCCCTCGTACGCCGAGTAGTCGACGTTCATGTGGTGGGTCTCGGCGGACATGACCTGCTCGGCGTGCGGGTCGTAGATCACGACGTCCGCGTCCGCGCCAGGCGCGAGGGTGCCCTTCTTCGGGTACATGCCGAACATCCGGGCCGGTGTGGCGCAGGCGATCTCGATCCAGCGGCGGCGCGAGATGTGCCCGTCGACCACGGCCTGGTGCAGCAGGTCCATGCGGTTCTCGACGCCCGGGAGGCCGTTGGGGATCTTCGAGAAGTCCCCGCGTCCCAGCTCCTTCTGGCCCACGAAGCAGAACGGGCAGTGGTCGGTGGAGACGACCTGGAGGTCGTTGGTCCGCAGCCCCTTCCACAGCTGCGCCTGGTGCTCCTTCGGCCGCAGCGGCGTCGAGCACACGTATTTCGCCCCCTCGAAGTCCGGCTCCGCCAGGTTGTCGGTGGACAGGAACAGGTACTGCGGGCAGGTCTCCCCGAAGACGTTCAGTCCGTCGTCGCGCGCCCTCGCGAGCTCCGCGACCGCCTCCGCCGCCGAGACGTGCACGACGTACAGCGGCGCGCCCGCGACCTGGGCGAGCTTGATGGCGCGATGGGTGGCCTCGGCCTCCAGCAGGGCCCTGCGCACCTCGCCGTGGTAGCGCGGGTCGGTCTCGCCGCGGGCCAGCGCCTGTTCGACGAGGACGTCGATGGCGATGCCGTTCTCGGCATGCATCATGATCAGCCCGCCGTTGTCGGCGGAGCGCTGCATGGCGCGCAGGATCTGGCCGTCGTCGGAGTAGAAGACCCCCGGGTAGGCCATGAACTGCTTGAAGGAGGTGACGCCCTCCTCCACCAGCAGATCCATCTCCTTGAGCGTCTCCTCGTTCACATCGGAGACGATCATGTGGAAGCCGTAGTCGATCGCGCAGTTGCCCTCCGCCTTGGCGTGCCAGGCGTCCAGGCCCTCGCGCAGGGTGTGGCCCACGCTCTGCACGGCGAAGTCCACGATCGTGGTGGTGCCGCCCCAGGCGGCGGCCCGGGTGCCGGTCTCGAAGGTGTCGGAGGCGAAGGTGCCGCCGAACGGCAGCTCCATATGGGTGTGGACGTCGACGCCGCCCGGGATGACGTACTTGCCGGTGGCGTCGATGGTCCGCTCGGCGGTCCAGCCCTCGGCGGCCGGAGTGCCGCTCGCGGCGAGGGCGGCGATCCGGCCGTCCTCGATCAGGACGTCGGCGTGCATCTCGTCGGACGCGGTGATGACGAGACCACCGCGGATGACGGTACGGCTGCTCATTCTCCCTCTCCTACCGTGCTCGGCACTGGGGTCTTACGGGGCGGTGATCGGTCCGTAGGCGTCGGGCCGGCGGTCCCGGAAGAACTGCCAGCGGTCGCGGACCTCGCGGAGTTTCGCCAGGTCCAGGTCGCGCACGACGAGTTCGGTCTCCTTGTCGCCGGCGACCTCGCCCACGAACTGCGCCTCGGGGTCCACGAAGTACGTGGTGCCGTAGAAGTCGTTGTCGCCCAGGTCCTCGACGCCGACCCGGTTGATCGCGCCGACGAAGTACTCGTTGGCGACGGCCGCCGCGGGCTGCTCCAGCTGCCAGAGGTAGCGGGACAGTCCGCGCGAGGTCGCCGACGGGTTGAAGACGATCTCGGCGCCGGCCAGCCCGAGTGCCCGCCAGCCCTCCGGGAAGTGCCGGTCGTAGCAGATGTAGACGCCGACCTTGCCTACGGCCGTGTCGAAGACGGGCCAGCCCAGGTTGCCCGGCCGGAAGTAGAACTTCTCCCAGAAGCCCGGCACCTGGGGGATGTGGTGCTTGCGGTACTTGCCCAGGTACGAGCCGTCCGCGTCGATCACGGCGGCCGTGTTGTAGAGGACGCCGGGCTGCTCCTCCTCGTACACGGGCAGGATCAGGACGATGCCCAGCTCACGGGCGAGATCCTGGAATCGGCGGACGATCGGGCCCTCGGGCACCTGCTCGGCGTACTCGTAGAACGCCTTGTCCTGCACCTGGCAGAAGTACGGGCCGTAGAACAGCTCCTGGAAGCAGAGCACTTGGGCGCCCTGGGCGGCCGCGTCCCGGACCGCCTGCTCGTGCACCTGGATCATCGACTCCTTGTCGCCGGTCCAGGCGGCCTGGAAGAGGGCGGCGCGGATCACTGGGCTCATCGGGACCTCCGGGTCGCTCGGTGTGCAGCGAGCGTAGGAAGCCCGGTGATCGGCTTTGAGTGGCACCGTGTCACGTCTGCGGCCGTGGCGCGTGCCACGGTGTCACCCTGTCGTGGACCCATGTTTCACCGCCGTTTTCCCAGGTCATTGGATGTTTCAGCCGTGTTGCGCGTCATGCGCGAGGAGTGCGATGTGCACCGAGGCGGCCTGCTCGAAGTCGTCGAGGTCGACCCCGAGCCGGGTCTGTATCGCCTCCAGGCGGCGGTACAGCGCGGGCCGCGAGACATGGTGGAGCTGGGCGGTGCGGGACTTGTTGCGGCCGGTGGCGAGATAGGTGCGCAGGACTGCCAGGAGGTCCTCGTCGGGTCCGCGGAGCAGCCCGTCCAGCTCGCGCTCGGCGAACGACTGCACCTGCGGATCGTCCCGGAGCAGCCGGACCAGACCGCGCAGATGCACGTCCCGCAGCCGGACCACGGCGGGGAGGTCGAGGGGCGCGGAGGAGTCGGCGACGGCGTCCGCCACGTGCTGGGCCTCGCGCAGTCCGGTGGGCACCTCGTCCCACCCGGTCCGGGCGTCGGCGGCGGCCACCACGGTCCGCTCGTCCCCCGCCTCCGAGCGCACCCGGGCCGCGAAGTTGGCGGCGAGCACACCGGCGTCCTGGTCCCGGGCGAGGCTGAGCAGCACGGCGGTGGCCCCGTCCGCGAGTTCGGCGACGATCCCGGACAGGCCCAGCAGGCGCAGCACCCGCTCCAGCCGGGCGGCCTCGCCGTCGCGCACGACGAGCGGCACGAACGTCCGCCGGTTGACGGGCAGTCCGGCCGCCCGGGCGCGCGGCAGCAGCTGACGGGCCGGGACGACCCCGCTGACCAGGTCGGTGAGCAGGCGCTGGGCGGACTGCTCCTCCCAGCTGTGCGCGGCGGGGCCGCCGAGCATCCGGTGCAGGACGACCGCCTCGGCGGCGCGGTCGGCGAGGAGCCGGCCGGTGGCGGTGTCGCCGCGATACCCGCACAGCACGAGCCGGCCCCAGCGTTCGCCGCGTCCGCCGAGTTCGGCGCGGATCCAGCCGTCGCCCTCGCTGCCCCCGGCCTGGCGGGCGATGCGCTCCCAGTCGCGCAGCACGTCGTCCACGGCGGACCGCTCCCCCGCGGTGGCGAGGACGCGGTGGGCGAGGTTGGTGACGACGACGGGGCAGGCGCTGTGGGAGGCGACCTCGTCGAGCAGGCTCTGCAGCGGGGCGCCGCCGGTGATGAGCGCGGTCAGCGCGGTCCGCACCGACTCCGAGAGGCTGACGGCGGCGAACTTGCGCCGCACCAGCCGGGACTGGACCTCCTCGGTCAGCTCCGCGAACGGGAAGGGCCGGTGCAGGACGACCATGGGCAGCCCGCACCGCTCGGCGGCCCGGCGCATCACGTCGGGCGGGGCGGGGAAGGCGCGGCCGAGGCCCAGGACGAGGGCGGCGGCCTCCGCCCGGTGCAGCGAGCGGACGTACTCGGCCTGCTTCTCCTCGTCCCCGGCGAGCAGCACCCCGGTGGTCAGCACCATCTCGCCGCCGCTGAGCATCACACCGACGTCCGGGGCCTCGGCGACGTGCACCCAGCGCACCGGCCGGTCGAGCTGGCCGGCCGCGGCCACCACCTCGGGCTCGCCGGCCAGCACCCTCTCCAGGGTGAGGACCTGACGGACCGACAGGGCGGGCTGGAGGGGTTCCCAGGGCTCCGGGGTGGTGGTCATGGCGGTGTTCCCTCGCTCATGGGTCCGGACGGTGCCCGTTACAGGCTCCGCAGGGCGCTCTCCAGGATCGCGGCGCCCTCCTCGGCCTCGGCCACGGTGAGGGTCAGCGGTGGGGCGATGCGCAGGGCGCTGGTGTCGTGGCCGCCGCCCTTGCCGATGAGCAGACCGCCGGCGCGGGCCTCCTCCAGCACGGCGGACGCGGCCGCCGGGTCGGCCTCCTCGGTCCCGGGCCGGGTGAGCTCGATGCCCAGCATCAGGCCGCGCCCGCGGACCTCCCGTACGTGGGGCACCTGGGCGGCGACGGCCCGCAGCCGCTCCCGCAGCAGTCCGCCGACCCGCCGGGCGTTGCCCTGCAGGTCGTGCTCCAGGAGGTACGCCAGGTTGGCGAGGCCGGCCGCCATGGTGATCTGGGTGCCGCCGAAGGTGGAGATGCTGTTGGCGTCCAGGCAGTTCATGACGTCGGCGCGGGCGACGACCCCGCCGATGGACATGCCGTTGCCGATGCCCTTGGCGAAGGTCAGGATGTCCGGCGGGCCGGAGCGGGCGTGCGCCTGCCAGCCCCAGAAGTGGTCGCCGGTGCGGCCCCAGCCGGTCTGCACCTCGTCCGCGATCCAGAGGACGCCGCGCTCGGCGAGCACCTCGCGGAAGGCGGCGTACAGGCCGTCGGGGCCGGAGGTGAAGCCGCCGACGCCCTGGACGGGTTCGGCGATCAGCGCGGCCGGCGGGCGGGTGTGGCCGAGGACGTCCTTGAGGTCGGCGACGCAGGCGGCGATGAACTCCTGGTCGTCGAGGTGCGCGAACGGGCCGCGGGTGCGCACGCCGCCGTGCACGTAGAGCGTCTGCAGCGGGGAGAGCGAGGTGGGTGACCAGCCGCGATTGCCGGTGACGCCGACGGCGCTGAAGGAGCGGCCGTGGTAGCTGTTGCGCATCGCCAGGACGGTGTTGCTGCGCCGGTAGGTGGTCGCGAGCAGCAGCGCGGTGTCGTTGGCCTCGGTGCCCGAGGTGGTGAAGAAGACGCGGGCGTCCGGGATGCCGCTCAACTCGGCGATCCGCTCCGCGAGTTCCACCATCGGCCGGTTGAGGTAGAGGGTGGAGGAGTGCAGGATGCGGCCGGCCTGCTCACTGATCGCCTTGGTGACCTCGGGCAGGGCGTGCGCGGTCATCGTGGTGAGGATCCCGCCGAAGAAGTCGAGGTAGCGGTTGCCCTCGGCGTCCCAGACACGGCGGCCCTCGCCGTGGGTGATCTCCAGCGGCTCCTCGTAGTAGAGGGCGAGCCAGTCGGGCAGGACGGCGTGGTGGCGTCCCAGCAGGTCCTTGGTCACGGCTGCACCAGCCCTTCGTAGGCGTCGGGGCGGCGGTCGCGGTAGAACGCCCACTGCTGCCGCACCTCCTCGATGACGTCGAAGTCGAGGTCGCGGACGAGGAGTTCCTCGGCCTTGTCGTCGGCGACCTCGCCGACGAACTGTCCGCGCGGGTCGACGAAGTACGACGTCCCGTAGAAGTCGTTGTCGCCGTACTCCTCGACGCCGACACGGTTGATCGCGGCGACGAAGTACTCGTTGGCGACGGCCGCCGCGGGCTGCTCCAGACGCCAGAGGTGGGAGGACAGACCCCGGTGGGTGGCGGAGGGGTTGTAGACCAGCTGGGCGCCGTTCAGGCCGAGTTGGCGCCAGCCCTCCGGGAAGTGCCGGTCGTAGCAGATGTAGACGCCGACCTTGCCGACGGCGGTGTCGAAGACCGGCCAGCCGAGGTTGCCGGGCTTGAAGTAGTACTTCTCCCAGAAGCCCTTGACCTGCGGGATGTGGTGCTTGCGGTACTTGCCGAGGAAGGTGCCGTCGGCGTCGATCACGGCCGCGGTGTTGTAGTAGAAGCCCGACTGCTCGACCTCGAAGACGGGCACGACGATCACCATGCCGGTCTCGCGGGCGAGGTCCCGCATCCGCTGCACGGTCGGCCCGTCGGGGACCGGCTCGGCCCAGGCGTAGTGCTCCGGCTCCTGGACCTGGCAGAAGTACGGGGCGTTGAAGACCTCCTGGAAGCCGATGATCTTCGCGCCCTGCCGGGCCGCCTCCCGGGCGTGCTCCTCGTGTTTCGCCACCATGGACTCGGTGTCACCGGTCCAGGTGGCCTGGACCAGAGCGGCACGAACGACGTTGGCCATGAGCTGCTCCTTCGACGGGACGTCAGAGCCTCTACGCCCGTAGAGGGGGCCGTAGAGGCTCGAAAGTAAGCCCCTGGAACAGCCTTGCCAAGACCATCGTCGTTAACCCGCTGACTCCATCTCGTTTCACACCCCTGAGGGTGACGGATGGGGCCGGTGGGAGGGACCTGGCAGACGCGGTTCCGGCCCGCCCGTCAGGCGGTGAAGCCCGCGACCCGCAGGGCGTGGACCAGGTCCCAGTACCGCTCGTCGGAGACGCCCCGGGCCGCGTCCAGCAGGAGCGGCACCAGCGTCCCGGGGCCGGCGGCGGCGCTGCGGGCGGCCTCCTCCGGGGTCCGGACGCGGACGTACGCGTCGAGCAGCGCCCGCACCTCCCGGTGCCGTCCCTCGTCGGCCAGGCCCGTCACGGCCCGCCCTATCTCCGGCGCGGGCCGCACCACGCCCTCCCGCAGGATGCGCTCCCCGTCCTCGACGTGTCCGGCCGCCGTGAGGACGTCGGCGGCGGCCACCAGGCGCTCGGCGGGCAGGGAGGCGGCCTCCCACAGCAGGGTCGCCCAGTCGGCGGCGAGCCCGGCGTGCCGCATCTCGGTGGCGAGCAGCGGGAAGCGGGCGGCGGGCCAGTACGACATCTCCACGAGCAGGGCGTGCGCCTCGCCGCTTCGTCCGGCGCCACGCAGCCGCCGCAACGCCTCGACCGTGGCGAGGACCTCCTCGCGGTCGGCCGCTCCCAGTTCCTCGGCGGGCGGCCGGGGCACGGCCTCGGGCGTCTCCTCGGCGACGCCGGCGAACCGGGCGCCGCGTGGTGATCCGCGCCCGGTGACGGCCGGCGCGGGCAGCGGGTCCTCGACGGCCGGCGGTACGGCGACGGGGCCGGTGTCCTCCTCGGCGGCTCCGGCGAACCGGGCCCCGCCGCGGCGGCGCCTGCGCTGCTCGGGGACGGCCGGGGCGCGGTCGGCGGAGCGCCCGCTCCCGGGCCGCTCGTCGCGGTGCCGTCCGGCCTCGGGCCGTAAGGCCGACCCGTCCGGCTCCGCTTCCGGGATATGCCCGCGCGGGGGCAGGTCGCGGTGGTCGAGGGCCGCCATGCGGCGGCGCAGCTCCTCGCAGCGGGCGCTCGCGCGTGCGTGGTCGTCGCGGGCCCAGGCGAGGTCGAGGCGCAGCGCGTCGGCCTCGGCGCGGGTCGTCGCGGAGGTGAGGGCGTGCTCGAGGGCCGTGCGGCGTTCGGCGGCGTACCGCTGTTCGCGGAGCATGACGTCGAGACGGTCACCGAGGGCGTCGCGTCCGCCGGGCCGGGCGTCGTGGGCGGCGACGGCGGCGGCGTGCAGCGCGCCGGCCTGCTCGGCGTAGGGGGCCGCGTTGTCCGCGCCGTACCGGGCGGCGAGGTCGCCCAGCAGGGACTCCACCACGTCCCAGGGCGGCACCTCACGCCCGTCCAGGCAGGCGCGCATGCCTTCCGGGTCCCGTTCCCAGAACACCCCGCACCAGCCGCCGCCCTGGTCGAGGCGCGCCAGAAGGCCGTCCAGACATTTAGCGAACTCCCGCGCCTCGGCCGGGAGTTGTTCCACCGACATCGCCCAACCCCCGTCAGACCGGAACACTCCGGTCCGTCAGGCAACACCAGCCGTGTTACGAACGCGCTACGGGGGGTTTTCCAGCGGGGCTCAGAGTGCGCTCGTCCTTCCGGAAGGTGACGGGCGTCAGGCCGCGGCCTCGGCGCCGCCCTCGGGCGCGCACCGGCCGACCAGGTCGTCCATGGACAGCCCGAGGGCGGCCGCCAGCGCCGCCACCGTGAAGAAGGCGGGGGTGGGGGCGCGTCCCGTCTCGATCTTCCGCAGCGTCTCGGCCGAGACACCGGCGCTCGCCGCGACCGCCGGCATGCTGCGGTCGCCGCGGGCCTCGCGGAGCAACCGGCCGAGCCGCTCGCCGCGTTCGCGCTCTTCGGGGGTGAGAGGGGTGCGCACCATGGCGCCCATTCTAATACCGCCCCGCATCGGCACCCCATTCAAATACCGGTATAGTAATTGGCATGGTGGAGCTGAAGACGGACACGGCGATCGACGCGATGCGGGTGACGGGACAGGTGGTGGGCCGGGCGCTCACCGCGGTACGCGAGGCCGCCGACGTGGGCGTGTCCCTGCTGGAACTGGACGAGGTGGCACGCGGGGTGCTCCGGGAGGCGGGCGCGACGTCGCCCTTCCTCGGATACCGCCCCTCCTTCGCGCCCGTGCCCTTCCCCGCCGTCATCTGCGCCTCGGTCAACGACGCGATCGTGCACGGCATCCCGGACGGCTACCGGCTGCAAGACGGGGACCTGGTCTCCATCGACTGCGGCGCCCAGTTGGGCGGCTGGGCCGGCGACTCGGCGGTCAGCTTCGTCGTCGGCACCCCGCGCCCCGCCGACGTCCGGCTGATCGAGACGGCGGAGCGGGCCCTGGCGGCGGGTATCGACGCGGCCGTCGTCGGCCACCGCATCGGCGACATCGCACACGCGATCGGCTCGGTGTGCCGGTCCGCGGGGTACGGCGTCCCGGACGGCTTCGGCGGGCACGGCATCGGCCGCCGGATGCACGAGGACCCGTCCGTGCCGAACGAGGGCCGGCCGGGCCGGGGCATGCCGCTCCGGCACGGCCTGGTCCTGGCCATCGAACCGATGGTCACCGCGAGCGGCCGCGACGACTACCACGCGGCCGCGGACGGATGGACCCTGCGGACGAACGACGGGTCCCGCGCCGCCCATGTGGAGCACACCGTCGCGATCACCGCCGACGGCCCGCGCATCCTCACGGCACGCTGACCTCGGTCCCTTCACGGCGGCGCCTCCACCGCACTGCCTGGAGGTGCCTCATCCCATCGATCGTGCGAAGGTGTTCTACGAACGCGGCCAGGTGTAACCGGCGCTCGTCGAGGTTACGCGACTCCGGCAGTCGATCAGCGAGGGCGACCCTGCCCGCGCAGGGACGCCGGATGGGAACGCCCATGACCAGTGGCTACAGTGGTCCGGACGACGACTACGACCCCTTCGGAGAATTCCTCGCCCGCTTCTACGGCGGACCTCGCCCCGGCCCCCACCAGGTCGACATCGGACGGCTGCTCAGCCAGCCCGCCCGGGAGCTGGTGAGGGGGGCCGCCCAGTACGCGGCCGAGCACGGCAGCAGGGACCTGGACACCCAGCACCTGCTGCGGGCCGCCCTGGCCGCCGAGCCGACCCGGAGCCTGCTCAGCCGGGCGGGCGCGGACCCCGACTCCCTCGCCACGGAGATCGACGCGCGCTCGGGACCCGTCCAGCACCCGCCGGGCGAGTCCCCGCCGCCCACGTCGCTCTCCCTCACCCCGGCCGCCAAGCGGGCGCTGCTCGACGCACACGACCTGGCCAGGGCGCGCGGCGCCGGATACATCGGCCCGGAGCACGTGCTCGGCGCCCTCGCCGCGAACCCGGACTCGGCGGCCGGGCACATCCTCAACGCGGCCCGCTTCGCCCCCACCGGCGGGTCCCTCGACGCTTCGGAGGCGGCGCAGCCCCGGCCCGGCACCGACCAGCGGCCACGCGTCGACACCGGCACGCCCACCCTCGACAAGTACGGCCGCGATCTGACCGACCTCGCCCGGGAAGGCCGTATCGACCCGGTGATCGGCCGCGAGGAGGAGATCGAGCAGACCGTGGAGGTGCTCTCCCGGCGAGGCAAGAACAACCCGGTGCTCATCGGCGACGCCGGCGTCGGCAAGACCGCGATCGTGGAGGGTCTGGCCCAGCGGATCACCGACGGGGACGTTCCGGACATCCTCAGCGACCGCCGGGTCATCGCGCTGGACCTGACCGCGGTCGTCGCGGGCACCCGCTACCGGGGCGACTTCGAGGAGCGGCTCACCACCATCGTGGACGAGATCCGGGCCAACTCCGACCGGCTCATCGTGTTCATCGACGAGTTGCACACCGTCGTCGGCGCGGGTGGCGGCGGCGAGGGCGGCGCCTTGGACGCCGGGAACATCCTCAAGCCGGCGCTGGCCCGCGGCGAGCTGCACGTCGTCGGCGCGACGACGCTGGAGGAGTACCGCAGGATCGAGAAGGACGCCGCGCTCTCCCGCCGCTTCCAGCCGATCCTGGTCCCCGAGCCGTCCATCGCGGACGCCATCGAGATCCTGCGCGGCCTGCGCGACCGCTACGAGGCCCACCACCAGGTCCGCTACAGCGACGAGGCGCTCGTCGCCGCCGTGGAGCTGTCCGACCGCTATCTCACCGACCGCCGCCTGCCCGACAAGGCCATCGACCTGATCGACCAGGCGGGCGCCCGGGTGCGGCTGCGCTCCCGCACCAAGGGCACGGGCGTGCGGACCATGGAGCGCGAGGTCGAGCAGCTGACCCGCGACAAGGACCAGGCCGTCGCCGACGAGCAGTACGAGCAGGCGACCCAACTGCGGGACCGCATCGTCGAGTTGAAGCAGCGCATCGAGGACGCCGGCGGTGACGTCGAGATCGACGAGGGCATGCACCTGATGGTCACCACGGAGGACATCGCCGAGGTGGTCTCCCGGCAGACCGGCATCCCGGTGAGCGCCCTCACCGAGGAGGAGAAGGACCGGCTGCTCGGCCTGGAGGAGCATCTGCACAAGCGGGTGGTCGGCCAGGACGAGGCGGTGCGTGTGGTCTCCGACGCGGTGCTGCGCTCACGGGCCGGCCTCGCGAGCCCGGACCGGCCGATCGGCAGCTTCCTGTTCCTCGGCCCGACCGGCGTCGGCAAGACCGAGCTGGCCCGGGCGCTCGCCGAGGCGCTGTTCGGCAGCGAGGACCGCATGGTCCGCCTCGACATGAGCGAGTACCAGGAACGGCACACCGTCAGCCGGCTGATCGGCGCCCCGCCCGGATACGTCGGGCACGAGGAGGCCGGCCAGCTCACCGAGGTGGTGCGGCGGCACCCGTACTCGCTGCTGCTGCTCGACGAGATCGAGAAGGCCCACCCGGACGTCTTCAACGTCCTGCTCCAGGTGCTGGACGACGGCCGGCTCACCGACTCGCAGGGCCGCACGGTGGACTTCACCAACGCGGTCATCGTGATGACCAGCAACCTCGGCTCGGAGGCGATCAGCAAGGGAGGCACCGGGATCGGCTTCGGCCCGGGCGACGGGCAGGCCGACGAGGAGGCCCGCACCGAGCGCATCCTGCGCCCGCTGCGCCAGCATTTCCGGCCCGAGTTCCTCAACCGGATCGACGAGATCGTCGTCTTCCGGCAGCTGACCACCGATCAGCTGAAGAGCATCACCAACCTGATGCTGGACAAGACCCGCCGGATGCTGCGTGCCCAGGGCGTCACCGTCGACTTCACCGACGCGGCCGTGGAGTGGCTGTCCGAGCGCGGCTACCAGCCCGAGTACGGCGCCCGCCCACTGCGCCGCGTCATCCAGCGGGAGGTCGACAACGAACTCTCCCGGCTGCTGCTCGACGGCCGGATCGGCGAGGGCGGCCGGGTCACCGTCGACGTGGCGGACGGGCAGCTGGTCTTCCGCACGGAAGAGCTGCCGCCCGCCCCCGAGTTGTGAGCGTCGCGCCCGGCGTCAGCCCGCCGGGCGCACCACCATCGCGGAGCCGCCGCCGCGCCGGACCTTCTCGGCGGCGGCCAGCCACCGGCCGTCCGGCAGCCGCTGCACACCGGTGGCCGCGCCGATCTCCGGGTTGAGCCGGAAGCCGTGCCCGATGGCCTCCAGGCGCGAGCGCGACGGACTGTCGTACAGGCCTGGTTCGAGTTCGGTGGTGGCCGCGTTGCGCTGGCTGGCGCGGGGCGCGGCGATCGCGTCGACGAGCGGCAGCCCGCGGTCGAGGAAGCCGGTGAGCGTCTGCAGCACGGTGGTGATGATGGTGGCGCCGCCGGGCGAGCCGAGCGCCACGACGGGCTTGCCGTGCCGGTCCAGGACGATCGTCGGGGACATCGACGACCGCGGCCGCTTGCCCGGGCCCGGCAGATTGGGGTCGTGCACGGCGGGGGCGGCCGGGGTGAAGGAGAAGTCGGTCAGCTCGTTGTTGAGCAGGAAGCCACGGCGGGGCACCGTGATGCCGCTGCCGCCGGTCTGCTCGATGGTGAGCGTGTAGGACACGACGTTGCCCCACTTGTCGGCCACCGTGAGGTGGGTGGTGCTGTCGCCCTCGTAGGTGGTGGGGGCGGCCGTGCCGCGCGCGTCGCAGGCGGCCGGGTGGCGGGGGTCTCCGGGCGCGACGGGGCTGGTGAGCACCGCGTCGTCCTTGATGAGGCAGGCCCGCGTGTCGGCGTACCGCTGCGACAGCAGCTCCTTCGTCGGTACGTCCTCGAAGGCGGGGTCGCCGACCCAGCGGCCGCGGTCCGCGAAGGCGATGCGGCTCGCCTCGATGTAGCGGTGCAGGTACCGGACGTCGCTCGCACGCGAGAGGTCGGTCCGCTCCAGGATGTTGAGGGCCTCCCCGACGGTCGTGCCGCCGGAGGAGGACGGCGCCATGGAGTAGACGCCGAGACCGCGGTAGGTGGTCCTGGTCGGCGCCTGCGCCCGGACGCGGTAGGTCGCGAGGTCCTTGGCGGTGAGGTCGCCGGGCCGGGCGTTCCAGCCGGAACCGGGGTCCACGGGCGGCTTGTCGACCGTCCGTACGATGTCCTGCGCGAGGTCGCCGCGGTACAGCTCCCCCACGCCCTTGCGGGCCAGCTCGGCGTAGGTGCGGGCCAGGTCGGGGTTCTTGAAGGTGGAGCCGACGACGGGCAGGCGGCCGCCCGGCAGGAACAGCTTCGCGGTGTCCGGGAAGTAGCGGAACCTCGTCTCGTTGGCCGCGGTCTGCGAACGGAAGGTCTCGTCGACGGTGAAGCCGTCGCGGGCCAGCCGCTCGGCCGGCTTCAGCACCGTGCCGAGGCGTTTGCTGCCCCAGGCGTCCAGGGCCTCGCGCCAGGTGGCGGCCGTGCCGGGGGTGCCGACGCTGAGTCCGCTGGTGACGGCCTCGGCGAAGGGGATCGCGGAGCCGTTCTCCACGAACAGCCGGGAGTCGGCGCTGAGCGGTGCGGTCTCCCGGCCGTCGAGGGTGCGCACCGAACGGGACTTCGCGTCGTAGTAGACGAAGTAGCCGCCTCCGCCGACGCCGGCCGAGTAGGGCTCGGTGACGCCGAGCGCGGCGGCGGTGGCGACGGCGGCGTCGACCGCGTTGCCGCCCCCGCGCAGGATCTCGATGCCGGCGGCGGTCGCGTCGGCATCGACGCTGGCCACCGCTCCGCCGTAGCCGGCGGCCACCGGGACCTTCTCCACGGGCCGTGCGCCCCCGGGGCCGGGCGGCGCCGCCGCCCCCACCGAGAGCACGGCGGCCGAGACCGCCAGGACCGACAGTTTCCGCGCGACAGGGCGACGCATCCGCACCTCCAGTCAGGACCGTCCGCGCAGCGTAACCGCATCCCGGGGGTCCCGACAGACCCCCTCGGCCGACTGCCACGCGAACGCCACGTGTCGAACACCGGTACGTACCAGGAGCGTCGGGCCGCTAGCATGCGCGCCCATGAATGACGACGTGCGCAACATCGTCCTGGGCGTGGTCGCGGCCGGTCTCAGCGCCGCGCTCGGCTGGCTGGCCCGCACCTATCTGTGGAAGCGCAGGCTGCGCCGCAAGCAGGCGTTCTTCGGGTTGCCCGACAACGCGGAATCACTGCTTGTGGTCAACCGCGGGGCGGGCGGGCCCGAGCTGACGGTGATGCGCTACGACGTGTTCGCCCTGCTCGAACTCGCCGCCCTGATCAAGGACTGCAACGCCCACGCGCAGATCATCCCGCACGACGCGGCACGCCAGGGCTTCGGCGAGCGCACCGAGTTCTGCGTGGGCGGGCCCGCGTCCAACCGCCGTATGGCCGCGCATCTGGCCTCGCTGCTGCCAGGTGTGCGGGTGAACACGGATTCCGAACCCGGCCCGGAGCGGGGGTCGTTCCAGATCGGCTCCGAGCGCTACCCGGTGGAGGTCGGCAAGGAGGAGTACGCGCTGCTCGCCCGGCTCACCGTCGGCCAGAGCCAAGGGCCGCGGCCCGTCTTCCTGTTCTGCGGCCAGACCGCCATCACCAACCAGGCGGCCACGCGCTATCTCGCCCGCAACCACGAGCGGCTGTCCCGCAAACACGGCACCGGCTCGTTCGTGCTGCTGCTGAAGGTGGTCAACTCGCAGGCGTACGGGCCGGACGTGGTGGAGCTGGTCGCGGACGTCACGCGGGCGGCGCAGACGGCGTTGCCCGCGCCCGCGCGCAGTAGCCACCGCGCCTCTTGAGGTACATCACATTCCACTAATCGTTACTGGCACGTAACTTACCGACGGGTTACTTACGGTAAGGGACTGCGGTTACCGTCGGGTCACTTTGCAGGGAGCCGAGTGAGGAGTGACCCGTGGGAATCCAACGTCATGCCGCGCGCACGACCACCGTGGGCATCGTCGCCGCGACCCTCGTCGCCGGTGGCGTCCTCGGGTCCGCCCCGGCGGCCCAGGCGGCCCCGAACGGCGTCCGCTTCGTGGACATCACCGGCGACGGCGGCATCACCCTGAAGGCCAACGTCGTCACGCCCTCCGGCGCCCACGCAGGCGCCCGCCACCCGCTGCTCGTCCTGCCCACGAGCTGGGGCCTGCCCCAGGTCCAGTACTTCGCCCAGGCGCAGAAACTCGCCGACTCGGGGTATGTCGTGGTCAGTTACAACGTGCGCGGCTTCTGGCAGTCCGGCGGCGAGGTGGAGGTCGCCGGGCCACCGGACCTGGCGGACGCCTCCAAGGTCATCGACTGGGCCCTGGCCAACACCCCCGCCGATCCGCGGCACATCGGCATGGCGGGCGTGTCGTACGGCGCCGGGATCAGCCTGCTCGCCGCCGCGCACGACAAGCGGGTCCGGGCGGTCGCCGCGCTCAGCGGCTGGGCCGATCTCATCGGCTCGATCTACTCCGGCCGCACCCAGCACGTGCAGGCCGGCGCCCTGCTGGACGGCGCGGGCCGCGTCACCGGACGCCAGAGCGCGGAACTGAAGGGGATCTGGCACGACTTCTTCACCTCCGACCTGTCGCGGGAACAGGAGCTGATCAACTGGGGGAAGAGACGTTCGGCCGCGACCTACGTCGACCAGCTCAACGACAGCGGCGCCGCGGTCATGCTGGCCAACGCCTGGGGCGACACCGTCTTCCCGCCCAACCAGGTCGCGGACTTCTACGAGAAGCTGACGGGCCCCAAGCGCCTGGAGATGCGCCCCGGCGACCACGCCACCCCGGAGATCACGGGACTGCTCGGCGTGCCCAACGACGTCTGGAAGGACACCGAGCGCTGGTTCGACCGGCATCTGCGGGGCGAGGACAACGGCATCGACCGCGAACCGCCCGTCCAGCTCAAGCCCCGTTCCACCGGCGGCTACGAGAGCTACCCGGACTGGAAGTCCGTCGCCGCCACCGAACGCAAGCTCTCCCTCGGCGACTCGGCCACGATCCGGGCGAACGTGGACTCCGGAGCGGACGCCGGCGTCGTGTTCCTCTCCAGCATCCTCGACCAGGTGGCCCACCTGCCCCCGATGGCCTCGATCCCGCTCCTCCCCCGGCGCTGGGCGGCCGTGTGGCAGTCCGGCAAGTACCCCACCGCGCAGCACATCCGCGGAACGGCGAAGCTGCACACCACCGTCACCCCCACCGAGGAGAGCGGCACCCTCGTCGCCTATCTGTACGACGTGGGCCCGCTCGGCCTCGGCAAGCTGGTCAGCAACGCGCCGTACACCTTCCACGGGCGCACGCCCGGGCAGCCGTTCGGCCTGGACCTGGAGCTGTACTCCACGGCCTGGGACGTCCCGGCCGGGCACCGGCTGGCCCTGGTGGTCGACACGGTCGACCCGCTCTACATCGAGCACAACCCGTCCGGCGCGCGGCTGACCTTCTCCTCACCGGCGGACGACCCGTCGTACGTGTCGATCCCCCTGCGCGAGCAGTGATCTCCGGCCGGCGCCGGGCGGGTATGGCTCTGTGACTGCTGCCCCCTGCCGCCCCGTGGTCCCGAGGCCGTGGGGGGATCCCCACCCGGCAGCAGCGTCCCTGGTCGCGGTCGGGGCCACCTCCATGGCCCTGGGGACGGACGAATCATCGTAGTCGAGGTCGTGGCGGGCGTGGATCGCGGTGGGGGAAAAGCCCCTCGACCACACCCGCCCCACCCTCCCTGACGGGCGGGTCCCCTTCGTGTGCGTCGACGTCTCGCGGTTCGGCCATCGGATCGCCGGTCATGCCCAGCCCCAGTCCTCTTCAGGTGTGATGCGGTGGCCGCAAACTATCCAGGCCGAAGGGGACTCGATGTACGACACGCACTTTTCGGGCATAAGCCGTATTTACACCGCCCTTATTCCAGAAGTGCAGGTCAAAGCCTCACGTCTCAGCGACCTCCCCGTAGCACTGCGAGAGTTCGGGCACCCCGTTCACCGCCCACTCGTGCCCGGCGGCCACGACGTCGAACTCCCGTCCCGAGGCGAGCCGTACCACCGGCTGGCCGTCGGGCCGGATCATCCAGTCCGCCCCGCGCACCGTGCGCACGAGGACCGTGCCGAGGTAGAGCCCCGCGTCGTTGCCGAGCCACGGCAGGATCTCCGCGTCGTCCCGCCACCGCGGCAGCATCTGGTCGAGCGCCTCCAACGACTCGGCGCTGTCGTCGAGTCGCACCCCCGCCCGGAAGGCGAGGGACCTCAACAGCTCGCACTCGGCCAGGAGTTCGGCGATGCCCTCGGGGTCGACGGCCCCGCGCTCCTCCGGCCGGCCGCCCAGAAAAGGGATCTTCATACCTCCAGCGTGTCATTCGCACGGCCGAACGCACCACAGGCGCGCAGACCGTCGATTCGGGTCGAGTTCACGCCGAGTTCGCGCATGGCGCGTTGACGGGTCACCGCTCCCTCCCTACTTTCTCGGTGCGTCACGCGTCTCAGGAGAACCACTCGTCCGACGTCAGGTGCGGACGCGAACGGGAGGAGTCGAAGGTGCGCCGACGCAGGTGGGGTTCCGCCGTCGTCCTGGCCCTCTTCACCGTGCTGGTGCCCGGCCTCCCGGCGCAGGCGGCCTCCGCGCGCGGGCCGGGACCGCAGCCGCTGGAACGGCTCTTCGACAACACGGCCGTCAGCGACGACACCCGGCCCTCCGAGGCCGACTTCGACGGATCCGGCGCCTCGCTGTCCGCGCAGTCCCTCGCCGCCGCCGACTGGACGCCCGGCCGCACCCTGACCGTTCAGGGCGCCCGGCTGACCTGGCCCGGGCGGGGCGGCGTTCCGGACAACGTCCGGGCCGCCGGGCAGGAGGTACGGCTGCGCGGCCGGGGCGACGCCCTCGCCTTCCTGGTGGCGGGCACGGCCGGCACCGGCGTGACCGGCACCGGTGCCGTCACCTACGCCGACGGCACCCGGTCCGCGTACGCCCTCACCGCCCCCGACTGGCGCACCGGCCCGCTTGCCACGAAGGCGGTCGCCCTGGCGCACCTCAACACGCCTGGCGGTCCGCTCGCCGAACGGCCGCGGCTGTACGTCGTGACGGTGCCCCTCGCGGCCGGGCGCGAGGTCGCCTCGGTACGGCTGCCGCGGGCGCCGGCGATGCATGTGTTCGCGCTCGCCGTACGCGCCCCCGCGGCCGGCTGGACGGGGAGCTGGGCGACCGCGACCGGGGGCCACCCGGCCGTCGGCCCCTGGACGGACCGGACCCTGCGGCTCGTGGTGCACACCTCCGTGGGCGGGCCACGGGTGCGGCTGCGGTTCGACAACACCTTCGCGGCGGGGCCGGTGCGGATCGGCGGCGCGACCGTGTCCGTGCGGCGGTCGGGCGCGGAGGCGACGGGCACGCCGGTGCGCTTGTCCTTCGGCGGGGCGCGGGGCGTGCGGATCCCGGCGGGCGCCCAGGCGTACAGCGATCCGCTGGGCTTCCGGGTGCCCGGGGACGCGCATCTGCTGGTGAGCTTCCATCTGCCCGGGACCGTGCCGGCGGCGCCCGTGCACCGGCTCGCGCAGCAGCGGTCGTACGTGAGCGAGCCGGGTGACCACACGGGGGACGTCTCCGCGGCGGCCTTCCCGACCGTGCTGACCAGCTGGCCGCTGCTGACGGGGGTCGACGTGTCCGGCGGCCCGGGGTCGGTGGTGCTGCTCGGCGACTCCATCACCGACGGCGACCGGTCGACGCCGGACGCCGACCGGCGGTGGCCGGACGTGCTGGCGGACCGGCTGCGCGGCCAGAGCGAGGTGCCGCGCTACGGCGTGCTCAACGAGGGGATCTCCGGCAACCGCGTGGTCTCCGACCGGTATCCCGGTGACGGCGTGTCCACCGACACCTCCGGGGTGAGCGCGCTGCACCGCTTCGACCGGGACGTCCTGGCGCAGACGTCGGTGCGCACGGCCGTGGTCTTCGAGGGGATCAACGACGTGCGCTGGCAGGCCACGGCCGAGCAGGTCGTCGCCGGTCTGCGGGCGCTCGCCGAGCGCGGGCACGCGCACGGGCTGCGGATGCTGGCGGCGACGATCCTGCCGTGCGAGGGCGAGGCGCGGTGCACCCCGGCCGTCGACGCCGAGCGGGCCAGGATCAACGACTGGATCCGCGGGGCGGGCGTCTTCGACGGGGTGCTCGACTTCGCCGCCGTGGTGCGCGATCCGGCGCACCCGTCGCGGATGCTGCCGGCCTACGACAGCGGCGACCATCTGCACCCCGGGGACGCGGGGCTCGCCGCGCTGGCCGGATCGGTGGACCTGCGGTCGCTGGTGCCGTGAGCGGCCTGCCGGGGCGCTGCTAGACGTCCAGGTCGACCACGACCGGGGCGTGGTCGGAGGCGCCCTTGCCCTTGCGCTCCTCGCGGTCCACGTAGGCGTCGGTCACGGCCTTGGCGAACGCCTCGTTGCCGTACACGAGGTCGATGCGCATGCCGCGGTTCTTGGGGAAGCAGAGCTGGCGGTAGTCCCAGTAGGTGAACGGGTGGTCGTACTTCAGGGGCCGCGGGACCACGTCCGTCAGGCCCGTCTCGCGCAGGGAGGCGAGCGCGGCGCGCTCGGCCGAGGTGACGTGCGTGGAGCCCTCGAAGGCGGACCGGTCGAAGACGTCGTCGTCCGTCGGCGCCACGTTGTAGTCGCCCATCACCGCGAAGGGGCGGCTGCCGGCCGCGTCCCCGGCGACGGCCGCCTTCAGGGCCTCGAACCACTGGAGCTTGTAGGCGTAGTGGGGGTGGTCCACCTCGCGGCCGTTCGGCACGTAGACCGACCAGACGCGGACCGGGCCGCAGGTCGCGGAGATCGCGCGGGGTTCCACGGAGCCGTCGTAGCCGGGGTCGCCGGGCAGGCCCTTGACGACGTCCTCGATGCCGACGCGGGAGAGCACCGCCACGCCGTTCCACCGGCCGGTGGCGTGGACCGCCGCCTCGTAGCCGAGCTCGCGCAGCGCGTCGAAGGGGAACTGCTCCTCGGCGACCTTGGCCTCCTGCAGGCACAGCACGTCGGTGCCGCTGCTCTCCAGCCAGGCGAGGAGCCTGGGCAGGCGGGCGGTGATCGAGTTCACGTTCCAGGTCGCGATACGCATGCCTCACAACCTACCGGGCGGGTCCGACAACGCGGTCCCGCCCGGGGCACGCCCCCTCACACCTCGGCCGAGTCCCCCGGACCGAGCCGCAGGTGGTCCGTGCCGCCGAGGGCGCCGATCTGGCGGTCGTAGATCGGGCGGGCCAGGTCGGTGAGGAGGGCGTCGTGGATGTCGTAGGCGCGCTGCGGCCTCAGTTCGCGGACGTAGTCGATGACCTCGGAGATCTTGTTCCACGGGGCCATGACCGGGAGCATCAGCGTCTCCACGGGGCGGGCGGGGACGGTCAGGGCGTCGCCCGGGTGGAAGACCTTGCCGCCGTCGACGAGATAGCCGACGTTGGTGATGCGCGGGATGTCCGGGTGGATGACGGCGTGCAGCTCGCCGTGCACCTCGACGTCGAAGCCGGCGGCGGTGAAGGTGTCGCCGTGGCCGACCGTGTGCACGCGCCCCGGGAAGGCCGCCGAGAGCTGCTCCGCGACGGACCTCAGGGTCCAGATCTCGGTCGCCGGGTCGGCCTCCAGGGCCGCGCGCAGACGTCCCTCGTCGAAGTGGTCGGGGTGTTCGTGGGTGACGAGGATCGCCTCGGCGCCGGCCGTGGCGTCCCGTTCCGTGAACCCGCCGGGGTCGATGACGAGCGTCCGGCCGTACTTCTCCAGCCGGACGCACGCGTGCGACTTCTTCGTGAGCTTCATGGGTCCATCCTGACGTGCGCGGGTGGCGGACGCTCACACCTCCGGCGTGGTCTCCTCGCGGATGACCTGCTGGGCGACCTTGAACGCGCTGTTCGCGGCCGGGACACCGCAGTAGACGGCCGCCTGGAGCAGCACTTCCTTGATCTCGCCGGGGGTGAGGCCGTTGCGCAGGGCGGCACGGGTGTGGGAGGCGAGCTCGTCGAGGTGCCCGCCCGCGACGAGCGCGGTGAGGGTGACGCAGCTGCGGGTGCGCCGGTCGAGGCCGGGCCGGTCCCAGATCTCCCCCCAGGCGTACCGGGTGACGAACTCCTGGTAGTCGCCGGAGAACTCGTCGGCCTCCGCGAGGGTCCGGTCGACGTGCGCGTCGCCGAGGACCTCGCGGCGGACCTTGATCCCGGCGTCGTACGGATCCGGGCGGCCGGCCGACTGCGGCGGGGCGACGACGGCCGGGGCGATCTCGGCGATGGGCGCGGGCTGCACGGGCGCCGCGACCGGCGCCGGCCGGACGGGCGCGGCGACCACGGCCAGCTGGCCGGTGGTGGAGTCGTAGGCGGGCTGCCAGGCGGTGGAGAAGTGCCGCACCAGCAGGTCGGTGACGGCGGCGGGCTGCTCGACGGGCACGAGGTGGGAGGCGCCGGGGACGACCGCGAGCCGGGCGTCGGGTATCCCGGCGACCAGCGTGCGGGCCTCGGCGGGCCCGGTGACCTGGTCGTCGGAGCCGACGAGGACGAGGGTGGGCACGGTGACGCCGGCGAGCTGGGGCCGTACGTCGAAGGAGGCGAGCGCCTCGCAGGCGGCGATGTAGCAGCCGGGGTCGGTGGTGCGCACCATCTGTACGGCCCACTCGGTGATGGCGGGCTGCGCGGCCGCGAAGCCGGAGGTGAACCAGCGGTCGGGCGAGGTGCGGGCGATCGGGTCGAGGCCGTTGGACCGCACGATCACGCCCCGCTGCCGGAACTCGTCGGCGGTGCCGAAACGCGGGGAGGCGGCGATCAGGGCGAGCGACGCGACGCGCTCGGGGTGGCGCAGCGCCAGCGCGATGCCGACCGCGCCACCGAGCGCGCACCCGGCGTACCCGAAGCGCTGCACGCCCACGGCGTCGAGGGTGGCGAGCAGCCGCTCGGCGAGGTCGGTGACGGAGCCGGCCGGGTGCGCCGGGGCGCCGCCGTGCCCGGGGAGGTCGAAGCGGAAGACACGCCACTGCTGGGTCAGCTCGGGGACCTGACGGTCCCACATGTGCCAGGTGGTGCCCAGTGAGGGACCCAGGATGAGGACCGGAGCGTCTTCCGGCCCGTCGAAGCGGTATTGCAGGGTGTTCGGTGGTGTCTCACTCACGCCCCAGACCCTCTCACGTCTCACGGACGCCCCTACAGCAGGGGGACGCTGGATACCGACCTGACCAGGTTGAAGACCTCTCGGGCGGCATATCGCATGGTTCGCCTCCCCCGTGTGACGTGCTGGCTGCGCGGATGGCACCGGCCTGCTCGGGCGGTCTGAAGCGTGATGGCGCTTGATCGTTGGCAAGGGCCCTATGGGGACACGCCCCGTGGCTCGGTACCAGCAGTCGCCAACCCGCACGACAGTCGACAAGCCCGTGACTGGACACGTCGGTCATAGATCTCATGAGTCAGACCCCCGGCCGGGACGGCGCTGCGCAACCTTCCCACCAGTACCGGCACAAGAGCATCGCCCGATCACTTCCGGAAGACTTCGTCCGAACCCGTGACCAACTGATGCCGCAAGACGAGAGGATGGCCTCACCCTTCGTCTGCTCGTGACCGGCATCGACAGACGCCCAGTCACCCGCCGCACCAGCGAGTACACGGAAGCAACAAGGTTGCAGCGGTGTGGATGCGCGCAGCGGGCCTCATCGAGTACGTCGGCGCACTGGGGTCGTTACGGCGGTTCTTGCGGGTCACGTAGGTCAAGCCGGTGCCGGCGGTGGACCTCAGCTTGATGATCGGGCGCAGTTCGTCACGGGCCATGGACAGCACCACTCGGCGGCGTCTCCTACTGCGACTCCACGGGCGTCACCGTCCCTCGTGACCGCTTACCACCGCGCTGAGCCGCCACCTGTTTCCTCAGCCTGACCGGACTCGGTCACTACGTCACCCACGTCTTCCAGACCGTGGGCCTCGATCAGGTGTTCACCTTCCACCCCACTGTCGAGGACTCCCTCACCGCGCTACGCCACTGAACTCGGCCCGCACCGCATCCACACGGATCGGCCGGGGTACGCGATGGAAGCACGGATGGGGACGAACCAGAATCGGGGGTTAATCTTTGACCTCCATGGTCCTGCTGTCATCCATGGCCTACTCCCTCTTCAGCTATTCGAGGTGTGACACAGCGTGCAGGACGTCCGGTTCGACCTGTCGGCTTTCGGACTGAGTGAAACGGCCCGATGCAATGCCCTGCTGCGGGAGGCCGTCAGTGGCGCGCCGTCATTGGACGCGGCGGCGCAGTTGGTCGCCGACTTCTTCTACGACAGCCTGGTCGACGGTCATGACGGACGGGCCTGTCCTGCCGTGGGAGTCTTCCACGCGGGGCCGTGGAACGCCGCCCCCGCGGCACCGGCAGCCGTGGGAGTCCACGCTGAGCACGCGTGGCGTCTGACCTTGGCCGGATTCCGTGGCGCGGACGTCAACTGGCCCGGTGCCGAGAGGTCCGGTCCGTTGCACGTGGCGCTGGCCTTGTCCGGAGGAGCCGGGGAGACACCGTGGGTGCACCGGCTGCTGGAACGCCTGGGAGTCACGGCCGGGGACGCGGACGGCGCTGGGCCGCCGGAAGGCGACGCCGAGGTCGTGCACCTGTCGGGCAGCCAGGTGCACGGGCTGGAGGAACTCCTCCCGGGGCAGGGCGTCCGTTGCGCACTGGCCTTCGGTGGGACCCTGTCGCCGGGCGACGGGTTCGCGGTGGTGCTGTTCTCCCGTGTTCCGCTGCCCGCCGAGGTCACCACGCTCTTCCGCACCGTGACCGCCGGCATGCGCCTGGCGCTGTTGTCCGCCGTCCGGCCATCGCCCGCAGAGGAGGCGGACGCGGCTCGCGCTCTCCTGGAGAGCATGGAGAGCCTGGTGGGGCAGCGAGTGGCTCACCAGCAGACGGTCGTGGCCGAGCTGCGCTCCGCCACGACGGAGCTGCGCCCCTCTCAACAGGAGCTGGAGCAGCGGGAGCGGGAGCTGCGCGAGGAGGCGGTGATCGTCGAACTGCTGCAGGAGGTCGGCAGTGTCCTGGCGGCGGAACTCGACCTCGACGCGCTGGTCCAGCGCGCGGTCGACGCCGCCACCCGCCTGGCCGGAGGGGCGTTCGGCGCCTTCTTCTACAACGTCCTGGGCGAGACCGGGGAGTCGTACCTGCTCTATGTGATCTCCGGTGTCGACCGGTCGGCCTTCGACAAGTTCCCCATGCCGCGCAACACGCAGGTGTTCGAGCAGACCTTCCGGGGTCTCGGTGTGGTGCGGTCCGAGGACATCACCGCGGATCCGCGTTACGGGCACAACGCGCCTCACCACGGCATGCCGGACGGCCACCTGCCGGTGCGCAGTTACCTGGCCGTGCCGGTGATGTCCCGGGGAGCGGTGCTCGGCGGGTTCTTCTTCGGCCATCCCGAGCGGGGGATGTTCACGGAGCGGCACGAACGTCTGGTCACCGGTGTCGCCGCGCAGACCGCCGTGGCGCTGCAGAACGCGCAGTCCTACCGCCAGGAGCGGGAAGCGGCCGCCGAGCTGCAACGGCACCTGCTGCCGGCGCTGCCCCACGTCGACGGGATCGCGAGCACGTCACGGTACCTGCCCGCCGCCCGGGATCGCGGCGCCGGCGGTGACTGGGTGGACCTCATACCTCTCCCGGAGGGCCAAGTGGCGCTGGTCGTCGGTGACGTGATGGGCAAGGGCGTCAGGGCGGCAGCGGTCATGGGCCAGATCCGTACGGCCTGCCGGGCCTACGCACAGCTCGGTCTCGCCCCCGCCGACGTGCTGGAACAACTGAGCGTCCTGGTGGACGACATCGCTCCCGGCTCCATCGCCACATGCGTGTACGCGGTGCTCGACCCGCGCCGGGACCAGTTGCGCGCCGCCGTCGCCGGGCACCTGCCGCCCGCCCGGCGCGACCCGGCAGGCAGGGTGACGTTCCTGGACGAGACGGTCGGACCGCCGCTGGGAGTGGGCAGGCGCCGCTACGCGGAGCAGGAGGTCTCGCTGCCGCCCGGATCGCGGCTGCTGCTGTACACCGATGGCCTGGTCGAGCGCCGCGGCCGCCCCATCGACGACGGGCTGCGGCACCTGCGGGAGCTGCTGGCCGGGCCCGTGGGTGAGATCGAGGCGGACTGCGACTCCTGGCTGGACGCCCTGGCCGGCGGTCAGCACGACGACGACATCGCCATGCTGTACCTGCACCGGCCCGAGGACGCCGCGCACCAGGTGGTATCGGTCGCGCGTGACTACGCCCCGGTCTCCAGCGCGGTCCCCGAAGCCCGCGACCTGGTCTCCAAGGTCATGCGCGAGTGGGGTCTGCGGCATCTGGTGAACGACATGATGCTGATCGCGGATGAAATGGTCGCCAACGCCGTCCGCCATGCCAGGACACCGTTGCGCGTCGAGCTGCGGCGAGCCGGCGAACGCGTGGTCCTGGAGGTGACGGACAGCAGCCGCGAGGAGCCTCGTCTCATCGTTTCCCAACCCGGGGAGTTCGGGCACCGGGGCATATTCCTCATCGACGCCGTCGCGACACGATGGGGCACCCGCCTGATCGACGGAGGGAAAGTGGTGTGGGCGGAGGTCAAGACCTCATGAAGACGCACCCCGGTCGGCTCCTCGACCGACACCTACACCAGGACAACCAGCTCACCCGTTCGCCCCGTATACAGGAGAGCCGCCTCCGATGACCCCCTCCCCCGGCACCGAAGAGCACAAGCCCACCGGCACCACACCACCGGTCGACGCCAACAGTCTGCTCCCCACCGGCCCGACGCTGACCCTCACATCGCACCGCGGTCCACGACACGCGGTCGTCGCCGTGGACGGTCCCATCGACTACCACACCGCCCCCCAGTTGCTCGGGCATCTCACCACCACGGAGATGCAGGACGTCCCGTCGCTGATCCTGGACCTCACCCACGTGGACTTCTGCGACTCCAGCGGCTTGGGAGCCTTCGTCGACATGCACCGCCGCCGCTCGGACGCCGGGCACCGATTCGCGTTGACCGGTGTCCAACCGGAGGTCAGACGCATCCTCGAACTCACCCGTCTCACGACCGTCCTGCCACTGCACGAGACGGTCAAGGACGTGCTCCGCGAAGACTGACCCCCTCGCCCCTGTCCGGCGACCCACCGCGGAGGAACAGAGGACGGCCCGGACGGCCGTACGTCACAGCTGGTCAGAGCTGGAGATCGGCGCCGGTTATGTCCATGGCCTTCCTCTGGCGGATACGGACCTTCCCGGAAGGTACCCTGCTGGCTTCGTTCACTTCAGCGTCAGCATTCGCCACCGCGTGGGCCGCCCGCTGCATGCGACTTCGCGCCCGCCGCCTCGGTCGCCGAGCAGACAGAGGCGCGCAGAGGGCAAACGCCCCGCCACGAGAGCTTGTGAACCGCGCAACCTGACGGTTCGGGACACCGGTCAGCCCACTGACCAGATTCCATCGCCGGCCCGGCCGGGTACCGATGAGAGCACCCGGGTCGGTGCCACGACGAGTCGGCGGCCCAGCGAGTGCCGTGCGCCTTTCGTCAGCCGAGTCCGTTGTCTTCGCTGCTATGGACCGAAAACGCTGACGTTCAGCCCGGGAGCGCGATTCCGCGGAGACCAATGGTGCTCTGCTTCGGTATCAGGGACAGATGGGCGGTGATCCGCTTTCCCGTTTCACGGAGTGCGACGACGACCCTGTCGCTGACCGTGTGCACCAGGTGCAGCCCATGACCGCCGATGCGCCGCGGGTCGGCCTTCTTCACCGCCGGCTTCTCGGTGGAGCTGTCCCATACGGTGATCGTCAACTCGTCGCCGGACAGCTCCAGGGTCATTCCGCAGGGGCCCGGCGCGTGCCGGACGGCGTTGGTGACCAGCTCACTCACGGCGAGTTCGGCGTCGACGGCCAGGGCGGCCGGCACTGCTGCGCGGCCGGTTCGGGGGCCGTGGCTGAGCAAGGCGCGCAGGGCATGGCGTGCGTCTGCGGCAGGGGCCGCGTCTTCCCCCCAGGTCGCGCCGTAGCGCAGCGGGGCGTCCTCATCCCGGCCCTGGTTGTCGGCGGTCTGTTTCAGGGGGATGGCCATACGGTGCCCTTTCGTCGCGTTCACCGCTCTTCGGTGTTTTTCGGCTCACCTGTTCTCTCGCGTACCCGAGTGCCCACTACACACACCGTGGGAGCGCCCGATGCCGCCTCCAGGGTCGGGGCCGGGTAGCGGCGTCGCTGTCGGGATGGAAGGAGAAGATCTCGTCGAGTCCGACGATGCGCAGAACGCGCAGGGTGTGGGCAGGGACTGCGGCAAGGACGACGTCGGCCTGGGCGGCACCGGCGAGATTACGGGCGGCGATCAGGGCGCTGACGCCGCTGGAGTCGCAGAACTCCAGTCCGGCCAAGTCCAGCACGATGCGCTGTCCTGGCTGGAGGGGGATCGTGGTGAGCAGGTCCGGCAGCTCGGCGGCGTTGGTGCAGTCGAGTTCGCCGGCGATCTCCAGAACAGGACCAGTCGGGGCGTCTCGGGCGGTGATTTTCAGCGCACCTATTCGGTGTCTTGAGTCCTCGAGTCGGGGTGAGGGCGGGGATGCCGACAGCGAGCAGAGCGGTGTCGTCGTCGAGACCGTCGCCGAAGTCGTCCAGCAGGCCGGTCAGAGCCTGGATGGGCCTGTGGGGGCTTGCCCGGCATGGTCGGCGACGAAGGCGTGCAGGGCCTCGTCCCCGTACAGGGCGGTGCAGTCTTCGCCGGTGCGGGCCTCGGTGAGGCCGTCGGTGTAGAGCAGGAGGGTGTCGCCGGGGGCGAGGACGGTGGTGGCGGTGGCGAAGCGCACCGCGGGCAGGGCGCCGACGAGCAAGCCGCCAAGGGTGGGCAGGAAGTGGGCTGTGGCGCCGGCCCGGAGTACGAGCGCCGGGGGGCGGCCGCCCGCAGCGAGCCGGACGGTGCCCCGCCCGGTGACCGGGTCGGGTTCGAGGATGCCGAAGATGACGGTGCAGTAGCGCGGATCGCCGCCGCTGGTGCAATGCTCGTGGAGCGCCGTGTTGAGGCTGGTCAGCGCGGAGACGGGGCCGGGGGCGCGCAGGGTGCAGCGGGTCGGAGGTGACGGCGGCGGCTCACGGCTGGCAGCCATGGCGTCCGACCCCGGAGTGACCATCGCGGCCGGATCACGATTCGGGATCGGGGTGCCTTCGAACGCACCATCCGACTGCCGTACACGCTCCCTTCGAGTCAACCGATCCAGGCAGTCCGCAGACTCGCGCAGGCAGCACAGGCACTCGCACAAGGCGCTACCGGGACTCACACCCCCGCACCCGTCGCATGAGCGTCAACAACGTCATGACCCGCAACACCTAGCTGTAGGGCTGCGCTGTGCCAGGCAAGCCCGCTGATGCCACTCCTGCGAGCGCGGTTGTTCAGACGGTGGTGCGGTTGCCCTGGCGGGGGGCGAGGGCGGCCTCGGCGCTGGGGTAGGCGGGCAGGAAGGTGTCCATTCCGGTGACGCTGAGCAGGCGGCTCATGCGATCGGGGATGGCCGCCAGGGTCAGGGAGCCGTCGGCGTCCTTGGCGCAGCGCCAGATGCCGACGAGGGCTCCCAGCCCTGAGGAGTCGCAGAACGTGACCCCTGACAGGTCGGCGACGAGGTCTGCGTGTCCGGCCGCGATGAGTTCCAGGGCGCGGGCCCGCACGGCGGGTGCGGCGGCGATGTCGAATTCACCGGACAGTGCGATCACGGCCAGGGCGCCGTCGGTGTGCGGGACGTCGATGTGGAATGCGTCGGTCATGGGCGTCGGATCTCCTGCCCGACAAGGGCGTCGGCGGGTGCGGTCGGGGCGGCGGCGCTGTGAGCGGTGGTGGTGATGCCGGCGGGAGCGGCATCGGGGGTGGGGACGGACAGGGCCAGCAGCGCCACGTCGTCGCGTTCGGTGTCGGGGAGGGTGTCCAGGAGCGCGACGGTGTCGGCGATCAGGGCGCCGGCACTGACCGGTGCCGGTCGCTGGGCCAGGAAGTCGGTAAGGCCGGTGTCGGCGAGCATGTGGCCGTCGACGGTGCGGGCCTCGGTCAGCCCGTCGGTGTACAGCAGCAGTCCCTGGCCGGGTGCCAGGTACAGGGTGAGTGAGGCGAAGGCGGCCTCGGCGAACGCGCCGACCAGCATGCCGCCCTTGGCGCGGGCCGCCTCGACCCGTACACCGCCGCCCTCGGCAGGGCTGAGGTGGTAGGCAGGCGGGTGACCGCCGGTGGCCAGCGTGACGGTGAAGCCGCCGTCCCGGGCCGGATCGAGCAGGCCGAAGATGGCGGTGCAAAAGCGGGTGCCGACCGCCGCGTCGAGCAGCAGCGCGGTGTTCAGGGCTTTGAGCGCGGCCGTGGGGTCCGGGTCGACGAGGGCTGCGGCCCGCAGCGTGTAGCGGGTCAGTGAGGTGACCGAGGCGGCTTCGGCGCCCTTGCCGCACACATCGCCCAGGAAGAACGCCCACCGGCCTCCGCCGACGGGGAAGACGTCGTAGAAGTCGCCGCCCACTTCCTGCGGGGAGGCGGTCTTGTAGTGGCAGGCCAGCTCAAGCCCGGGTACCGCGGGCAGCGCGGGAGGCACCAGGGTGCGCTGCAGGGTGGAGGCAAACGCGGCGATGGCCGCCTTGTCCCGCTCCGCACGCTGCCGGGCCTCTTCCTCCGCCTGACGCTTCTCCTGCTCGGCGCGTACCACGTGCAACGCCGACAGTCGCAGTTCCAGCTGATCCCGCACCACCGCGGCCAGGTCTGTGAGGGTGGAGGCATCGGCCTCGCTGATCTCGCGGGGGCGGGTGTCAAGGACGTTGACCGTGCCCAGGCGGTGCCCGTCGGCGGTGATGATCGGAGCGGCGGCGTAGAACCGCACCCCCATCGGGCCGGAGACCAGCGGGTTGGAGCAGGCGACCGGGTCCAACAACGTATCGGGGATGACGGTGGTGTCATGACGCAGCACCGCCGAGGCGCACAGGCCCGGATCCCGGCCGATCTCGCTGACACCTTCCAGCCCGTGCGCGGTCTTGAACCAGATCCGGTCCTCGTCCACGATCGTCACCGTCGCCACCGGCACCTCGAACAGCCGCGCGGCCAGCGCCGCGACTCGGTCGTAGGCGCCGTCCGGCGGAGTGTCGAGAATGTCGTAACGGCGCACGGCCGCCATCCGCGCCGCCTCGACCGACACGGCCAAAGGCTCGCTCGGTGATATCGCAGGCAGAATCGCTTGTTCCGGCATGTTCCTCGTCTCGCTCATCCCCCCCAGGAAGGCACCGACCGGACAGCCAGCACTCCGGAACCCTACCGAACGCGGCCGGCGCACCCGAGCCGACGGCGAGCCTCGTAACGCGCACCGGCATCGTGCAACGGCCGCCCAAGCGCCGACCGCAACCGGGCGCTGTGATCGGCGAAAACGCGAAGCGTGACGGCCTTGGTGGTCCGGACCACAAGCTGCTCACCGACCTGAGCACAAGAGTCCGACGGGATGTTGCCCCCGGCCAGGTCGGCCGTGTCTGCCGCCGCGAGGGCCTGGCGGGCCTGGTCGCGCGGCGGCACCCCGCTCGGACCGGAGCAGGACGCCGCGCGACTCGGTGTGCGCAGGGTTGAGTTCGATTGGATGACGCGGCTCGGTTGGTTCCCGCTCCGCAGTCGATCGAGGTCCGCTCCGGCACCTCGCGGGCGCGGGGTTGAACGATGTCGCGGAAGGAGTAGGCATGAAGGCGGGGGGAAGGGGTAGGCGCGGCGGTGGAGAGTCGAGTGGGCCGGTGTCGGCATGGCCGACAAGGGGAGGGACACATGGTTACGGATACGGCAGCTGCGACGGCGGATGCGCACTGCGCTGAACTGCCGGAGATCCCGGACCCGTCGAAGGTCGCCCCGAAGGACGCCCGTGAGCTCACCCGCCTGTTCTTCCAGCAGCTGGACCGGCTGGAGGAGGGCACGCCGGAATACCAGTACGCGCGCAACACGCTGATCGAGATGAACATCTCCCTGGTCCGCTACGCGGCCTCCCGTTTCCGCAGCCGGGACCAGGAGGAGATGGAGGACATCGTCCAGGTCGGTGTGATCGGCCTTATCAAAGCCATCGACCGTTTCGAGCTCTCCCGCGAGGTGGAGTTCACCTCCTTCTCGATCCCCTACATCGTGGGTGAGATCAAGCGGTTCTTCCGTGACACCACGTGGGCCGTGCACGTTCCGCGCCGTCTGCAGGAGGCCCGCGTCCAACTGGCGCGCGCCACCGAGGAACTGAGCAGCCGCCTGGGCCGCACCCCGACCGTGGCGGAACTGGCCCAGCTGATGAACCTGGAGGAGCAGGAGGTCATCGAGGCGCGACTGGCTTCTAACGGCTACCGCTCCTCCTCCCTGGACGCCGCCATCAATAACAGCGAAGACGGCGAGACCGCCTTGGCCGACTTCATCGGCAACGACGACAGCGCGCTGGAACTGGTGGAGGACTTCCACGCCCTCGCCCCGATGATCGCCGACCTCGACGAGCGCTCGCGCAGGATCCTGCACTGGCGGTTCGTGGAGGAACTCACCCAGGCCCAGATCGGCGAACGGCTCGGCGTCTCCCAGATGCACGTCTCCCGACTGCTGTCACGCACCCTGTCCCAGCTCCGACAGGGCATGCTCACCACCCACTGACACCGCAACGGCACCTCGCGAACCCCTACACCGCGGGTCGGTTCCGAGCGGCCCCGCTCAGGCCGTTCTCCACTTGTGTGGGCCGCCGCCGCGCCATTCCACCCACTGCGGATCGTCCAGCACGCCCTGGGGATCGTCGACACCCGCGCCTTCGAGGAACACCACCAGGTCGTGGTCGCTGTAAGCGGTGCCGAGGATCTCGGTGACGCTCTGGCCACCGGTACGGGAGGGCTGGTGTACGACGATCGGCGCGCTGGTCACGCCTCCCAGCGTGCTCCAGGCAAATCCGTGCGGCGAGTCGGGGCTGCCCGAGTCAGGAAGGGTCTCGGGCCAGTCGAAACGGCGCGGGAATCCGGGACTCTGGTGCACATAGCCCCGCCCGTCGGCGTTCGAACCGCCCCGCGCAGGGGGGCGACGCGGGTGTCGATTCCGGAGCCCATGGTCACGCAAGCAGCCTGACCCGCACCTCACCGCTCGCGAGGTCCACCTGGACAGGATGCGGCTGTTACGGAATCAGAGAGTTGTTGACCTCGACCACCTTCGACTCGAAAGGTGGTACTTCGAGTTCCTGCGCGGCCGGCTTGACCTGCTCTTCCATGAAGCGCCGGGACGCCTCTTCCGACTCCCCTACGTCAATGTCACTCGTCGCAGGAAGTTGGTGAGGCGCCCTGACTTTAGAAGAAGTGCTTGCGTCCACCGACCGCACGACCGGTCGCACCCAGGATCCACAGGATGGCGCCAACCAGAATGAGGATGCCACCGATCGTCGTCAGCAGACCCATGCCGACAAGCAGGCCGATGATCAGCAGAATAAGCCCAAGGATGATCATGTTGAATCCCATCGTCAATTCCGGCTCAGGCGCGTGTGCGCATGAGCTTCCAAGGGCCTGAGTTCATCCCTTGGCGGGTAGATCCCGACCAGCTCCGAATGCCAGGACCTCGGTGCGATAGTCCTTGTGCCCGGCGACACGGTGTTCACGCCCTCCTTCGAAATTTCGTTCAGTGCGCCATCTCCTCGACCGCCCTCTGCTCCGGAAGGTCCTTCCACCCCGGACGATTTGGACTTTGGCGACGGAGACACCAGGCAGCGGCGCCTGCGGGCAGGTCCTCAGGTCCAAGGGCTTCTTCACCCTGGCCAGCCGGCCCTGGGTGACTGGACTGCGGTCGCAGGCCGCTTCGGTGGCTCGCTTCGAGCCTTCCTCTGCTCGTGACACCGCCAGCCCTCATGCGCATTTGTACTCCAGCAGCACTTTGACGTTTTGCCTGTTCAGGGGCGGTCTGGACGAGTGTGGTGAGCTGCGTTTTGGAATGTGCTCTCTTTCCCGGTCCACCCCTCGATCGTGTGCAGCCGCCGCTGACAGTGACAGCGGTCTGGGCAGCCTCCTGACGTGATCGACAAGCGTGCAGTGGAGATCTGGAACGACGAGCTCGAGGAACTGTTCCTGCGCACCGGCCATCGCTTCAGGCGCGTCGAGCCGCGTCGCAGGATGCGCGACTACATCCGTGGACTGCTGGGCCCGGTCGGCCGAAAAAACGGCTGGCAGCTGGCCGAATACGCCGGACACCGCACACCCGACCGCCTCCAGCGGCTCCTCAACACCCGCTGGGACGCCGACGAGATCCGCGACGACCTCCAGCACTACGTAGCCGAACGGCTCGGCGAGCCCGACGGAATCCTCATTCTCGACGACACCGGCTTCCTCAAGAAGGGCACCACCTCGGCCGGTGTGCAACGCCGGTACTCCGGCACCGCCGGCGGCACCGAGAACTGCCAGACCGGCGTGTTCGCCGCCTACGTCACCACCCGCGGACGGGCCTTGGTGGACCGAGAGCTGTATCTACCCAAGTCCTGGACCGACGACCGCGACCGCTGCCGCGCCGCCCACATCGCCGGGGTGGACCCGGCGGGCCTTGCCCCGCTCCGGTCCTGGCGACTCGTGCCCTTGTCGGCAGTGGCACTCCGGGCGCGTGCCCGAACCGGGTGTGGCCGCCATCGTCGCCCACACCGGCCTCGCCGAGGGCGAGGTCGCGGCGGGTACGGAGGCGCTGGAGAGTTTCAGCACCCTGTCTCGCCACCAGGCAGTCCGGCCCGGGCCGCCCCTCTCGTGACCCGGGGCAGAGGATCACATGCCCCCTCGCGGGGGCATCGCGACCGCTCCAGCCGACCAGCAGCGCTCTGCTCGTGGCCCTATGGTCGGCCGTACTCGTTGGGCACCAGCCGGCCCATGGGTGGCTGCGCTTCGCAGACGTGGCATGCCCTGGCGTACGGCTGGGTCGCGCCGGACCAGTTGCCGCCGTCGGCGCGAAGCCCAACGCGGTATCAGTACGCTCCGGACGCGGACGGCCGCGGCAGGACGCGACCGGATGATCCGGGCCGGAGAGACGGAGGGCTCAGCCCCACGCGGTTGTTTGGGCCGGCGGGGTGTGCTGATGGACGTCGCCCCTGTTCACAGGCCGCAGGAGCCGCGATCGAGCTGGAAGTAGCGGGCGTTGGCCCAGCGGCACAGTCGGATACCGACGGTGACGCCGAGGATGGTGACCAGGGCGGGCAGATATCCGCTCGCGACCTGGACAATTGGGATCGCCGGGCACCCCCCGGAGATGGCCCAGCCCGTGCCGAACAGCACTGCGCCGGGGATCACGCCGGCGTGGATACGCCCCGGGGTGCGGCGGACCCGCAGCAGAGCGAATGCGCACACGATGATCACCACGGCACCGGCGAAGGAGAGGAACATGCGCAGGTCCTGGAAGGTGAACATGCGGTTCAGCTCGGTGTAGTCGCCGAAGCCGATGTTGGAGACGGTATAGCCGAGAGTCAGTCCGGTGATGATGTTGGCCAGCAGCATCGCGCCCCGAGTACGCATCAGATCACCTTCCACAGCAGGAACGACACCGCGACGGCGGTGCCGAAGAACACGGCGGTGGCAACCAGGCTGACCGGGCGCAGACGGCCGCAGCCGTTGAGTCCGTGGCCGGAGCTGCACCCGCCGGCCAGCCGGGTGCCGAAGCCGACCAGCACGCCTCCGACGAACAGCAGGACGATCATGGTGGTCGGATTGGCGGTGACCACGTTCCGGAATCCCGGTCCCATGTCGAAGCGGAGGTGGAACCGCCCGGAGGTGAGAGCGGCGATCAGTCCGCCGAGGAAGATCGATACCAGCAGGGCAGCCTGGGTGACCAGCGGGGCGGGACCCGGGCTCGTGACCGAGGTGCCCTCACCCACCGCCGATTCGGGGTTCGTTTCGAGCGGTTGTGACGTCCCGTACGGAGCCGGCGGCGCGGTGGTCGCGGCGGGGCGGGTGCCGAAGTGCTCCGCTGTGGCCGCGGCGAGAGCGTCAGCGAGGGCACGCTCGTCGGTGAACTCCTCGTCCATCCGCTCCATGCGGCGCTCCCTGCGCCAGTGCAACACGCGGTCCCATGCGGACGACACCCCGAACGACCGGTCCGTGGTGAGGGCGTAGTTGATGGTGATCAGAGCGAGCCCGGCAGCGCCGGCCCACCAGGGCCAGTAGCCACTCATGCGGGGCCTCCCATCCATTCGGTGAAACGAGCCCACCAGCCGCGCTTCGGGCCGGGCCTCTGCCCCGCGCGTCGAGACGCGTGGTCCGGGGACTGGGCAAACGGTGGCGGTGAGGACGGTCGGTGATGCGAGACCGGAATCGTCGGAGACGCTGCCCCGAACTGCGCCATGGTCTCCGGTGCCGCGGCCACAGGTTCCGCCGGCTCTGACGGCCAGGCCGGTGCCGGCTGCGACCAGGACGCGTTCTCCGGCGGCCCGAAGTTGTGTTGTGGTGGAGAGGCCTGCTGGGGTCCCAGGTCCGGGCCGGCGGCACCGTGCGGGTCCTGCCCGGTGGACACGTCTTCAAGGTGTCGCGCGCGGGCTCCGTTGGGCAGCAGGCTGATCGGCACACGCTCGCCGGTGAGTGACACCTGGTAGCGCGCACAGCCGAGCCACTGGTCCTCGCTGTCGCAGTAGAAGTCGCGCCATCCTTGCAAGCTCGCCCTGAGCAAGGGGAAAAGGGGGCATCCTGCGGCGTGCGAGCAACTCACGTTGCTCCCTTCTGACCGGCACACCCCACTCATTGCGTGAGGGCGGTTGCCGTTCTCGGTCTCTTGCCCCAGCCGCGCCCTGGGCCGACGATTTCAAAAAGACGCGGTGACGGCCTGTCACAATACGGAGCAGTGCCTTCCATTCCTTCGACCGGGCGAGATGGAATCACTGTTTCGGGGTCCCGAGCAACCTCAGGGCGTATCCGACTGTGACCGCTTGACGCCGTGGAGCGAGACATGCCACGCGAGATTTATGTCTTATGTCTCGCATGGCTGGATATTCGTGGCCGAGGCCGACGCCGCTTTGAGCGTGACACGCCCTCATAGTGGGTCCACCTGGTGACGCGAGTCGGTTGTTCGTGGAAACGGTGTATGTATGGGTGTTGGTTGTGGCGGGGTTGTGAAATTCGGCTGTGACGAAACTGTTGATATTAGTGGTCGTCAATACCGGGGCTACCGAAGGGGAATCATGTGCCGACGCGCTGTCTGCCAGTCATGTCGGAAGGCGACGTACGAGGGCTGCGGGAGACACGTGGAGCAAGTGCTCGACGGCGTACCGACATCTCAGCGGTGCACGTGTGAGTCGGCGGAGCCGCAGCCAGTACGCGCAGGGGAGCCGATGACTCGAACGGGGTCGGAACCGGCCGGACGCGGCAGGACGGTGCGCCGCGCACATGTTCCTCCGCACCTGGACAGTTCACCGGGCCGATCGAAGGACGGCTGGTGGCCCCGGCTCGTCGCGTGGATGAAAAGCCCAGCATGAAGTAAGGAGAGGCAGAGCACCGCGCAGGCGCATGAAGTGCAGCCCGTGACTCCGCTGCACGGCCGCGAGTTCGGCCGAGACGGTGGCGCGGGCAGCGAAGGCGACCCGCTCGCACCACCCCGCGAGCCGTGCCTCCTCGAGCGGCAGAAGTTCGCGCAGGTGCGCAGAGGCGTGAACACGGTGCGATGGAGCGCGGTGTTGGCCTGCCGGTCGCCGCCACGGTTGCGGGGACGGAACTGCCGGCGTCCCGAGGAGCGCTCGACAGGGCTGACACCGCGCAGCGCGGCGAACGACGCCTCGCTGTCGAGCCGTTCCGGGTCCGGGACGGAGCCACGTCGCCGGGTCCGAGCCGGTTCGCCACCGCGGGCATTCCAGCCCCGTCGGCCTACCGCCGATTGGGCCTGCCGAAGCCGAGTAGAACGGCTGGTCCTGGGCACGATCAGGGCTTACGAACGGGCATCTCCGCTCGCCTACGCGCAAGGATCACCGATGCTTCCTGAGGTCCGCCCCCACGTATCCACCGCGCTCGCCGACCAGTTGGAACACCAACTGGACCTGGCTCCGCATCTCGAGGCGGGCCGGCTCGACGTGGAGGGCGTCGCCGGCGTCGCAGTGGTCGCAGCCGCCCACTCCGACGGCTATGCGGCCACCGGCCATCTCCTCGGGCTGCTGGCCGCGCTGCCTGCCCCCACCGCGGCGGGAGAGCGCTTCTGGTCGGCCCTGTGGAAGTCGTCGGGCACCGCGTACCTGCTGCCCGTCAACATCAGGGATTCGGTGCTGCGTTCGCTGGCAGGAGAGGGGGCCGCCCTGGCCCGGCAGGTCCTCTCGGCCGTCGACGAGATGACGCCGTCCCAGCGCTTCGCGGCCGGCGAGGTGATCGGTCAGGCCCTCGTCGAGTCCGACCATCTGCCCGACCTCAAGACACAGGTCATCGGAGAACTGTGGCTCCGAGATCTGGAGCTCACCGCCTGGCGCGTCCTGCACGCAGACCGCAGGTCGGACGATCCGGCTGGACGGCAAGCCTTCCTCGACGCCTGGACGAGCGTCTGAACATCGGCTCCTGGCACGGTAGCCGCGCCAGACATGCGGCTCCCGTGCCCGACGACGCTTGCGGCGACTGAGGTCAGGACGTTCCAAGCCGACGTCGCGACGGCCCGGGGCCTCCACAGATCAGGGGCCGCGCAGCCATCGCTGCGCGGCCCCTGATCCTGCACCGGCCCGGCACGGGAGCGGGCGCCTTCGTCAGGTGACTGTCGGCCACCGGACGCGGCGTGCGCGATCCCTCGAGCAGGTCTGCGAGGTCAGGCCAGGTTGATGTTCTCGGCCTGCGGGCCCTTCTGGCCCTGGGTGACGTCGAACGTCACGGCCTGGCCCTCCTGGAGCTCCCGGAAGCCGGTGGAGTTGATCGCGGAGTAGTGCGCGAAGACGTCCGGACCGCCGCCGTCCTGGGCGATGAAGCCGAAGCCCTTCTCCGCGTTGAACCACTTCACAGTGCCCGTTGCCATGTCTTATGCCTTCCAGTCGATGAACGCCTACCACTCGGTGTGGCAGACGGAGGTGATCGCCCTGGTCCCTGCGGCACAGCACAGCAAAATGCCCACACCAGAGGCGCGGGCAGGGGATTCCGAACCACGACAGCTGAACCAGACGTTACACGTCCACACACCGCGTCACCACAGGAAGGGATCGCTCCGCGCACCGGGACCGTGCGTGCGATGCCCGCCGGCGCTGACGGGCACGCTCATCTCATTCCGCTGCCGCCGGGTTCATCGATTCGGCGGCGCGGCGGTACTCGGCATTGATGCGCTGGGCTTCCTCGAGCTGGTCCTCGAGGATGACGATCCGGCAGGCGGCCTCGATGGGGGTCCCGTGGTCGACGAGTTCCCGGGCGCGCGCGGCGATGCGCAGCTGGTAGCGGGAGTAGCGGCGGTGGCCGCCTTCGGAGCGCAGGGGGGTGATCAGGCGGGCTTCGCCGAGGGCGCGGAGGAAGGCAGGAGTGGTGCCGAGCAACTCGGCTGCTCGGCCCATGGTGTAGGCGGGGTAATCGTCGTCGTCGAGACGGCCGAACGTGTCGTCTGCTGTCATTGCACCTCTCTGCGGTACGCGTTGAGGGGCCCTGGCGCCGTACTGCCGCCAGGGCCCCGAAGGAACTACTACACCATCTGCCGGTTCTGATACTGCACCGGCCCTCTAGTTTCCGCGGACCCGACCTAGACGCTGTCGGGGGTGCGGGGATCGCGGTTGCTCGACCGGAGACCACCTCACTATCGATGTCCTGCGGTACCCGGGTCCAAGACTTCCGCCCGGGCGATCCTGATGGCGTTCGGCTCCTCCGTTCTTCCTCTTGATCAACTGCGGTACTGCTCATGGCGGCCCCTGATCACTGCGGGCCACCCGGTCCGGTCGTCAGTCCCGTCGCCGTCCTGCAACCGCTCTGGCTTCGAAACTCCACCACCGAACCGTCCTGCGAACTGCAACTGCGGTACTGCTGCCCGGCAGTTCATCTCTGCCGGGCTCACTCTCTCTTGCCTACGAGAGAAACCATAGCCACACCGCTGCCAAATGTCTACCTTGGCTGGCATAGATTTTGGTGTGCTCGGAGACGAGGTAATCCGCCTCGATCGGCGCCCATGGCTGGTTCAAGCAACTCCAGGGCTCGCTCCGGCGGAGGGACTCCCCCGGCGTGCAGCCACGTCGGGCTGAGTGGGACGTCGCCGGCTGCGCCGCGGCTCCTGTCGGCGGGCGCCGGCCCACAGGTGTCTCGTGGAGATTCCACCGGCGGGGACGGACGCCCCGCAGGGAGACGAACACGGTCCGCCGCTGTCGCGGCCCGCCGAGTTGGTCGCTGCCGTCGGTTCCCCGAAGGGACCACGACCAGAGCCCTCGCTGGGGGTTTCCCGAGACGGGTGGGTTCAGCTGTTCCGGCCACTGGGCGACGGCGGCGGGAACCCGCTGCATGTAAGCGTGGGCCCGACCGGCGTACCGGCCGGGCCCACGCTGATGGTCAGGCGACGGCTCGTGTCTGTTGACCCGGTCAGACCGTGATGGGGGTGCCGAGCATCGCGGAGGCGTACTGCATCGGGCTGAGAATGCCCGGGGACGCTGTCTTGGGAACGGCGCGGCAGGTGAAGCCGAGCTGAGTCATGGCCCGCAGGATCTCGGCGGCGCTGAAGTCTCGGCGGTCCTGGCGGGTGATGACTTGGCCGACCTGCTTGAGGGGGTAGTGGCGGCGGCCGATGATCACCGAAGCCCCGGTGACCGGTTCAGGCTTGATGCCCTTCATCGATTCCAGCACTCCACCCCTGGTGAGCTCGAAGGGGAAACGGGCGATGACGCAGCGCATGTGGCCTCACAAAGAGAAGGAAAGAACGGTCCGACCAGGGGCGAGGCGTTTCAGCGGGAGAGGGCGAGGACGCCCGGGCCGCTGACTTCCTCGTCTCCGGACGCCCAGCCGGCGCAAGTTCTAGGCCGCCGCGACGCCGGACTGGCGTACGGGGGTGCGCCTGGTCGCCGAGGCGGGGCGGCGGCGGCCTCGGGACGTGGCGCTGCGCTGGGGACGTTCGACCACCGGTGCGGTGATGACGACCGGGATGCCGGACGGGGCCTGGGCGCCGGTGATCCGGCTCAGGGCTTCGTCACCCGAGCGGATCTGAGTGGTCTGCGGCCGGATTCCGGCATCCGACATCAGACGGACCATGCCGCGGCGCTGGCTCGGCGTGACCAGGGTGACGACGCTGCCCGACTCGCCGGCGCGGGCGGTACGCCCGCCGCGGTGGAGGTAGTCCTTGTGGTCGGTCGGCGGATCGACGTTGACGACCAGATCGAGGTTGTCGACGTGGATGCCGCGCGCCGCGACGTTGGTCGCCACCAGCACGGTGACATGCCCCGTCTTGAACTGCGCCAGCGTGCGGGTGCGCTGCGGCTGCGACTTGCCGCCGTGCAGCGCGGCGGCCCGGACACCGCTGTTGAGCAGGTCCTGGGTCAGCCGGTCGACGGCGTGCTTGGTGTCCAGGAACATGATCACACGGCCGTCGCGGGCGGCGATCTCGGTCGTGGCGGCGTGCTTGTCGGCACCGTGGACGTGCAGGACGTGGTGCTCCATCGTCGTGACCGCACCGGCCGACGGGTCGACCGAATGCACGACGGGGTCGGTCAGATAGCGGCGCACCAGCAGGTCGACGTTGCGGTCCAAGGTGGCGGAGAACAGCATTCGCTGCCCCTCCGGGCGCACCTGGTCGAGCAGCGCGGTGACCTGCGGCATGAACCCCATGTCGGCCATCTGGTCGGCCTCGTCCAGCACGGTGATGCCCACGTGGTCCAGCCGGCACTCGCCGCGGTCGATGAGGTCCTTGAGCCGCCCTGGCGTCGCGACGACGGCCTCGGCCCCTCCGCGCAGCGCGCCGGCCTGCCGGCCGATCGACATGCCGCCCACCACGGTGGCCAGCCGCAGCCGCACGGAGCGGGCGTACGGGGTCAGCGCGTCGGTCACCTGCTGTGCCAGCTCACGCGTCGGTACGAGGATCAGCCCGAGCGGCTGGCGGGGCTCGGCACGCTGTCCGGCGGTGCGAGCGAGCAGGGCGAGGCCGAAGGCGAGGGTCTTGCCGGAACCGGTGCGGCCGCGGCCCAGGACGTCACGGCCGGCCAGCGAGTTCGGCAGCGTCGCTCCCTGGATCGGGAACGGCACGGTCACTCCCTGCCTGCCGAGTTCCGCCAGCAGCAGCTCCGGCATGTCGAGGTCGGCGAAACGCTCGACGGCCGGCAGTGCCGGGGTGATCGTCTTGGGCAGCGCGAACTCACCTTGCACGGCGGTGGGCCGACGGCCGTGACCGCCGCTGCGGACGGGCCCTCCGGAACGACGCGGTGTCTGCGAGCCGTAGCCGCTGCCGCCCCTTCCGGCGTCGGTACGGCCGTCACGGGTGCGGGCGGGGCGGTCGTTCGTGTACGTGCGGTTCATGCGGAACCTTCCTCGATGTGGCACATATCAAGGAATTCCTGCTGCGATGAACGGCATGGAGAATTACAGGTATGGACCGGTGGGAAACGAATGCAGATCTGGCCGGTGGAGAAATCCGTGGGCACAGATACTGAAAGAGGTGACGCGATGGGGACCTTGTGATCCGGGCGCCGGCTGCTGTGCAGCGCTTCAGGATGCGTCTGCGTCCTGATGAGGGAGGAGCCGCCTGCAGTCGTAACTGCGGATTCCTCCGGGTCGTCCCGCGGTGAAAGCCGCTGCGGGATACGCGTGCAGCTGGGGCCCGCACCCCGAAGGATGCGGGCCCCAGCTACGGATTGCGCGTGAGCGTCAGGCCGGAACGATGTTCTCGGCCGTCGAGCCCTTCTGGCCCTGCGCGATGTCGAAGTTCACCTTCTGACCCTCGAGCAGCTCACGGAAGCCCTGCGCGGCGATGTTCGAGTAGTGGGCGAACACGTCGGCGCCGCCACCCTCCTGCTCGATGAAGCCGAAGCCCTTTTCCGCGTTGAACCACTTCACGGTACCAGCAGCCATGTCATCTCTCCTTTGGGGCAGTGCATCGGTTTCCGCACCGCGCGGACACCGTGTCGCCGCGATGATTGCCCCGCCCGGAAATGACCGGAAATACAAAAGCGCTCCCGCCCGGCAGAGGCATGGTGGGGGCACTTGAAGTTTTGGGAACCACAACTGCAACTGAGATGGACAGTAGCACGCCGGAGCGGCCCCGCGCGTGCTGGTCAATTCGAATCCGCTCCTCGCGGCAAAATCCCCGCTGCACGCCACCCCAATATCTGATCCCCCGGGAACAGATATTGATTCACCCGGACTTCAACGTCTCAGCAGAGTTGCCAGCCGGCACGGTGCGCGACGGCCGGGAAAACCCGCGCTTTCCGCGCCCCCTGCCGACCACGGCTGGTGAGCCTCTCGGGTTCGTCGCCGGACTCACCGGCCGGCGAGATCGCCTCTCACACAGGTGTGATTTTCCCTGTCGCACTGAGGGCGACTTGCTGTCGCGGCAGGGGGCAGGTGTAGAGGAAGCCTTGCCCTTGTATGGAGACCGATGATGACGACCTCTCGTGTGCCGCGGTCCTCGCGTGACGGCATGCCTGACGGCGCCGTGACCGCCCGCCTGGAGCAGGAGAACGCGCAGTTGCGGCACGCCGTCGATTCCCATGCGACGGTGGACCAGGCCATCGGTGTCCTCATCGCGATCCACCAGCTCGCGCCGGCCGTCGGGTTCGAGGTGCTGCGTGAGGTGTCCCAGCACACCAATACCAAGCTCCACACGGTGGCCGAGACGGTGATCGCGTGGGCGCTGGGGACGCCGCTGCCGGAACCGGTGGCGCAGGTGCTGGACGCCGCCGTGCAGCGGCGCTCACGCCGGCGGGATGCCCCGGGCGCGGAGGCCGGGTAGGACACGGTGGCCGGGCGCGGCGCGGTCAGGCGGTCAGGGCCTCGTCGACGGTGGGATGGCAGTCGATGACCTCGTCCAGGCCGACGATCTCAAGGAGCCGTAGCACCGATTCCTGGGCGCCGGCGATACGCAGCCACCCCTGATCGTCACGCGCGGCCTGGTGGGCGGCGACGAAGACGTTGATGCCGCTGGAGTCCATGAACGTCACGCCGCTGAGGTCCACCACGGTCCGCGGAGCCACGCCGTCGCAGGGCCGGAGGGCCTCGCTGAGCATGTCTTTGACGCCGTGGTCGATCTCGCCGCGCACCGTGACCACCCGGATGCCGTCGATGGCGGTGTGGCCGATCGACAGCTGGCCGGGCCGGGCTGCTCCGTGGGTGTCTGTCACCGTTTCCTCGACTGTGCTCGCTGAAGGGACTCAAGGCCCCGGCGTGATGGTGCGCCGGAGCCTGCGTCGATGCTACGGCGAACATACGTGCGGCCCATTATGCGGTTCTCGCGGGACATGTGAGGCATAGTGCAGGGTACGCGCAGGAGGTGTGAAGGGGGAACAAGGGTGGACGCGGCTGAATCAACCCCTGAGGGTGAGGGCAGCGTGATGCCGGACGCCCCTCAGCTGCAGGAGACCGTCGCGCTTGACGGCGACGGGTACGTGATCGCTGAGGCGCGTCACCGGGCAGTGGACTTCCTCACCCGCGTCCAGGCGGAGCACGGCCTGCCAGTGTCCGCTCGCGCGATGGACCTGACCCAGCTGGTGGTCAGCGAGCTGGTCACCAATGCCCGCAAGTACGCCCCTGGCCCCGTACTGATGGAACTGCGCATCATCGGCGCCGTGGTGGAAGTGGTCGTGTGGGACAGCGATCCCGTCCTGCCGGTTGCGCGGGCTGCCGACGCGGGCAGGGTCGGGCAGCACGGACTGGAGATCGTCATGGCCGTCGCCCAGGGCTTCGAGGTTCAGCGGGAGCCGGTCGGCAAACGCATCACCGCCCGCATAGCCCTGCCCGACGACCCCGGCGGGGACGTCACCGGACGCCGCCCCCAGTGACAGCCTGCGCCCCGTCGGCCTCACCGCCGTCCCCAGCGTCGAGGCGCTTGTCGCAGGCGGACTGCTGGGGCAGGTAGCGGTAGAGGTGCCCGAGGCGGGCGTGGGCAAGAAGCCGAGCAGGACTGGGCGACCGCCAGGCACGGCACGACGGCATCCGGCGGTGCGGCACCAGGGGGCCTGGTGCCGCACATGCTGACGGCTCCCGTCCTGCGAACAGGGAGGGGAGCCGTCCAGGTGTCTCCGGGGGCGTTACGCCTTCAGCGGGTTATGCGTGACGGTGCGAATGCCGGTTACCGGCCACGAGGCGGTAAAGAGCGAGCAGGATGACGGAGCCGACGATCGCGGCGATCCAGGTGGAGAGGTCGAAGAACCCGTCGATGGAGTCGACGCCGAAGATGACCTTGCCGAGCCAGCCGCCGAGGAGACCGCCGACGATGCCGATGAGCATGGTGATGATGATGCCGCCGGGGTCCTTGCCCGGCATCAGAGCCTTGGCGATGGCGCCGGCGATCAGGCCGATGATGATCCACGCGATGATGCCCACGGTGCTTCTCCACTTCGCATATAAAGGTTGTGTCAGGTCATCGTGTGCACCGATCTCGCCCGAACAAACGTCTAGTTCGAAGCCAGCTGTGCCGGCTTCTGACACCAACTCCCGCCGTCGGCGCGGCAGTGACGTCAGGCGGCGAACGGCGATCGGCGTCGGCGAGCCCATCCCCGCTGGTGGGCGGAGCGAGCGCGACTGTGGCCCTGTCGGCTGCCGGGGATGCCGGCCAGGATGCGGTCGACGCCGACGCGGACGGATGAACCGTCGTGCGACGGGTCCGTGCGACGGCAAGGGCCCGGCGTCCCGAAGCCGGGATGCCGGGCCCTTATCGGGACGCGATCAGGCGGGGCGGATGTTCTCGGCCTGCGGGCCCTTCTGGCCCTGCGTGACGTCGAACTCGACCTTCTGGCCCTCCTGCAGCTCGCGGTAGCCCTGGCTGGCGATGTTGGAGTAGTGGGCGAAGACGTCGGGGCCGCCGCCCTCCTGCTCGATGAAGCCGAAGCCCTTCTCGCTGTTGAACCACTTCACTGTGCCCTTGGCCATGACTGTCTCCTTCGAGGGAAACCGGGCACGCACCCTGCGCGACCGGGAGGTGATCGCCCTGGTCCGGAGAGGCGCTGAACAGCAAGAACGCCCGTGAGGCGATCACGGGCGAACAGACTTCGGAACCACGACTGCTGATCACAACGCTATAACGGCATGACCGAAGCCGCTACCGAAAACGCGCCGACATCTGGCCCGGAATGAAGGGCTGGATCGCCCGTGAGGCTCGGCCGATGGTGATCAAGCGGTTCGGCGCCCTTCTTCCGCACAAGGCTGCGGCGAGGCATGGCCTCTCGCCGCCGACTGTTTTTCGGGTGTCCTCGGCCCATTTGCCCCTGAGTGCCGAGGGCACCCGAAGAGGAGATCGCACAGGCAGTGGATCACCCTGTCCCGTTCTCCGGGTACCGTCAGGGTATGAGTCATCCGCACCCCGAGCTCAAAGCCGCCCCGCCCCTTCCCGAAGGAGGGCTGCGGGTCGTCGCCCTGGGCGGCCTAGGTGAGATCGGCCGCAACATGACCGTCTTCGAGCACGCGGGCAAGCTGCTCATCGTCGACTGCGGCGTGCTGTTCCCCGAGGAAACCCAGCCCGGCGTGGACGTGATCCTGCCGGACTTCACCTCGATCCGGGACCGGCTGGACGACGTCGTGGCCGTGGTGCTCACCCACGGCCACGAGGACCACATCGGCGGCGTGCCGTACCTGCTGCGGGAGCGGTCCGACATTCCCGTCGTCGGCTCCAAGCTGACCCTGGCGTTCCTGGAGGCCAAGCTCAAGGAACACGGCATCCGGCCGCGCACGGTGCGGGTGCGGGAGGGCGACCGGCGCGGCTTCGGGCCCTTCGACTGCGAGTTCGTGGCGGTCAACCACTCCATCCCCGACAGCCTCGCGGTCGCGATCCGCACCCGGGCCGGGTTGGTGCTGCACACCGGCGACTTCAAGATGGACCAGTTCCCCCTCGACGACCGCATCACCGATCTGCGCGCCTTCGCCCGCCTCGGTGAGGAGGGCGTGGACCTGTTCCTCACCGACTCCACCAACGCCGAGGTACCGGGCTTCACCACCTCCGAGCGGGAGCTGAACCCGGCGATCGAGCAGGTGATGCGCACCGCGCCACGCCGGGTCATCGTCTCCAGCTTCGCCAGCCATGTGCACCGCATCCAGCAGGTCCTGGACGCCGCCCACCAGCACGGCCGCAAGGTGGCCTTCGTCGGCCGGTCGATGGTCCGCAACATGGGTATCGCCCGTGACCTGGGCTATCTGAAGGTCCCCTCCGGTCTGCTCGTGAGCACGAAGGAGCTGGAGAAGCTCCCGGACCACAAGATCACTCTGGTGTGCACCGGCTCCCAGGGCGAACCGATGGCCGCGCTGTCACGGATGGCCAACCGCGACCACATGATCCGCATCGGCAAGGACGACACCGTCCTGCTCGCCAGTTCCCTGATCCCCGGCAACGAGAACGCCATCTACCGGGTGATCAACGGACTCACCCGGTGGGGCGCCCACGTGGTCCACAAGGGCAACGCCAAGGTGCACGTCTCCGGGCACGCCAGCGCCGGCGAACTCGTCTACTGCTACAACGTCGTCAAACCCCGCAACGTCATGCCCGTGCACGGGGAATGGCGCCACCTGCGGGCCAACGGCGACCTCGCCATCCGTACCGGTGTCGACCCCGACCGGGTCGTCATCGCCGAGGACGGCGTCGTCGTCGACCTGGTCGACGGCCGCGCGTCCATCACCGGCAAGGTCCCCGCCGGCAACGTCTACGTGGACGGCATGGAAGTCGGCGGCGCCACCGAGGCGTCCCTCAAGGACCGCCTCACCCTCGCCTCCGAAGGCGTGGTCACGGTGGTGGCGATCGTCGACGCGGACACCGGCGCCCTCGCCGAGGCGCCCGACTTCCTGGCCCGCGGCTTCGTCCACGACGACACCACCTTCGAGCCGGTCATCCCCGTCATCGAGAAGACACTGGCCACCGCGGCCCAGGAAGGCGTCGGGGACGCGCGCCAACTCGAACAGCTCATCGCCCGCGCCGTGGCGAACTGGGCGTTCCGCACCCACCGCCGCAAGCCGCTCATCATCCCCGTCATCATCGACGCCTGAGCCCCGGCCCGGCAGCACGGTGCGCGGTTCCGGCGGCGGCCCCGCGGGCATCGAGATCGGGCATACCCGGACCGCCCGGCGGCGAAGCCGCCGGGCGCAACGCGGCGGATCGCCTCGTCGCCGGCGGTCGGCAGGTCCGCGAGGGAGTCGGTGCTGCGGGAGACGGCCCTGTCGCCGCGCTCCAGGGCGGCGGTGCACCCCACTCAGGTGGTGCACAAGATCCAACAGCGTCCACTCGGGGCACGAAGGCGACCGCTGCCCGGGACGCGCGCGTGGACAGCGCGCGTGCCGGGCAAGCGGTCAGATCGCGGGACTCACCGACTCAGCCGCCGCTCTTGCGCCTGAACGACCGCTGGCTCGCAGCGGGGCCGTGCGCCGAACGCACCTTGGACGCATCGGACGTGGCGGCGACATCAGCGGCGTCCGCCTGCGCACCGCGCTTGCGCGCCAGGGCTTCGCGGAACTTGCGCTTGAGGTCGTAGTTGCCGTCGCTGTCCGGCTCCAGAGGGGAGGTCCCGGGGGCAGCCGGCTCCGAACCTTCCGTGGATACGGGCTCTGCGGTCATGGTGACCTCCTGGGTTCGGGGGGTGGGCAAGCACAGCTTGTCATGCCGGACGCAGTGCGAGGCGCCGGCAACATCATCCTGCGCCGTTTCGGCGGGCATCCCCCTCACGACCGAAGGCGTTGACGTCGTAGGTGAGGCACACGGGACGGCTTCGGGACGGGCCGAGGGTTGTCGATCCCGTGGCCAGGCCGCCAGGGCGACGGCTCTCAGCCGTTGCGACGCACGAGGGCGGCCCTGCGGGCCTCGGCGAGCTTGCGGGCCTCGCCCGCCTTTCGGGACTTGCCGCCGGCGCCGCCGGAGGTGCCCTTGCTGGTGCCGAGGCCGCGGAACGGAGCGTTGGTGTTCTTGGGTCGAGGAACGGCGGGCCCACCGTCGAGCGGGATCCCGGAGGGAGTCCTGGCGCCGGTGATCCGGCTCAGCTCCGCCTCGCCCGAGCGCACCTTGGTGACGGTCGGCTCGATGCCGGCCCCGGCCATCATGCGGCTCGTCTCACGGCGCTGGCCCGCCGGCACGAGCGTGACCACGCTGCCCGACTCACCGGCGCGTGCGGTGCGGCCCGCCCGGTGCACATAGTCCTTCGCATCGGTGGGCGGGTCGACGTTGACCACGAGATCGAGGTCGTCGATGTGCAGGCCACGGGCCGCGACGTTGGTCGCCACCAGAACGGTGATCTGGCCGTTCTTGAACTGCGCCAGGGTCCGTGTGCGCTGTGGCTGGGACTTGCCGCTGTGCAGGGCCCCGGCGTGCACCCCGTTGGCCCGCAGATGCCGGGTGAGCTGGTCGACTGCGTGCTTGGTGTCGAGGAACAGCAGTACGCGGCCGTCTCGGGCGGCGATCTCCGTGATGACGGCGTAGCGGTCGGGGCCGTGGACGACCAGGACGTGGTGCTGCATCGTCGTGACGGTGCCCGCGGCCGGGTCGACCGAGTGGACGACGGGGTCGTGGAGGTAGCGGCGGACCAGTTGATCGACGTCGCGATCGAGAGTGGCCGAGAAAAGCATCCGCTGGCCGTCGGGGTGCACCTGGTCGAGCACGTCGGCGACCTGCGGCAGGAATCCCAGGTCGCACATCTGGTCGGCCTCGTCGAGCACGGTGATTCTCACCCGCCCCAGGCGGCAGGCGTTGCGCTCGATCAGGTCGTGCAGGCGTCCGGGGGTGGCGACGATCACCTCGACTCCTTCGCGCAGCGCGGCGACCTGCCGGCCGATCGACGTTCCGCCGACGACCGTGGCGATCCGCAGGCGCAGTGCCTCGGCGTACGGCGCCAGCGCCTGGGTGACCTGCTGGGCCAGCTCCCGGGTAGGCACCAGGATCAGAGCGAGGGGCTGCTTCGGTTCGGCGCGCCGCCCGGCCGTCCGTGTGAGCAGCGGCAGGCCGAAAGCGAGCGTCTTGCCTGATCCGGTGCGCCCGCGTCCCAGGATGTCCCGCCCCTCCAGGGCATCGGGCAGTGTGGCGGCCTGGATCGGGAAGGGTTCGCGCACCCCGAGTTCGCTCAGTGTCCGCAGCACCTCCGTCGGCAGTTCCAGACCGGCGAAGGTGACGGCCGGGGGCGGTGCCGGGGTCGTCGCCCCAGGCTGGGCGGGACCGCCGTGAGCGATGACGGAGTCATGGGGATGCTTCATGAACAGCCTTCCGCAAGGGAACGTACCGAGGAAGGCCCGGCGGGTTTGAACAGCCCACGCACAAGCCGAACGGAACAGACGAATCGCCCACCGCGACGACCACGCAAACGCGTCAGACTACCACACGGCACCACCTGGCCCGCTGATACCGATCCCCGCTGGGTACGGGGCCGGCAGCCGGTCGGCCTGGGCCAGCCGTTCTCGCGCCCGGGAACGTGCCAGGTGTTCCGATCACGGCGCCAGGGCGGAGGAGACGGCACGTGCGGAGCGCGCGGCGCCCAGCGGCTCTGACGCGCGCGGCCCACCTCGCCGCCGGCGCCCCCTAGCCTGCGAGCCGCCCGCCATGCGGGCGAAGCCGGTGCCCTGCGGACCGGCGCACCGCGTCATTCCGACGGAATGCGAAACTCGAACTCTGGACGGTCCCACGGCACGGCGGGCGGGTTCGCGCGCGCGGTCCCGGTCCGCACCGCACCGACGCGGTGGTAGAAGTCCTCGGCGGGAAGGTGCGACACGACCTTCACGCGGTCGATCCCGGCGGCACGGGCCTCGGACCGCATGTGCGCCACCAGCAGCCGTCCGATACCCCGTCCTTGCACGTCGTCGGCGACGAACAGCAGGTCGAGCTCCGGTGGAGCAAGGACGAGCGAGTAGAACCCGAGGACCCGGCCTCCCTGCTCGTCGGCGCCGACGGCCACGAAGACGCGGTGGGCCTCGATGTAATCAGGACCGACCCGGTAGCCCGCTACGGCGGCCGCGTACTTACCCGCATAGGCGCCTGAGCCGCGCACGAGCCGCGTGAGCCGTTTGGCGTCCCGCGCGACCGCCCTCCGTATCGTGACCGGACGGCTGATCGGGGAAGTGCGTGGACCCATCGGACAAGTATTTCGCACCGGGACTGCCTTCGTGCGGCGGGGCCGCTGCTCGGACAGGCGTTCCTGCACCGCTCCGGATGGACAACCGGCGTGATCACGGACAGCCCGCCGCTGGAGTCTCGAAGCTCTCGACCGCTCGCGCGGGCCACGGCGGAACGTTCCCGGGGTGCCCCTTCGGGCGCGGATTTGCCTCTGAGGCAACTGCCCGTACACGTTCACTCACTTGACGTGAGGAGCATGTAACGCCGCCTTATTCCGGATGCCTCGGTTCGGTAATCGCTCCTGGCTGAAGTTGTCCTCACAAGCAGCGGCGAGGTGTCAAGACCTCGGCGCCTCGCATGGAGGACTTCATGCCTGAGATGTATTTCCATGTGCGCTGGCCCGATGGCGTGACCCAGCGCTGCTACTCCCCCTCCACGGTGGTCGAGGACTACTTCGTGGCCGGCCGCGCGTACGAGCTCACCGACTTCGTGGAGCGCAGCCGCACGGCGCTCGGCATCGCCGGTGAGCGGGTGAAGGAGAAGTTCGGCTTCCACTGCACCGGCGCTTCCGACCAGCTCGCGCAGATCGAGCGGACCGCCGCCCTCTACGCGGTCGCCGACGGGGCCGAGGTCACCGTCGAGTCCCTGGTCAACGCGGACGGGAGCACCCGATGAACCCCACGCCGCGGCCGGCCGGAGCCCTCCTCCACAGCCTGAAGGGCAGCGGAGCCACCCCCATCCCGGTGGCCGTGATCGGCGGCGGACAGGCCGGTCTGTCGGTCAGCTACCACCTGCGTCGACGGGGCATCGACCACATCGTGATCGAGGCGAACCGGGTCGGCCGCGAGTGGCGCGAGCGCCGCTGGGACTCCTTCTGCCTGGTGACGCCGAACTGGCAGTGCAGACTGCCGGGCTTCCCCTACCAGGGCGACGATCCGGACGGGTTCATGGTCCGGGACGAGATCATCCGGTATCTCCAGGACTACGTGGCCTTCTTCGGGCCGCCGCTGGTGGAGGGCGTATCCGTCACCGGGCTGCGGCGGGCCGCCGACGGCCTCTTCGAAGTGGCCACCACGGAAGGCGAGTTCACCGCCGAACAGGTGGTGGTGGCCACCGGTCCCTACCACGCCCCGTCCATCCCGCGGATGGCCGAGCGGCTGCCCTCCCACGTCGAGCAGATCCACTCCTCCCGCTACCGCAACGCGGGCCGGCTCCCCGAGGGCGGCGTCCTGGTGGTCGGTACCGGTCAGTCCGGTTGCCAGATCGCCGAAGACCTGCATCTGGCCGGGCGGCAGGTCCACCTGGCCGTCGGTAGCGCGCCCCGCGTCGCCCGCTTCTACCGCGGCCGGGACTGTGTGGCCTGGCTCGACGACATGGGGCACTACGCGAAGAACATCGATGAGTTCGACGACGCCGGTGCCGTGCGGATGCGGGTCAACCACTACGTCACCGGGCGCGACGGCGGCCGCGACATCGACCTGCGGGCGTTCGCCCGGGACGGCATGCGCCTGTACGGGCGGCTGACCGGGATCGCCGGTGCGGCGCTGGAGTTCGCGGACGACCTGAAGGCCAACCTGGACCGGGCGGACGCGGTGGCCGAGGGCATCAAGGACGCCATCGACGCCCACATCTCCGCGCACGGGCTCCACGCCCCCGAGGAGGCACGGTACATACCGGTGTGGGAGCCCTCCGGGCACGTGGCCGAACTCGATCTGGCCGAGGCGGGGATCACCTCCGTCGTCTGGGCCACGGGCTTCACCCGCGATCACCGGTGGATCGAGGTACCCGTCTTCGACGGCCGCGGCTACCCCATGCACTGGCGCGGCGCGACGAGCACGCCCGGCCTGTATTTCCTGGGTCTGCCCTGGCAGTACTCGTGGGGCTCCGGCCGCTTCGAAGCGGTGGGCAGGGACGCCGAGTTCCTCGCCGGCCACATCGACACCAGCCGCCGCCTCACCGACGTGTGCGGCGCCCTCACCGGAGTGCCGGCCTCCGTCGCCTCCGCCGTTCCCCTGGGCTGACAGGAACCACGGTCATGGTCTACGACGCACACCGCCACATCGGCGTCCTGCCCGCCTACCCGTTCTACGGCGGACCGCCCGTCAACCCGGACACCACCGCCCGGGCGACCGTCAAGCAGCTCGTCGCCGACCTCGACGACGAGGGCACCGAACGCGCCCTGGTCATCCCCAACTACGGCGTCCCCGACCCCGCCATCGCCTTCTCCTTCAACGAGCTGGCGATCGAGGCGGCGCAGAGCGACGACCGCATCCGGGCCGGCCTGTGGGTGTCCCCGCGCCCCGAGGACATCGAACGCACCGAGCAGGCCCTCGCCCTGGCGGGAGAGGACGGCGTACGAGCCCTGAAGCTCAGCTTCCTGCTCGGCGGCCGCCCCACGGACCCGGCCTGCCGCCCGCAACTGGACCGGATCTTCCGGACGGCACAGGAGCACGGGCTGGTCGTCCATGTCCACACCTCCCCGGGCGCCGCGTCCGACATCGACGAGGTCGGCAATCTCGTCGACTGGTACGCCGACCAAGTCCCCGTCCACCTCGTCCACTTCGGCGGCGGGATGAGCGGTCACATCAAGCTCGTCGGCTCGCGCTTCTTCGACTGGATCGAGTCCGGCAAGCGCGTCTACACCGACCTCTCCTGGGCCATCGGCTTCACACCGCGCTGGCTGGCCCAGGAGATCGAGCGCCGCGGCATCGGCCACGACCGGGTGCTCTTCGCCAGCGACCAGCCGTGGGGCGACTTCACGGGCGAGTACGCCCGCCTCGCCGAAGCGACCGGCGGCGGCGAACTCGGCGAACTCGTCTTCAGGGACACCTTCGCCACGCTCTACGACTGACCGGCCCCACCCCCTTTCCGCACCGACCAGGTACCGAGCACGTACCGAGCAAGGAGACAGCCATGTCCGAAACCGCCTCCGCCGCGGAACTCACCGACGTCGAGCAGAAGTCCCTGAACGAGATCCCGCACCCCTCCCTGCCCGAGGGTTCCAGCATCTACGGCTCCACCAAGGTCTTCCCCGACTACCAGGCCGAGAACGGCGAGAGCTACTTCACCCTGGTCCACGGCATCGCCCACGAGTCGTCCGTGTCCTTCGTGGCCGTCCTGCAGGCCACCCGCGCGCTGCGCAAGGGCTTCGAGACCGGCATCTACTTCTACGGCCCCGGCTCCCTCAACTGCCTTGCCACCCGCGGCTTCCCGACCGTCGGCAACTCCGCCTTCCCCGGCGAGCACAACATCAACAACCAGCTCAAGACGTTCATCGCCGAGGGCGGCAAGGTCTACTGCTGCCGCTTCGGACTGTCCCTGCACGGCGCCCGCGAGGAGGACCTCATCGAGGGCGTCATCCCCACCCACCCCCTCGACGTCCAGGACGCGCTGATCCACTACGCGCGCAAGGGCGCCATCATCAACTCCACCTACCAGCTGTAAGGGGCACGCCGTGAGCGTTGGCACCGAGCCGACAGTGACAGGGCGTACGGCGGTGGACGTGCGGATCACGACCCGCACCGAACTCGCCCTGCGCGGCATCCGTCAGGAGGTCGAGGTCGAACGGCCGGACGGCGCGGGCCCCAGCGACGACGGACACGTCCTCGTCGACGGTGCCAACGCCGCGCTTCCCCGCAACCCCGGCAGTCCCTACACGGTCCGCGACGGCAAGGTCTGGCTCGGCGACGAGACCGGAGCCCTCACCGACACCGGGCTCTCCCTCACCCCCGTGCGGCGGCCCAGGTTCTACGACCTGACGACGGCCGACGGCACCCGGTACGAGCAGATCGCCCGGCTGCACGGCGCCGACGTCCTGGCCACCACTGTCGTCCAGACGTGCATCCGCTACGCCGAGGCCGATCGCTGCCGCTTCTGCACCATCGAGGAGTCCCTGCGCTCGGGCGCCACCGTCGCCGCCAAGACCCCGGCGCAGCTCGCCGAGGTCGCCGAGGCGGCGGTGCGGCTGGACGGCGTGCGGCAGATGGTGATGACCACGGGCACGACCACCGGCCCGGACCGGGGTGCCCGCAATCTCGTCCGTTCGGTGCGCGCCGTCCTCGAGGCGGTTCCGGGACTGCCCGTTCAGGTCCAGTGCGAGCCGCCCGGGGACCTCACGTGGATCCGCGAACTGCACGACGCCGGTGCCACCGCCATCGGCATCCATGTCGAGTCCCTCGACGACGAGGTACGACGGCGCTGGATGCCCGGCAAGTCGACCGTCCCGATGGCCGATTACGAGGCCGCGTGGGACGAGGCGGTGCGGGTCTTCGGGCCGAACCGTGTCTCCACCTACCTGCTCGTCGGTCTCGGCGAGGATCCGGACGAACTCATCGCTGGCGCAGGGAAGTTGATCGGCAGGGGGGTCTACCCGTTCGTCGTTCCGTTCCGGCCGATGCGTGGCACGCTCGCCGCCCGCGACGGGGCCGGGGCCCCGAGCGCGGAACTGCTGCGGTACGTCACCGAAGGCGTCGCCGCGCAACTGCGCGCGGCCGGGATGAGCGGCGCCGACCAGAAGGCCGGCTGCGCGGCCTGCGGGGCGTGCAGCGTGCTCGGGACGGCAGGCGGGTGACGATGTACCTCGACGGATCCACCGCACCGCCGGCGGCCGACCGTCCGGTCGACGTCCTGGCGCTGCTCGGAGACCGCAGCACCCTGGCGCGGCAGCCCGTCGTCCACGTCGAACAGGCTTCTTCCGCAGCCGAGTTGTCCGAGTACCGGCGCCTGCGCCGAGAGGCCTTCGTCCACGAGCAGGGGCTGTTCACCGGCCATGACCTGGACGACCGGGACACCGACGCCCGCACCCTCGTCCTGGTCGCCAAGGACGCGGACGGCACCGTGGTGGGCGGCGTACGCCTCGGGCCGGTGGACGACGGCCCCGACATCGGCTGGTGGCAGGGCGGACGCCTCGTCGTGGCCCGCCGGGCCCGCGGCCCGCACGGCATCGGCGCGGCCTTGGTCCGGGCGGCCTGCGCCCGCGCGGAGGCCGAAGGAGTCCTGCGTTTCGACGCGACGGTTCAGGCCCGCAAAGAAGTCCTCTTCAAGCGGCTCGGCTGGTCCTCCGTACGCGAGATCGAGGTCGCGGGCGCGCCGCACACGCTGATGCGCTGGCCGATCGGCCGGATCGCGGCACAGGCGGCGGCCGCCAAGTCCGCGCTCGGGCCGCTCCTCGCGGCCCTCCACGGACCGGCGCCCCACGCCCGCGGTCATGACCCGGCGGGCGGGGCCCTGCGCGCGGACGCGCGGGCCGTCCTCGGCGGGCCCGGGTTCGTCGGCGACGACGGCGCCCCCGTCCCGGGCACCGATGTGATCGCCGCGTGCGACGCGATCGTGCCGTCCATGGTCGAGCGGGACCCGGGCTGGGCGGGCTGGTGCTCGGTCCTCGTCAACATCAACGACCTCGCCGCGATGGGCGCTTCGCCGATCGGCCTGCTCGACGCCCTGGGCGCCGAGGACGCGGCGCATGCCGCGCGGGTCCTCGATGGGCTCGGCCGGGCGGCCCAGGCGTACGGTGTGCCGGTCCTGGGCGGGCACACGCAACTCGGTGTACCCGCGGCGCTGTCCGTCACCGCGCTGGGCCGGACGGACCACCCGGTGCCGGGCGGCGGCGGACGGCCCGGACACGCGGTGCGGCTCACCGCCGACCTCGGCGGCGGCTGGCGCACCGGCTACCGGGGCCGCCAGTGGGACTCGACCACCCACCGCCGTACGGACGAACTGCGCGCCATGACCGGGGCGGTGGCGGCCGTCCGGCCCGCCGCGGCGAAGGACGTGTCCATGGCGGGGATCGCCGGCACTCTCGGCATGCTCGCCGAGGCGAGCGGCTGCCGCGCCGTCCTCGACGTGGCCTCCGTACCGCGCCCGGGGTCCGTGCCCATGGGTGACTGGCTCACCTGCTTCCCCGGCTTCGCGATGCTGACGGCCGACGAGCCGGGCGGCGCACCGCTGCCCGCCGGGCCCGCCACCGGGGCCGTGTGCGGGGGGCTGGCGGAAGGACAAGGCGTGGGGCTGCGCTGGCCCGACGGAGAGATCACAGACGCGGTCACCTCCACGGTGACCGGGATGGGGACCGCATGAGCACCCTTCGCATGGCGGCCGCCGCCGCCGAGTTCGGCCGCGACCTCGAAGAGGACTTCGCCATCGCCGAGCGGCTGATCAAGGAGGCCCGGGCCGACGGCGTACGGCTGCTCGCCCTGCCCGAAGCCTCTCTCGGCGGCTATCTGCTCAGCCTCGACAACGACACCGCGCTGGACGAGGGCCCGCCGGCGCTCGCTCTCGACGGCCCCGAGATCCGCCGGCTGGCCGCGCTGGCGGGTGAGATGACCGTCGTCGCCGGTTACTGCGAGGCCGGCACGGACGGACGGCGCTACAACAGCGTCGTGTGCGTCGGCGGCGACGGCGTTCTCGGCAACCACCGAAAGGTGCACCAGCCGCTCGCCGAGGACGCCAGCTATGCCTCCGGCGACCGCTTCCACGCCTTCGACACGCCGGTCGGCCGGCTCGGCATGATGATCTGCTACGACAAGGCGTTCCCGGAGTCGGCGCGCGCCCTCGCGCTGGACGGTGCCGAGATCGGCGTCGTCGTCTCGGCCTGGCCGGGCGCGCGGACCAACGCCACCACCGATCTCGCGGGCGACCGCTGGAAGCGGCGCTTCGACCTGTTCGACCGGGCCCGCGCGCTGGAGAACCAGATCGTGTGGGTCTCCGCCAACCAGGCGGGCACGTTCGGGTCGCTGCGCTTCGTCGGCAGCGCCAAGGTCGTCGACCCCGGCGGTGAGGTACTGGCGGACACCGGTGTGGGTGCGGGCCTGGCGGTCGCCGAACTCGACGTCGCCCAGGCCCTGGAGACCGCCCGCCGCGCCATGGGCCACCTGCGCGACCGGCGCCCGGAGACCTACACATACGCGGGAGCGGTCAGCGCATGAGCACGATCCGGATCGCGGCGGCCGCCGCCCACTTCGGCCGCGACCTGGAGTTCGACATGGCCCGCATCGCCAAACTCATCGACGACGCCCGCAGGTCGGGCGCCGGGCTGCTCGTGCTCCCCGACGCCGCGCTCGGCGGCTATCTCGCCGATCTGCGCCACCCCGACCCGCAAGCGCTGCCCCCGGCACTCAAGCCCGACGACCCGCTGATCCTCCACGTCGCCCGCCTGGCCGCCGAGATGGTGGTCTGCGTCGGCTACTGCGAGGACGGCGGCGACGAGCACTACAACGCGGCCGTCTGCGTCAGCGGCGACGGCATCCTCGGCCGCCACCGCAAGGTCCACCTCCCCGCCGGGGAAACCGCCGCCTACACGCCCGGCGACCGCTTCGACGCCTTCGACACGCCCGTCGGCCGTCTCGGCATGCTCATCGACTACGACAAGACCTTCCCCGAGTCCGCCCGCTCCCTCGTCCTGGACGGCGCCGAGATCCTCGCCTGCCTCTCGGCCTGGCCCACCAGCATCACCAACCGCGCCCCGCGCATGGCCCAGGACCGCCAGGCCAAGCTGTTCGACCTGTACGACCAGGCGCGCGCCGCCGAGAACCAGGTCGTTCTCGCCTCCTCCAACCAGACCGGCGCCATGGGGGGCATGCGCTTCCTCGGGCAGTCCAAGGTCGTCGGCCCCGGCGGCGACATCCTCGCCCGCACCTGGGCCAAGGCCGGCCTCGCCGTCGCGGAAGTGGACGTGTCCGAGGAGATCGACCGCGCGCGCCGCGTCCTGCGCCACCTCGACGAGCGCCGCCCGGCGGCCTACCGGGAGAACCCCTCGTGACGTACCGGGAGAACCCCTCGTGAAGATCGCCCTGCTGAGCTACTCCACCAAGCCCCGTGGTGGCGTCGTCCACACCCTCGCCCTCGCCGAGGCGCTCGCCGCCGCCGGGCAGGACGTCACGGTCTGGTCGCTGGGGCGGGGCGGCGACGGCGGCTTCTTCCGCGCGGTCGACCCGGATGTGCGTGTACGGATCGTGCCCTTCCCCGACGGACCCGCGGCGGAGACCGTCGGGGAACGCATCCTGCGCTCCATCGCCACCCTCCGCGACGCCTTCGATCCCACCCCGTACGACGTCGTCCACGCCCAGGACTGCATCAGCGCCAACGCGGCCGGCCGCTGCGTCCGCACCGTCCACCACCTCGACCACTTCACCACGCCCGAGCTGGCCTCCTGCCACGAGCGGGCCGTCGTCGAGCCGTACGCCCACATCTGCGTCTCACGCTCGGTCGCCGGTGAACTCGCCCAGGGCTGGGGCCTGAAGGCGGAGGTCATACCCAACGGTGTGGCGTACGACCGCTTCGCCGTCACCGACCCGGCGGCCCGCGCCGCCTGGCGGACCCGCCTCGGCCGGTACGTCCTCACCGTCGGCGGCATCGAACCCCGCAAGGGTTCCCTGGACCTCCTGGAGGCGTACGCGCTCCTGCGCGCCGACCGCCCGGACGTGCGGCTGGTGATCGCGGGTGGCGAGACCCTCTTCGACTACCGCGACTACCGGGCCCGCTGGGAGCACCGCGCGGCCGAACTCGGCGTCGAACCGGTCGTCCTGGGCCAGGTCCCCGAGGAGGATCTCCCGCCGCTCGTCGCCGCCGCGGACGCCTTCGCGTTCCCCTCCGTCAAGGAAGGCTTCGGCCTGGCCGCGATGGAGGCCCTCGCCGCCGGGGTCCCCCTGGTCGTCCGCGACCTGCCCGTCCTGCGTGAGGTCTTCGGCCCTGCGGCCCGCTTCGCCGCCACGCCCCGGGAGCTTGCCGCCGAACTCGGCGCGGCGCTCGCGAACGGCGACCCCGTACGCCGCGAAAGGGGCCGGGAGCTCGCCGCCGCCCACACCTGGGACGCCGCGGCCCAGCGCCACCTGGACTTCTACCGCACGCTGCCCCTCGCTGCGGACAGCCGCGTCGGCTCTTGAAGGGGTCCCACTCCTCGCGGGAGCGGGTGGGCGTGGTGGAAACCGGGCGGGTCCGGTCAGTCGCCGGTCGTCCTGCCGATCAGCGAACCGTAGGCCAGTTGCAGCGCGTCCGCCCCGGCGAGGGCGGCCAGGCCGCCCATGGCGGTGCGGGTCGCGCGGGGCCACAGCAGCTGGCCGGCGGTGAGGGTGGAGGCCACCCAGACGCTCATGCAGAACGGGCAGGTCGCCAGTTCGCCGGCGGTGTGCCGGCCGCCCTCGGGCTGGGCCTCCTCATGCAGTTCGGCGGGACCCTGCGGGGCGACGTACCGGGTGAAGGGAGCGCGCAGCGGGCTGGTGACCGAGGCCTTGGTCAGCAGGCGGCTCAGCCGGAACGTGGCGATCGCGGTCAGGGCCACGTCCCACGGCTCGGGACGCTCCGGCAGCGGCCGGCCGCGCAGCCGTACGGCGGTGGCCCAGGCCGCCGTGTAGCCGGCGAACCCGGCCATGGCCGCGAGGTAGCCGCCCAGCGGGCGGTCGTGCCCCGCCGCGTACTCGTCGCGGGTACGCCGCAGCGTTCCGCGCAGACGTCCTGTCAGGCGACTGTCAGCTGCCGTGTCCATGGGCTCCCTCTCCATGCCTCGGTCGTGGGGTCCTGGGGAGTCGTCTCCCCCGGCGGTCGGCCCGGGGGCGGCGACCGCCAAGTGTCTTCCCGGCGGCACTCAGGGGCGGTCTCGTCCTCGTGAGCCGGAGTCGTGCCCGTGCGCCTCAGTCCCGGTCCGGGTCGTCGGCGACGTCTGCGGCGTCGATCGTGTCCGCCCGCTCGGACGGGTCGAGCGTGCCGTCGCGGTCCGGGGCGATCCCGGGGCTGCCGCCGGGCTGACCGCCCCCGGTGCTGCCGTATCCGCCGGGGACGCCGGGCGTGAGGTCGGCGTCGGCCTCCTCCCGCGAGATGCGGCGGGTGGCGCGGACGTTCGCGCGGCGCTCCGGATACGGGTAGCTGAACGGCTGGGACCGCGCGCGTTCCTCCTCCTCCGCGAGGGCCTTCCGTGCGGCCCGGCCGGAGTCGTCGTTCTCGTGCTTCTGCGTCATGGCCGTTCCCTCTCCGTGAGCTGGCGGGTCACTTCTCCTCGAAGTCCTCGGGGCTCACACCCGCCTCTTCGAGGGCTTCCTTGACCGTGCGTCCGGTGGCCCCGGCAGCCGGGGTGCCGGTTTCCGAGGCGTTCCTCTTCGTGAGGATCTCGTCGGTCGTGTCGGTCTTCGGACGGTTCTCTTCAGGAGTGGTCATCACGGCCCCTTGTCGCGTCGCGTCTGGCCGGCACGTCCTGCGGCTGCCTGCTCGGCGGGCGGCCCGGACGGGCGGCGGGACAGACCGACTAACCTCAGCGATGCCCGCTAAACACCTGCTCCCGCCGGGAACCGGGCGGTTTCGTTCCGCCCCGCGACGGCACGCTGCCGCCATGGGGACGTGGAGCCCGGACCCACCGACGGCGCGCGGTCGCCCCGGGTGTCCGTCGGTCACTGCGCATCCCGGAAAGGGAGACCGCCGTGGCCGGTCTCAGCCCGATCGGCTCCTCTTCGGCAACGCCTCGCCGCCCCCGGCGGGCAGCCTCGGCCGTGTGTCACCCGGCGGAGGCGTTCCGCAGCATGCGCAGGACCGCTCGTTCGGCCGGGCCGTGGGTGGCGGGGGTGCCCGGGGTGGCCTCGTCGCCCAGGTCGGGCAGGGCGGCGGCGACCGTGACGCCCTCCTCGTAGAGCTCGATCACCCGCGGGTTGATGTACGAGGCGCGGCAGACCGCCGGTGTGTTGCCGAGGTAGCCGGCGACCTCGCGCGCGGCCCGGGCGATGGCGCGGCGCCGGGCGGTCTCGCTGCGGGCGACGGGTTGGGAGACGGCCAGGGCGATGGCGGCCATGACGGTGGCGTGCCAGGTACGGAAGTCCTTGGCGCTGATCTCGCACCCCGCGAGTTCCTTCAGGTAGGTGTTGACGTCGTCGCCGGTCACGGGGTGCCAGGAGCCCTGCTCCCAGTAGGCCAGGAGCCGGTCGTCGCCGCCCCGGCGCCGCAGCATCGCGGTGAGGGAGCGGCAGGCGGCGGGGTCCACGACCGTCCGGACGATCTCCTTGCCGTGTTTGCCCGTGTAGCTGAACAGCACCGCGCCCGTCCGGTAGCGGGAGTGCTCTCGCAGCAGCGTGGTGAGGCCGTAGCTGTTGTTCGCCTCGGTGTAGCGGTCGCTGCCCACGCGGAAGAAGCCGAGGTCGAGCAGGCGTACGGCCGTGGCCAGGACCCGCTGCCGGGTCAGTCCCCGGTCGCCGAGGTGTCCCCGGACGGCCTCGCGCACGGCGGGCAGGGCCTCGGCGACGTCGAGGACGTGCTCGTGCTTGGCCTGCTCCTGTTCGGCACGGAACCGCGGGTGGTACAGGTACTGGCGGCGGCCGGCCTCGTCCGTGCCGACGGCCTGCAGATGCCCGTTGGCCTTGGTGCAGATCCACACGTCGCGCCAGGCGGGCGGGACGACCAGGGCCCGGATCCGCTTGAGCTCCTCGCGGTCGCGCAGCGGCGCCCCCTGGGTGTCCAGGTAGCGGAAGCCGCGTCCGTGGCGCAGGCGCCGGTACCCGGGGTCGGTGGGACGGCTGTGGAAGAGACGCATCCCCACCTCCGGAACGGGTCCGCCACGTCGAAGGGCGGGCGGAAGGCAGCTGTGTGGTGTCGGGGTACCCATCCGCGCCCCGCGCACGCCCGGCGTGCCCGCTCCCGGGGTGTGCGCTCAGTCCTCGGCCCCGGTGGCGGAGCCGGGCGAGCCGGCGGGCCTGGACTCCGGTGAGCCGTGCCGCGGCGGACGGATGGCGCGGGCGGCCGGGTGAGGCGACGGCCGGCAGTTCGGACCGCCGACGGGACACGGGCTCCCCGGGGACCGCGAGCGGCGCGGACGGCCCACGCCTTCGACGACGGTGATTGTCCGTGCGCCGGCGAGGGCACCCGGGCGCCGTGACGGAACGGCCACGGATCCTGCTGACGGGATGGTTCTCCTTCCTGCACGGGGAGGCGACCGCCGGGGACGTGCTCGCCCTGGAGCGGGTGCAGGAGGCGCTGCGGGGCGCGGGACTCGATCACGACATCGCCTGGAGCCCCGGCTTCCGCCCGGAGGGGCCGTCCCTGGCCGAGGTCCGCCCCGAGGACTACTCCCATCTGGTGTTCGTCTGCGGTCCCCTGCACGGCCCGCAGCTCGAGGAACTGCACGGGCGCTTCGCACACTGTGTGCGGATCGCCGTGGGCACGTCCGTCGTCGACGCCGCAAGCCCGGCCGTCACCGGGTTCCACCGGGTCGTGGCGCGGGACGCTCCCCGTACGGAACCGAGGCCGGACCTGTCGGCTGGCGCACCCGCCCTTCCCTCCCGGCCGGTCGTCGGGGTCGTCCTCACCCACGGGCAGCGGGAGTACGGGGCACGCCGGCGGCATGCGCGGGTCGCCGAGGAGGTGACCCGGTGGCTGGCCGGCCGGGACTGCGCGCGTCTGGAGCTGGAGACCCGGCTGGACGTGCACGACTGGCGGCTGTGCGCGACGCCCGCCCAGCTGGAGGCGGTGCTCTCACGGCTCGACCTGGTGGTGACCGACCGGCTGCACGGCATGGTGCTCGCGCTGCGGGCAGGGGTTCCCGCACTCGCCGTCGACCCGGTGGAGGGCGGCGCCAAGGTGACGGCGCAGGCCCGTGCCTGCGGCTGGCCCGCACTGGTGCCCGCGGAACACCTCGACGCGTCCGTGCTGGACCACTGGTGGACGTGGTGCGCGACCTCCGGCCGCGGGGTCGCCCGGGAGATCGCGGAAGGGTTCCGCGGGGGGACGGGCCGGGACGGGGCGCGGGAGTTGCTGGGGGTGCTGGAGGCGGGCGCCGGGCAGTGAGGCGGGGCCCACCCGGCGGGTGCGGGTCGGGACGGGGTGAAGGGCGCAGGAGGTGCCGGGGGTCCTGCGGGCGGGCGCCGGGCAGTGAAGCGGGGCCCACCCGCCCCGCGGATGCCGGTCGGGACGGGGTGAAGGGCGCAGGAGGTGCCGGGGGTCCTGCGGGCGGGCGCCGGGCAGTGAAGCGGGGCCCACCCGCCCCGCGGGTGCCGGTCGGGACGGGCCGGGACGGGGCGCGGGAGTTGCTGGGGGTCCTGCGGGCGGGCCCCGGGCAGTGAGGCGGGGCCCACCCGCCCCGCGGGTGCCGGTCGGGACGGGGGGAAGGGCGCAGGAGGTGCCGGGGGTCCTGGGGGCGCGCGCCGGGCAGTGAGGCGGGGCCCACCCGCCCCGCGGGTGCCGGTCGGGACGGGGGGAAGGGCGCAGGAGGTGCCGGGGGTCCTGCGGGCGGGTGCCGGGCGGTGAGGCGCGTGGGCTCGCTCAGCCCACGTACCGGCGGGCCGTCGAGTGGCGTTGGGAGGTCTCCAGGAGCCGTAGCCGGGACTCCACGTCCGGGGGGAGGAGCCGCCGTTCGCGCAGGACCCAGGGCAGCGCGGCCGCCGCCTCCGTGAAGGCGCGCAGGGACGCCCTGTCCCGGGGGACCGTGCGGGCCAGGTGCAGGGTGCGCCTCAGGGCGCGCCCCGCCGGGCGGCGCAGCCACGTGAACCACAGCGTGTTGCGGATGCCGTGTGAGCGGCGCAGGGTGGGGTCCCGGACGACCGACGCCTGGTGATGGATCGTCAGGTGGTCGGCGTAGATCAGCCACCAGCCGTCGGCGGCGAGGTCGGCGGCGAGCAGTTCCTCCTCGCCGCCGAGCCACAGCCGGGGGTGGAATCCGCCGGCGGCCCGGAAGGCGTCGGCGCGCAGCACCGTCGCGGCGGCGAGGAAGGAGCCGAGGGCCGGTCCGGGCAGCCACGCGGGCCCGGTCAGGGGCGAGCCGCGCAGCTCGGCGACGATCGGGTCCTCCGTGCCGTCGGGTTCGACGACGATGCGGGCGGTGACGGTACCGAGCCCGGCGTGCCGGTCGAGCAGGTCGGCGGCCCCGGTCAGGGAGCCGGGCGCCCACCAGGAGTCGTCGTCGCAGAAGGCCACGTACGGCGTGCGCACATGCCGCATGGCCAGGTTGCGGCCGACGGCGCCCAGGTTGCGGCCGGGGCGCAGCAGGAGCGCTTCGGGGTGGTACCGGGTGACGGCGTCGGCGGTGCCGTCGGTGGAGCCGTTGTCGGTGACGATCACCCGGGGCCGCTCCGGCAGCTCCGCCAGCCGGTCGAGGGTGCGCAGCAGTTCCGGGCGGCGGTCGTGGGTGATGACGACGACGGTCGTGCGGGGGTCGGTCATACCGGTGCTCCGATGGCGTCGGCCGCGGTGTCCAGGGTGCGGGCGGCCCGTTCGACGGGCGGGGGCAGCGGCCTGCGCGCGCGCAGTGCCGCGGGCAGGCGGGCGAGGGCGCCGCGCAGGGCCTGGCGGGCGTCGTCGTCGTGGCGGGCATCCCGGGCCAGGTCGCGGGTGAGGCCGAGCGCGTACGGCAGCGGGCGGCGCAGCCACGCGGTGAGCAGGGCGTTGCGCAGGACGATGACCGAGCGGCCGGTGCGGGGCGACGGCGCCGGGTGGTGGTGGGCGACGACGTCGGCGCAGTGGGTGACGCCCCAGCCGCGGGCGGCGAGATCGTAGGCGAGCAGGGTCTCCTCGCCGCCGAAGAACAGCACCGGATGGAAGCCGCCGACGTCCAGGTAGGCGCTGCGGCGGACGATGCCGGCGCAGGCGAGGAAGCCGAGGACCTGGGTGCCGGGGAGGTCGGTCGCCGGGCCGAGCGGCGACCCGGCCAGCACCTCGTTCAGCGGATCGGGTTCCGCCGCCGGGCCGACCAGCGTCCGCGCGGAGAGCAGGCCGAGCCGCGGGTGCGCGTCGAACAGTGCGGTGGCACGGCTCAGCGCGCCCGGCGCCCACCACGAGTCGTCGTCGCTGAACGCCACGTACGGCGTGTCCAGGGCGCGGACGCCCGTCGTACGGGCGAGGGCTCCGCGGTTGACCGGCAGCCGCACCACGCGGACCTGCGGGAATTCGCGGGAGAGCAGGCCGGGGGTGCCGTCGGTGGAGGCGTTGTCCACGACGACGACGGGTGGCCGCTCGGGCAGGCGCAGGAGGTGCCGGAGGGTGAGGGCCAGCGAGGGCGCGCGGTTGCGGGTGGCGATGACGACGCCGACGGCCCCGGGGGTCACCGGCCGGCGGCTTTCGGATCGCGTGCGGAGCGGACCGCCGGGCCGGCGCGGCCGGGGAGCGGGCTGTGACGGGACGACCACCGCATAGGGCCTCCTCACGGGTCACCGTTCCCCGGCCGAGTGCCCGGCGGGCGACGGCGGACACGCGAAGGGGCGAGCCGAAGGAGGCGGAACGCGGTGGCCGTCACGTCCCGCGGACGACGGCGACCGCGCAGTGGGCGTGATGGAGCACGGCCTGGCTGACCGAGCCGAGCAGCAGTCCGCCGAAGCCGCCGCGATGCCTCCACGGCGGCCAGACTCGACGCCGACCCGTCCACGCCCACGACCACCCGACCGCTGACTCCCTCGCCGTCGTCGCCCCGCTCCGTCAAGTCTTCACCGGGCGGCCCTCCCCCGGCATCCGGTGCCCGTGTCCCTCGGCGGGCGGGCCGGCGCGTTCCGCCAGGGGGCCGATCGGCCTCACCCCGAGGACGTCCAGCGGCTGCCGTCCCGCCGCCGTCCGGCCGAGGCTGGAGGGGTACCGCACACCGGCCGGCGCCGCCCCAGGGGTGATCCGAGAGCACGTGGCCGGAAGGGAGAGCAGGGAAATGGTCCGTCACGTGTACGCGTTCACCGAGGGCAGCCGGGACATGGCCGCCCTGCTCGGCGGGAAGGGCGCCAACCTCGCCGAGATGACCCGGATGGGGCTGCCGGTGCCGCCGGGGTTCACCGTCACCACCGAGGCCTGCCGGGCCTTCCTCGCCACCGGGGCCGAGCCGGACGGTCTGTCCCGCGAGATCTCCGACCACCTGACCGCGCTGGAGGAGGCCGCCGGGCGGCGCCTCGGGCAGCCGGACGACCCACTGCTGCTGTCCGTCCGCTCGGGGGCGCGGTTCTCCATGCCCGGCATGATGGAGACGATCCTCGACGTCGGACTCAACGACGCGTCCGTCGAGGGCCTCGCCAAGTCCTCCGGGAACGAGCGCTTCGCCTGGGACTCCTACCGCCGGCTCGTGCAGATGTTCGGCAGTACGGTCATGGGGGTCGACGGCGCCCTGTTCGAGGACGCCATGACCCGCCTCAAGCAGGCCCGGGGCGCGGCGGACGACCTCGGTCTGGACGCGGGCGACCTCGCCGAGCTGGTCGAGGCCTACAAGGAGCTGATCCACCGGCACACCGGCGACCACTTTCCGCAGCTCCCGGCCGAACAGCTGCGCCGGGCGGTCCTCGCCGTCTTCTCGTCGTGGAACGTCGAGCGCGCCCGCCTCTACCGGCGCCGCGAGCACATCCCGGACGACCTGGGCACCGCGGTCAACGTGCAGACGATGGTCTTCGGCAACCTGGGCTCCGACTCGGGCAGCGGCGTCGCCTTCACCCGCGACCCGGCCACCGGCCGGCCCGGCCTGTACGGCGACTACCTGCCGAACGCGCAGGGCGAGGACGTCGTCGCCGGCATCCGCAACACCGTCCCGCTGGCCGACCTGGAGCGCCTCGATCCGACGTCGTACGCCCGACTGCGGGAGCACATGCGGGCGTTGGAGGAGCACTACCGGGATCTGTGCGACATCGAGTTCACCATCGAGCGCGGCCGGCTGTGGATGCTGCAGACCCGGGTCGGCAAGCGCACCGCCGAAGCCGCGTTCGCCATCGCCGCCGAACTCGTCGACGAGGGGCTCATCACCGAGGACGAGGCGCTGCGGCGCGTCGGCGGCGAGGGGCTGGCCCGGCTGATGTTCCCCCGGTTCGACACCTCGAGGGTCGGCGAGGTGCTGGCACGGGGCATCCCGGCCTCGCCGGGGGCCGCGGTCGGAGCCGCCGTGTTCGACTCCGCGGAGGCGGTCCGCCGTGCCGCCGCCGGGGAGAAGGTCGTCCTGGTGCGGCAGGAGACGACGCCCGACGATCTGCCCGGGATGGTGGCCGCGCAGGCCGTGCTCACCAGCCGGGGCGGCAAGACCAGCCACGCCGCCGTGGTGGCCCGGGGCATGGGCAAGGTGTGCGTGTGCGGGGCGGAGGAGATCGACGTCGACCCGCGTGGCCGCCGTTTCACCGTGGGCGGCACGGTCGTCGAGGAGGGCACGGTCCTGTCCGTGGACGGCTCGGCGGGATCGGTGTACGCCGGTGCCGCGCCGCTGGTCGACTCCGCCGTCATGCGCTACTTCGAGACCGGGGACCGGTCGGGGCCCTCGGCGGAGCTGGTCGGCGCCGTGGCCCGCGTCATGGAACGGGCCGACGGGGCACGCCGGCTGGGCGTGCGCGCCAACGCCGACACCCCCGAGGACGCGGCGCGCGCCCGCCGTTTCGGCGCCGAGGGCATCGGGCTGTGCCGCACCGAGCACATGTTCCTCGGCGACCGGCGGCCTCTGGTGGAGGCGATGATCCTGGCCCGTACGGACGCCGAACGCGAGCGTGCCCTCGCGGAGCTGCTGCCGCTGCAACGCCAGGACTTCACCGGCATTCTGGAGGCGATGGACGGCCTGCCCGTCACGATCCGGCTGCTCGATCCGCCGCTGCACGAGTTCCTGCCCGACCGCACCGAACTCGCCGTCCGCCTCGCCGCCGCGCAGGCCCGGGGCGTCTCACCCAGCGCCCACGACAGCGAACTGCTGGACGCCGTCAACCGGATGCACGAGGAGAACCCGATGCTCGGCCTGCGCGGGGTGCGCCTCGGGCTGGTCGCGCCGGGTCTCGTGGCCATGCAGGTGCGGGCGGTCGCCGAGGCGGTCGTCGACCGCAGGCGGGCCGGTGGTGATCCGCGCGCGGAGATCATGGTGCCGCTGATCGACACCGTCCAGGAACTGCGGCTCGTGGGCGAGGAGGTGCGGCAGGTCCTCGCCGAGGTGTCCGAGGAGTCCGGGCTCGTCGTGGACTGCCCCGTCGGCACGATGATCGAGCTGCCCCGCGCCGCGCTGACGGCGGGCCGGATCGCCGGGGAGGCGCAGTTCTTCTCCTTCGGCACGAACGATCTCACCCAGACCACCTGGGGGTTCTCGCGGGACGACGTCGAGGCGGCCTTCTTCTCGGCCTACCTGGACAAGGGCGTCTTCAAGGTCTCCCCGTTCGAGACGATCGACCGCGAAGGCGTGGGCCGGCTGGTCGAGATCGCGGTCGCCGAGGGCCGCGCTGCCCGGCCCGGCCTGAAGATCGGGGTCTGCGGCGAGCACGGCGGGGACCCGGAGTCGGTGCACTTCTTCCACGCGGCCGGCCTCGACTACGTCTCCTGCTCCCCGTTCCGGGTGCCCGTCGCCCGGCTGGAGGCGGGACGGGCGGCCCTGACGGGGACGGACGGCAGTGACAACCGGTGACGGGAGCCCGGTGGCGCGGGCCGAACGGCCCCGGGCGAGAAGGGAGCCGGCATGACGACCCGCAGGGTCGGTGAGGTGATGACCCCACGAGATCCGCCGCGAGATGGCCGGCGACGTCCTGCCGCCTGCTGCCCCCGCCGGGGACTCGCCGTGTGACCGTGCCGGTCCGGGACGGCGCGGTCACGCTGACGGGACGGCTCGAAGACGGGACGCCGTCCTCCTCGCCGCCCGGTCGGCGTGGCGCGTCGACGGCGTGGTCCGTGTGGTGAACGACCTGACGGCGGATTCCGGGACCGGCGTCAGTCCTGGGCGCTGCCGAGTCCCGTGAGGGCGCCGACCGGGTCCAGGTCGGGGGTGCCCCTGGGCCACCAGTCGTCCCGGCCCGGCTCGGACTCGTACGGGTACCAGAGCCCGTCCCGGCCCAGGCGGACCTGGACATGACCGCGCGGGTGGGTGAGGCGGTTGCGCCAGGGCCGGAACGCCGGGAGGTCGGCGGCCAGGAGCAGCGGGCGGGCCCGGTCGAAGCGCCCCGCCGGAGGATCCCAGGGCTCCTCGAGGACGGCGAGGCCCTCCAGTCCGCCCTGTCGCCAGGCGGCGACGGCCCGGGCGAGGTCGGCCGTCGTACGGCCGGCGGCCGACGCGAGGGAGGCGTACAGGGCACGGCTGCCGGCGGTGAGGCCGGAACCGGGGCGCGCGGCGGCGAGCCGGACCGCGTCCTGCCAGAGCGTCAGACCGCCGACCGGGTCCCGGCCGGTCCCCAGGAGGGCGTGCGCCCGTGCCGCCGCGTCGGTGGCCAGCTGGTCCAGCGCGAACGGGTCCGGCCCGCCCGGCGCCGCCGGATAGACCGGGGGCTGCTCGGGGTGCGGCGGCGCCGGCAACGGGGGCGGCAGCGGCGGGAGCCGGCGCTCCGCGGCCAGCGCCTCGGCGGCGCGTACGCCCGCCAGGGGCGCCGGCTGCCGTTCCTGCGCGGCACGGGCCGCTCGCGCCGCGTTGCGCCGGGACAGGGCGTCGAGCAGTTCCCGCTCGCCGCGGCCGCGCAGCAGGAACAGGACGAACGGGTCGGCGTCCAGCAGCCGTGCCGTCTGGTAGCAGAGGGCCGCCGCGTGCTTGCAGGGATGCCCCCGGTCGGGGCAGCTGCACCGGGGGTCGAGGTCGCCCGGTCCGGGCAGCAGCGGCACGTCGCCCTCGGCGAGGGACTGCGGCATCTCCTTGTCCAGCAGCGCGGCGATGTGCCCCGGGTGTTCCGCCACGGCGTCCAGGAATCGCGCCCAGTCGGCGTCGCCCAGCGTCCGCAGCCGCACCTGCACGCGGTACGGCCGGGGCCGGCTGCCGCGCACGTACGCCAGCACCAGTCCCGGTGTCACCGTGATGGCGTCGACGTGTCCTTCCTGCGCGTAACCACGGCCACGGGCGAGGCGCTTGACGTCCAGGGCGCCCTCCTCCAGGGCGGTCACCCAGGCGTTGCCCCACCAGGTCTCGGCGAACCCGGCGTCGTCCGAGGGTCGTGGGGCGAAGGCCGGGTAGGTACGCCGCAGTTCGCCGTCCCGGCCGGGGGCGGCCATGGAACGGGGCACCTGGGGGGTGGCCGCGGGAGCGGGGCCCGGCGAAGGGGGGCCCTGGCCCGGCGCAGGGGTCCCGGACGGCTCCACCGGCGTCGCGTCGCCGACAGCCCGGACCGTCTCGTCGGTGCGATCCGCCGAGGCCGGGGCGGACCCGGGGTCGTCGGCGTCATGGGCGTCGTCGGCGTCGTCGGCGTCTTCCCAGGACGGCATCCGGAAGGCGCCGGCCACCAAGCGCCTCACGTCGCCGGCACGCCGGGCGGCGGTGTCCCGGGCCTCGCTCCCAGCCGCCCGCTCCCCTGCCGGGGCGTCGGAGGCGGCGCGCCGGGGCCGGTGAGCGGCCCGCTCCTCGCGCTCGGCCTCCGCCGCGGCCCGCCGCCTGTCCGCCCGGGCGGCGCGCAGCGCCTCCCTGGCTCCCTCGGCCGCGCGCCGCGCGGGGCCGGGACCGGGACCCTCACCGGAGTCGGCTGGAGACTCCGTCCGCGCGTCCGGCGCCGGTGACGCCGCACGCCTCAGCGCCGCGCGGGCGGCGTCACCGGGACGTGCCTCCGCAGGGGGGCGCCCTTCGGAGGCCGGTGTGCCGTCCCCGTCGGCGTCCCGCTCCGCCTCGCGCCTCTCCCGGGCGGCCCGCAACGCCTGCCGGGCGGCGTCGGCCGGGCTCTGCGCGCGCTCGTCCTCCCCCGTCATGACTCCCTCCTCAGGGACACCAGGTCGGTCAGCTCACGGTCCGTCAGTTCCGTGAGGGCCGACTCGCCGGTGCCGAGGATCGCGTCGGCCAGGGCCCGCTTGGAGGCGAGCATGTCCGCGATGCGGTCCTCGACGGTGCCCTCGGTGATGAGCCGGTGGACCTGGACGGGCTGGGTCTGGCCGATGCGGTAGGCCCGGTCGGTGGCCTGCTCCTCGACGGCCGGATTCCACCAGCGGTCGAAGTGGACGACATGGCCCGCGCGGGTCAGGTTGAGCCCGGTGCCCGCCGCCTTCAGGGAGAGCACGAGGACCGGGGTGGCACCGCTCTGGAACCGGTCCACCATGTGTTCCCGGTCCGGGACCGGGGTGCCGCCGTGGAGCATCTCCACCGGGACCGCCCGGGCGGCGAGGTGGGAGGTGATCAGGCGGCCCATCCTGACGTACTGCGTGAAGACGAGCGCCGAGCCGTCCTCGGCGAGCACGGTGTCGAGGAGTTCGTCCAGGAGGGTCAGCTTGCCGGAGCGGACGGCGAGGCGCTCGGCGGCGGCGGACGGGTCCTCCTTCAGGTACAGGGCGGGGTGGTCGCAGATCTGCTTCAGGGACGTCAGCAGTTTCAGCACCAGGCCCCGGCGGGCCATGCCCTCGGCCGTCTCGATGGCGATCAGCGACTCGCGGACCACCGCCTCGTAGAGCGCGGCCTGTTCACGGGTGAGCGGCACCGGATGGTCCGTCTCCGTCTTGGGCGGCAGCTCCGGGACGATCCCGGGGTCGGACTTCCTGCGGCGCAGGAGGAACGGCCGGACCAGGCGGGCCAGCCGCTCGACCGCCTCGTCGTCCTCGCCGTTCTCCACGGCGCGCGCGTGGCGGGCGCGGAAGGACTTCAGGGGGCCGAGCAGGCCCGGGGTCGTCCAGTCGAGGAGGGCCCACAGCTCGGAGAGGTTGTTCTCGACGGGGGTGCCGGTCAGGGCCACGCGCGCCGGGGTCGGGATGGTGCGCAGGGCCTTCGCCGTCGCGGAGTAGGGGTTCTTGACGTGCTGGGCCTCGTCGGCGACAACCATGCCCCAGGTGGCCGCCGCGAGCGTGGGCGCGGCCGAGCGCATGGTGCCGTACGTGGTGAGGACGAAGCCGCCGTCGAGGCCGTCCAGGGTGCGGTCGGGGCCGTGGAAGCGGCGGACGGGGACGCCGGGCGCGAACCGGGTGATCTCCCGCTGCCAGTTGCCGAGCAGGGAGGCCGGGCACACGACCAGGGTGGGGGCCCGGCGGGCACGCTGCAGGTGCAGGGCGATGACGGTGATCGTCTTGCCGAGTCCCATGTCGTCGGCGAGGCAGCCGCCGAGTCCGAGCGAGGTCATGAGGTCCAGCCAGGCCAGGCCCCGCAGTTGGTAGTCGCGCAGGGTCGCCCGCAGCCCCGCCGGGGGCTCGGCGGGGCGGATGCCGGCGGTGAGCCGGTCGCGCAGGGCGGCGAGCGCGCCGACCGGCACCGCCTCGACGGTCTCGCCGTCGACCTCGGCGCTGCCGGTGAGCGCGACGGACAGCGCGTCGACGGGGTCCAGCAGGCCGAGTTCGCGTTTGCGGGCCTTGCGCACCAGGGCCGGGTCGACCAGCACCCACTGGTCCCGGAGCCGGACGACGGGGCGGTGGGCCTCGGCGAGCGCGTCCATCTCGGCCTCGGTCAGCGGGTCGCCGCCGATGGCCAGCTGCCAGCGGAACTGGAGCAGTTCCTCGCTCTCGAAGAAGCCGGTGCCGTCGGTGGCCGAGCCGGGGGCGGGCCGGACGACCGCGGCGGCGCTGAGGTCCTGTGCCAGGTCCCGGGGCCAGTGGACCGCGACGCCCGCGGCGGCGAGCCGGGTCGCCGCGACGCCGAGCAGGTCGCCCAGCTCCTCGTCGGACAGGGCGAGGACGTCGGGCACGTCCTGCTCGGAGAGGCGGTCGAGCGGCGGCCACACCCGGGCGGCGCGCCGGACCGCGAGCGCGGCGTCCACCCGCGCGCGGGGCCCGAAGGCGGTGTCCGCCTCGCCGGACCACAGGGCGGCGGCGTCGGCCACGAGGGTGGGGTCGGCGAGGCTGTGCACCTGGACGATCGCGGCGCCCGCGTTGCGCGAGCCGCCCGCGTCCTCGTCGAAGAGGGTGTGGGCGGACAGGTCCAGGCGGAGCGAGACGCGTACGCCGGCGTCCATGCCGGCGGCGACCTCGGCCGCCCACGCGTGGGCGGTGGGCAGCGGCTGGGCCTCGCGCGCGGCGAAGGGGCGGCCGGCGGCGTAGGGGGCGGCGGGGGTGCGGGGCAGGCTGTCGGCGACCGCGTCCAGGAAGGACCGCAGGAGCGCCTCGGGCTCGGGCAGCCGCAGCGGGCCCGGGCCGGGCAGCGGGACGGCGTGGCCCTCGGGGGGCAGGGCGGCGGCGATCGCCCGCAGGTGGGTGATGTCGTCGGGGTCGAGGGGGCCGGCCCGCCAGGCGTCGTGGCCGGTGGGGGTCAGACCGGGCAGGAGGCGGCCGCGCGCGGTGAGCCGCAGGGCGTGCAGGGCGGCGGCGCCCCAGCAGGCGGTGGCGGGGTGGGCGGCCGGGTCGTGCCGGGCGCGCACGAGCAGCGGCAGGGCCTCGGTGAGGGACAGGGTCAGCGAGGCGGTGGTGCGGCGGCGGACCGTCGAGCCGTGCGGCCGTACGACGGTGAGCTCGCCGTCCTGGGCGGGGAGCGGGTCGCCGTCCGGGTCCCAGAAGGCGATCCGGCCTTCGCGCGGGAGCGGTGCGGGCAGGAAGACGGCGGCGAGCCGCGGGGGGACGGTCCCGTCCGTGCTCGCGGTCGTCGCGGGTGCGCTGCTCATGCGTCCTGTCACCTCCCTCCCCGACGTCGGACCGACTGTCTCCGACTCTACGGGCGGGGTCTGACAATCGGCCCCGGCCACCGGGGCGGGCGCCCTTCGGCGCGGGCTACGGGACGGTGCGGGCGACGACGTACACGAAGGGCTTCCGCGGGTCGGCGAGGTTCACCACGATGTCGTGGGTGGGTGCCGGGTTCTCCCGCTTGTCGACGACGCCGTACCAGGGGCCCTCGCCGGTGAACTTCCAGCCGGTGATCTTCTGGTCGCGGGCGCTGATCGTGATGTCGTCCCGCTTCAGGTCGTTCCGGTCGAGCCCCATGGTCCTGAGGTACCCGTCGAGGCCGCCGGGGACGGTCTCGAACTGGACGTAGAGCCGGCTGGTCTTCCAGTTGTTGGTCTCGTAGTAGGCGACCTTGTACGAGGGGACCGGGATGGTCACCTTGTAGATGTGGCGCTGGACGCGCGCGGGCCAGCCCGCGGTGAGGCCGGTCGCCGAGTACTTGGCCTCCTTGTCCTTGCCGCTGTCGCGGCTCTGGTTGGCGGAGATGACCAGGTAGCCGGCGGGGACGCCGATGAGCAGCACGATGATGAGCAGCGTGAGCGCCCGGCGGCGGTTGCGGTGGCGGCGGTCCTCGGTGGGCTGCTGCGGCTCGTCCGGGGAGTCGACCTGACGGGGTACGGACATGGTCACGCCGACCCCTGGGACGTCCGGCGGGACTCCGTGAAGCGTGCGTAGCGCTCGTAGCGCTCGACACGGCGCCGGTTCGCGCGGCGGAAGCGCCGGGCGACGAGGCGGGCGAGGTCGGCGGCGCCGACCATGCCGGCCTCGGGGCCGAGCTGGGCGCGGGCGATACGGGCCTCGGGGCGGTAGCCGCGGCCGGTGAGCTGGCGCTTGAAGGCGTCGCGGGCGGGCCCGATGAGCAGGTCGTCCGCGGCGGAGACGCCGCCGCCGATGACGAAGCAGGACGGGTCGAGGGCGGCGGCCAGGTTGGCGATGCCGACGCCGAGCCACTGGCCGATGTCCTGGAGCAGTTCGATGCACATGGCGTCGCCCTCGCGGGCGAGCTCGGTGATCATCGGGCCGGTGATGTCGGAGATCTGGCCCTTGACGTGCTCGATGATCCCGTACGCCACCGGGGAGTCGGCGGCGGCGAGCTCGCGGGCCTCGCGCACGAGCGCGTTGCCCGAGCTGTACTGCTCCCAGCAGCCGCGGTTGCCGCACGGGCAGCGGTGGCCGCCGGGCACGACCTGCATATGGCCGAACTCGCCGGCGACGCCGTACTTGCCGCGCTTGACCTGCCCGTCCTCCAGGATCGCGCCGCCGATGCCGGTGCCGAGCGTGATCATGACGAGGTGGTCCTCGCCGCGTCCGGCGCCGAAGCGCCACTCGGCCCAGGCGGCGGAGTTGGCGTCGTTGTCGACCAGGACGGGCACGGCGAGACGGCCCGCGAGGCGGTCGCGCAGGGGTTCGTTGCGCCAGGACAGATGGGGGGCGAACAGGACGCGGTTGCGGTCGGCGTCGACCCAGCCGGCCGCACCGATGCCGACGGCGTGCACGTCGTGGCGGTCGGACAGGTCCAGGACGAGTTCGACGATCGTGTCCTCGACGACCTTGGGGCTCTTGGACTTGTCCGGCGTCTCCGTGCGGAGCTTCTCCAGGATGTTGCCGTCCGCGTCCACGACGCCCGCCATCACCTTGGTGCCGCCGATGTCGATGCCCACCGTGGGCACGCGGGGAGCCGACAGGTGCGAGCGGCGCTCTCTGGAGCCGACCGTGCGCAGCACGGGGGCCCGGCGGGAGCCGATCGGTGCGGTGAAGTCGCGGTAGGTGCTCATCGGGCCCGATTCTGCCGCACGCTCACACTGGGTGCCGAGCGGGGGAGCAATGGGACGGTTGCCGCGAGTGGCCGGTTCCGGGGTGGAATGTGCCGTGGGGAGCGGGTGCCGAGCGCTTCGCAGCGGTCGCCCGTTTGTCCTGACATTGCTACGTACCGACCGGTCCGGTCAGGATCGTACGAGGAGCTGGAACTCGAACGAGTAGCGGCTCGGCCGGTAGGTGTGGGTGCCGTACTCGACCGCGCGGCCGGTGTCGTCGAACGTCACGCGCTGCATCGTGAGCAGAGGCGCGCCCTCCTTCTCGGCGAGGCGGTCGGCCTCGGCGGCGGTGGCGGCGCGGGCCCCGATGGTCTGCCGGGCGCTGTGCAGGGTGATGCCGGCGGCGCGCATCAGCCGGTACAGGCCGGTCGCCTCCAGCTGCTCGGTGTCCAGGTCCAGCAGGCCGGGCGGCAGGAAGTTGCACAGGTGGGCCATCGGCTCGCCGTGCGCCAGGCGCAGCCGTTCGATCCGCTGGACGTCGCCGCCCTCGGTGACCCCGAGGGCGGCGGCGACCTCGGCGGACGCGGGGACGACGGTGTTGACGAGGACGCTGGTCGCCGGGCGCTGCCCGGCCGACTCCAGGTCGTCGTAGAGGCTGCTGAGCTCCAGCGGGCGTTTGACCTGGCTGTGCACGACCTGGGTGCCGACGCCGCGGCGGCGCACCAGCAGCCCCTTGTCGACCAGGGACTGGATGGCCTGGCGGACGGTGGGGCGGGACAGACCGAGGCGCGCGGCGAGTTCGATCTCGTTGCCCAGCAGGCTGCCGGGGGTGAGGGCGCCGTGCTCGATGGCGGCCTCGAGCTGCTGGGAGAGCTGGAAGTACAACGGCACCGGACTGCTCCGGTCCACACTGAGCTCGAGTTCCACGGTCGGGTCCATTTCTGGTTTCGGCACGGCCCGACTGTAGTCCCACGGCCTGTTGACGGGAAGTTGTGTAGTTCGATTGTCCGGACATTGTCATTGACAGCGTCCACACCGAACCCCCACTTTGTTTCCATGCGCATCGGGGTCATCGGTACGGGCCGCATCGGCACCATCCACGCGAACACGCTCAGTCGCCATCGTGACGTCGGGTCGTTGATCCTCACGGACGCGAACCCGTCGCGGGCCCAGGAGCTGGCGCACCGGCTCGGCGAGACGGCGGCGCCCGGCATGGACGAGATCTTCCGGTGGGGCGTGGACGCGGTGGTGATCACCACGGCGACGTCCGCCCACGCCGAACTGATCGGGCGGGCGGCCCGCTCCGGTCTGCCCGTGTTCTGCGAGAAGCCCATCGCGCTGGACCTGCCCGGGACGCTGCAGGCCATCGCGGAGGTAGAGACAGCAGGGACGATTCTGCAGATGGGGTTCCAGCGCCGCTTCGACGCCGGGTACGCCGGGGCCCGCGAGGCGCTGCGCTCCGGCCGGCTGGGGCGGCTGCACACCGTGCGGGCCCTCACCAGCGACCAGGCGCCGCCGCCCGCCGCGTGGCTGCCGCTGTCGGGCGGCCTCTACCGGGACACCCTGATCCACGACTTCGACATGCTGCGCTGGGTGACCGGGCGGGAGGTCGTGGACGTGTACGCGGCCGGTTCGGACGCCGGGCCCGCGATGTTCCGCGAGGCGGGCGACGTGGACACCGCCGCGGCCGTGCTGACGCTGGAGGACGGGACGCTCGCCACGGCGACGGCGACCCGGCTGAACGGTGCCGGGTACGACGTGCGCATGGAGCTGGCCGGCGAGCTGGACCAGGTCGTGGTCGGCCTGGACGACCGAACGCCGATCGCGTCCACCGAGCCGACCGGGCCGCCCGCCGCGGACAAGCCGTGGACCGGGTTCCTGGAGCGGTTCGGGCCCGCCTACGAGGCCGAGCTGAACGCCTTCGTCGAGGTCGTGCGCGGCGAGCGGGCCAACCCCTGCGACGGGCGCGAGGCCCTGCAGGCGCTGCGGATCTCCGAGGCGTGCGAGATGTCGCGGCGCGAGCGAAGACCGGTGGCGCTCGGCGAGCTGCCCGGGGGCACCACGACCGCGGCCCTCTGAGGCCCCGTCGGCGCCCTAGCGTCCCTCGCCCTTGAGGTCGTCGAGCTCCTCCAGGAGTCCCGCGTCGTACGCCAGGAGCGCGATCTGCACCCGGTTGTTGAGGTCCAGCTTGGCGAGGACGCGAGAGACGTGGGTCTTCACGGTGGCGACGCTCATGTAGAGCTCCCCGGCGATCTCGGCGTTGGACAGGCCCCGGCCCACGGCGACGGCGACCTCGCGCTCACGGTCGTTCAGGGCGGTCAGCCGCTCGCGTGCGTGGGCGCGGCGGGTGTCGGCGGCCGTACCGGCGGCGTGGTCCATCAGCCGGCGGGTCACGGTGGGCGACAGGACCGGGTCGCCGGCGGCGACCTTGCGCACCGCGTCGACGATCTCGGCCGGCGGGGTGTCCTTCAGCACGAAGCCGGAGGCCCCGGCGCGCAGGGCGCGCAGCACCTGCTCGTCGGCGTGGAAGGTGGTCAGCAGCACGACCTGCGGCGGGTCCTTCCGGGTGCGCAGCCGCTCCGTCGCGGTGAGGCCGTCGACGCCCGGCATGCGGATGTCCATCAGGACGACGTCCGGCCGGGTGCGGTCGACCAGCGGTCCGACGTCGGCGCCGTCGGCCGCCTCACCGACGATCTCGATGTCCTCGACCCCGCCCAGCATCAGGGACAGTCCGGCCCGGACCAGCGGATCGTCGTCGACGAGGAGCAGTCTGATGGCAGTCATGGGCCTCACGTAATCACGGTCGTCCGGTGCGCGGGGACGGGTCCGCCCAGGAAGGACTCCGCCCGCACGCCCGCGGTCACGCCCACGGCAGCCACGCCCGGATGCCGAACCCCCCGTCCGCCTCGGGCCCGTGCTCGAACCGGCCGCCCGTCAGCGTCGCCCGCTCCCGCAGCCCGATGAGCCCCTGACCGGAGCCGGGCACGGGCGGCACCTCCCCCTCGGGGGCCCGGTTGCGCACCGCCACGGTCAGGCCCTGTCCCGGTGCGCCGGTGACGGTCACGGTGACCTCGGTGCCCGGGGCGTGCTTGCGGGCGTTCGTCAGTCCCTCCTGGGCGACGCGGTAGGCGGTGCGGCCCACGGAGGCCGGTACGGCGGCCTGGTCGGTGACGCGCAGGTCGAGGGTGACCTTCATGCCCGCCTCGCGGCACTCGGCGACCAGGGCCTCCAGCGCGGCGAGGGTCGGCTGGGGCCGGCCGGAGTCGTCGGACTCGCCGGCGCGCAGGACCCCGATGATCTCGCGCAGGTCCTGCAGGGCCTCGTGGGCGCTCTCCCGGATGACACCGGCGGCCCGCTGGACCTCGTCGCGGGGCGCGTCCGGCCGGAACTCCAGCGCTCCCGCGTGCACGCTGAGCAGGGTCAGCCGGTGTGCGAGGACATCGTGCATCTCCCGGGCGATGGCCTCACGGGCCAGGCGCTGCGCCTGCTCCGCGCGCAGCCGGGCCTCCGTCTCGGCGCGCCGCGCGCGGTCGCGCAGGCTCACCATGAGCTGCCGCTTGGACCGTACGAACATGCCCCAGCCGACCATCGCCCCGGTGAGCAGGACGACGGAGAAGACGGCCCAGCCGTAGGGGACGTCGGGGTCGGGGCGCAGCCAGAAGAACAGCGGGGTCAGCGCCAGCGAGGCGCCGGCGACCCAGGCGACGTACCGGAAGGGCCGGTGGACGGCCAGGGTGAACAGGGCGACGACACCCGCGCCGCCCGCGGTGTTCGACACGAAGCACACGGGGACCATGGCGACCGCGAGCCCGACCGGCCAGCGGCGCCGGAGCCACACCGCGGCGCAGGCCAGGGCGCCGAGCAGCTGGTCGGCGGCGACGAGGCCGGAGGGGAGGTCCTCCTGCGCCAGCGTGTCCGCGGTGAGCAGGCCGAGCAGCACGGCCAGCAGGAAGCAGCCGAAGTCGACCACCCAGTCGCGGGCCGTGCGCCGGGGCCGGCCGGGCCGGTCGGGGTCGGGTTCGAACTCCTCGGCCAGGGCGGAGGGCAGCAGCCAGCGCCGCTCCGCGAGGAACTGCGGTGGGGACGGGCGCTGTTCGGTGGTCACGGTCGACAAATCTACGCAGAGGCGGCTTCCGGTGGGCCTCTCGCGACGGCATCACCGACCAAAGTCGCGGCACCGGGGACTTTGGTGGACGCGGGCCGCCCGGAAGGCCTCCTTCGGCCGCGCCTGTCGCGCCCACCGGCCGATGGGCGCGAGGTGCCCGGCGGGCGAGGCTGGGGGCATGAAGCAGCTCCTGGAGTTCCTCGGGTTCATCTGTCTCGTGCAGGGCGTCGCGGGCCTGGTCCACGAGTTCACCGACTGGCACTGGGGGCTGGTGCAGCGCGTCGGCTTCCTCGACGGCTACGAGGTCTACGCGAGCGTGACCCTGCTGGTGCTGGCGTTCGCGCTGTTCGCGGTGGCCGAGAGCCGGAAGCCCGGGTGACCGCCTCGCACGCCGTGGCAGCGGCGTGCACATCGGGGGGACATCCGGTGGAGAACCGCAGAGTTGACATTGACATGCCATCTTCTACGCGCGTCATCATACGGCCATGCGATTCCCCCCACACCTCGCCCGTATCGGCTCCGCGGCGGCGCTGCTGACCGCGCTGCTCGTCGGCGGCGCCGTCACCGCCACCCCCGCGACGGCCGCCGTCGGCAGCATCTGCCAGAGCGACCTGCCGTCGCAGGCGCACGACACCCTGGACCTGATCGAACGGGGCGGCCCCTTCCCCTTCGAACAGGACGGCACCGTCTTCCAGAACCGGGAAGGCGTCCTGCCGAGCCGGTCGACCGGCTACTACCACGAGTACACGGTGATCACGCCGGGCTCCGACACCCGGGGCGCGCGGCGCGTCGTCACCGGTGAGGAGCCACAGGAGGACTACTACACGGCCGACCACTACGCGACCTTCGACCTGATCGACCCCGGCTGCTGAGGTCCGGCCGGCAGGCCGTACCGCACCACTGAACGCTCGCCCCGCGGACCCCCCACAGCACCACCGGCCGCGGGGCGAGACCGTTCCCTCGCCGCCCGGCTACCCGCCCAGCTCCTGGTGACGGGCGCGCAGGCCCGCGGCGCCCTGCTCCGTCAGCGAGCCGTGCAGGCGCAGCCGCGAGATGCCGCCGTCCGGATAGATGTCCACGCGCGCATGCGTGCCGACGGCCGGGGACGGCAGGACGAAGCGGTGATCGGTGTCGGGCTGGAGACGGGTACGCGGGACGATCTCCGTCCAGGTGCCGCTCTCGCCGTCCTTCACGGACACCGACGCCCAGCCGGCGCTGTTTCCCTTCAGACAGGCGGTGTCGATCTCGACGGCCCGGATCTCGGACTGGGCCGCCAGCCGGTAGCGGATCCAGTCGTGGCCCTGGTCGCGGCGCCTGCGGGTCTCCCAGCCGTCGTCCATCTGGCGGGAGCGGCCCGGCTGGATGGTGTTGGTGGCGGGCGAGTAGAAGAGGTTCGAGGCGTCCTCGACCTGGCCGCCGTTCTCCAGGGCGACGACGTCGAAGGTGCCGAGCGCCGCCAGCCAGGCGGGGTCGGGCACGACCTCCCCGTACACGCGCAGGCGCGCCGTGCCACCGTCGGGGTGCTGGTTGAGCCGCAGGTGGGTGAAGCGCTGCTCGACCCGGACGGCGAAGCCGTTCGCGGCGTGGCCGCCGACCGGGGTGCGCGGTACGAGCGTCGTCCACTTCACGTCGTCGCCGAGCAGCTCCTCGGGCGACGGCGAACCCGGCACGCAGGCGCCCTCGACGGACACCGCCTGCGGGTAGTTCCCGCGGAAGTGGGCCGTGTCGACCACGATTCCGCGGATCACGCCGGGGGCGCCGAGGCGTACCAGCGCCCAGTCGTGGTCCTCGGCCGTCGGCCAGGGGTGATCGGCCGAGGCGCCGCGGCGGCGCCGGGTCTCCCAGCCGTCCATGACCTTGCCCTTGTGCCCGAAGTGCTCGGGGTCGAACGCGGCCCGCCCGGGCACCAGGAGGTTCTCGCGCTGGGCGAAGAACTCGTCGTTGGCGGCGACGACGGAGGCGCCGAGGCGCCGGTCGGCGAGATCGGCGTACCGGGTGAAGGGGAAGTCGGCGGTGCGGTAGTCCGCGTACGGGTCGCCGCCGCGGTAGGGGCTCGCGTCGCCGGTGAAGCTGGGGATCGCCGTCACGGTGATCAGGTCTGCCTTTCGCGTCGTCGGATGGGAGTCACGGGGTGCGGGTGAGGAGACGTCCCTTCGGGTCGGTGAACTCGCCCTCGGCGAAGACGCGTTCGCCGCGCAGCCAGGTGGACCGCACGACTCCGTGCAGGGTCCTGCCCGCGTACGCCGTCACGCGGTTGCGGTGCTGCAGGGCGGCCGGGTCCACGGTGAAGGTCGCGTCGGGGGCGAGCACGGCGAAGTCGGCGTCGCGGCCGGCCTCGATGGCGCCCTTGCGGCCGAGCCCGGCCAGCCGGGCGGTCCGGGTGGACATCCAGCGGACCACGTCCTCCAGGCCGTGCCCGCGCCGGCGCGCCTCGGTCCACACGGCGGCCAGGCTGAGCTGGAGACCGGAGATGCCGCCCCAGGCGGTGGCGAAGTCGTCGGTCTTCAGGTCGGCCGTGGAGGGTGAGTGGTCGGTGACCACGCAGTCGACGGTGCCGTCGGCCAGGGCCTGCCAGAGCAGGTCCTGGTTGGCGGACTCGCGGATGGGCGGGCAGCACTTGAACTCGCTGGCCCCGTCCGGGACCTCCTCGGCGGTCAGGGTGAGGTAGTGCGGGCAGGTCTCGACGGTGATCCGTACGCCCTCCCGCTTGGCCTCGGCGATCAGCGGCAGCGCGTCACCGGAGGACAGGTGCAGCACGTGCACGCGCGCGTGGAGGCGTTTCGCCTGGGCGATCAGCCGGGCGATCGCGGTGTCCTCGGCGTCCCGCGGGCGGGAGGCGAGGAAGTCCGCGTAGCGGGGCCCGCCGTGCTGCGGGGCCGCCGCCAGGTGGTGCGGGTCCTCGGCGTGGACGATCAGCAGTCCGCCGAAGGAGGCGATCTCGGCCATGGAACGGGCGAGGTCGTCCGGGCCGAGGTGCGGGAACTCGTCCACGCCGGACGGCGACAGGAACGCCTTGAAGCCGAAGACCCCGGCCTCATGGAGCGGGCGCAGGTCCCCGGTGTTGCCGGGCAGGGCGCCGCCCCAGAAGCCGACGTCGACGTGCGCCTTGTCGGCGGCCGTCTTCCGCTTGACGCGCAGGTGGTCGACCGTGGTGGTGGGCGGCAGGGAGTTGAGCGGCATGTCGACGAGGGTGGTGATGCCGCCGGCCGCCGCGGCGCGCGTGGCGGTCCAGAACCCCTCCCACTCGGTGCGCCCGGGGTCGTTGACGTGCACGTGCGTGTCGACGAGGCCGGGCAGCAGGACGTCGTCGCCGACGTCCTCCAGCCGGGCGCCCGACGGGACGCCGGCGTCGTACCCGAGGACGGCCGTGATCTTTCCGGCGGAGACCGCGACCGAGGCGGCCCGCGTCCCCTCCGGGGTGATGACGCGCGTCGAGCGCAGCACCAGTTCGACGTCGGACACCCCGGACCCCTCTCTGCCGCCTCGGCTTCCGCGAGCCGCTCGGGACGCCCGCTCGGACCACGGAAATTCAACGTTCTGTTGAAGGAGTCTTCACTCCCGTCGCGGCGCCGTCAAGGGCACACTTCTCCACAGTGCACCGCGCTCGAGAACTCTGGACAGTTCCACGAAGTGGAATTAGCCTTCCATCAAGCAGAATGTGAAAGACGCCTTCGCGGGCGGTCGACCGACCGGCGGGTAGGCTTCTGCCCTTCCCACCGGCCCCGAAAGGAACGCGCCGTGCCGACGTCCAGCGCCAGCACCACCGACTCCGCCCGGCCCAGCGGCGGCGTCCAGTCCCTGGAGCGCGCCTTCGACCTGCTGGAGCGGATGGCGGACGCCGGTGGCGAGGTGGGCCTGAGCGAACTGTCCGCCAGCAGCGGTCTGCCGCTGCCCACCATCCACCGCCTGATGCGCACCCTGGTGGCCTGCGGATACGTCCGCCAGCAGCCCAACCGGCGCTATGCCCTCGGACCGCGGCTGATCCGGCTCGGCGAGTCCGCCTCCCGGCTGCTGGGCACCTGGGCCCGCCCCTATCTGGCCCGCCTGGTCGAGGAGACCGGCGAGACGGCGAACATGGCCCTGCTCGACGGCGACGAGATCGTCTACGTCGCCCAGGTGCCGTCCAAGCACTCGATGCGCATGTTCACCGAGGTGGGCCGGCGCGTGCTCCCGCACTCCACGGGCGTCGGCAAGGCGCTGCTGGCGTCCTTCCCGGCCGAGGAGGTGCGCGCGCTGCTGTCGCGCACCGGCATGCCGGCCGCCACGGAGCGGACGATCACCACGCCGGACGGTTTCCTCGCGGCGCTGGAGGACGTGCGGCGCACCGGCTACGCCGTCGACGACAACGAGCAGGAGATCGGGGTGCGCTGCCTCGCGGTCCCCGTGCCCGACTCCCCCACCCCGGCGGCCATCTCGATCTCGGGGCCGGCGGGCCGGGTCACGGAGGCGGCGACGGAGCGGATCGTGCCGGTGCTCCAGCAGATCGCCGACGAACTGGCCGAGGCGCTGGCCAGCCAGAACCACTCCTGACGGAACCTATCCCCGGCCGCGCGGGGGCGCCCCGAACATCTCCACGGCGTCCCGCACCTGGGTCAGTCCTGGCGACAGCGCGCTCACCGAGCCGATGGCCCCGGCGATCAGCAGTAACGACCGGCGCAGCCGTGGCGCCTCGGGCGCCCCGTCGGCCGTCATCGCGGCCAGCGCGGCCAGTTCCTCCTCGGCGATCCCCCGGTCGGGGAAGTCGGCCGGGTGCGCGGCGAGTTCGCGGCGCAGACGGGACACGGCCGTCCGCAGCTCCGCCACCCTCGGATCCTCGCCTGTGCCCGTCACCGACCTCTGCCCCAAGCTCCGCAACAAAGCCCTCCCCCTCGCACGCCGTTGTGCGCCACCAGCCGCGCGCCCTCGCCGAACGCCCCTAGGGGCGCCGGGGACGCGGGTCAGTAAACGCCACCCCGTACCGATCCGCTACAGCGCGGACGGAAATTCAGCCCTGCGGGGCGCCCCCTCGCGCGGGTGTCAGGTATGCAGGACGCATGACGGACTCACGAGCCCTCCCGGTGGCCGGTCTGCTCCTCGCGGCCGGCGGCGGCAGACGGCTGGGCGGACGGCCCAAGGCCCTGCTGGCGCATCGCGGCCGGCCCCTGGTCGAGCACGCCGCCGGAGTACTGCGCGCGGGCGGCTGCGCCCGCGTGCACGTGGTCCTGGGGGCGCGCGCGGCGGACGTACGTCAGCGGGCGCGGCTCGACGGGTGCCTCCTGGTGGAGAACCCGGAGTGGGCCGAGGGGATGGGCTCCTCCCTGCGGGCCGGGCTGGACTCGCTGGCCGATTCGGACGCGCGTGCGGCGCTCGTCCTGCTGGTCGACCAGCCGGGCATCGGCCCGGAGGCGGTGGCGCGGGTCCTCTCGGCGTACCGGGACGAGTCGTCCCTCGTCTCAGCCGCGTACGGCGGCGTCCGCGGGCATCCCGTGCTGTTCGGCGCGGCCCACTGGGCCGGTGTGAGCGCGGCCGCCACCGGGGACCGGGGGGCGCGCGCCTACCTCAGGGAGCACGCGGACTCGGTCGCGCTCGTCGACTGCGGTGATGTGGCGGAGCCGTACGACATCGACACGGAGGCCGATCTCGCCCACCTGGAGTGACCGCGGTGACACCCGGCGCCACCCCGCGACGGCACCAGGAATCTCGACATCAACAAACCATTGAACTTCCACCATGAGGAAACTAGTATCCACTGATCAGAAGCGCTCTGGCCGTTCGACGGACGCTTCGCCCCGCATCCGGGAAGACTGGCACCCGGTGTCACACAGCTCGACCGCTCGCCCCACCGCCCGCTGAAGGAAGTGACAGCTCATGTCCGCACCAGCGCCGTCCCCGCTGGCCATCGTCGACGCCGAGCCCCTGCCCCGGCAGGAGGAGGTCCTCACCGACGCGGCCCTCGCCTTCGTGGCCGAGCTGCACCGCCGCTTCACGCCCCGCCGTGACGAACTCCTCGCCCGCCGCGCGGAGCGCCGCGCCGAGATCGCCCGCACCTCCACGCTCGACTTCCTCCAGGAGACCGCCGCGATCCGCGCCGACGACTCCTGGCAGGTGGCCCCGTGCCCGCCCGCGCTCCAGGACCGCCGGGTCGAGATCACCGGCCCGACCGACCGCAAGATGACGATCAACGCCCTGAACTCGGGCGCCCGGGTCTGGCTCGCGGACTTCGAGGACGCCTCCGCGCCGACCTGGGAGAACGTCGTCCTCGGCCAGCTCAACCTGATCGACGCCTTCACCCGGAACATCGACTTCACCGACGCCGGCTCGGGCAAGTCGTACGCCCTGCGTCCCGACGACGAGCTGGCCACCGTCGTCATGCGCCCGCGCGGCTGGCACCTCGACGAGCGGCATCTCCAGCTCGACGGGCAGCCGGTCCCCGGCGCCCTCGTCGACTTCGGCCTGTACTTCTTCCACAACGCGCGGCGCCTGATCGAGCTTGGCAAGGGTCCGTACTTCTACCTGCCGAAGACGGAGTCGCACCTCGAAGCCCGCCTGTGGAACGACGTGTTCGTGTTCGCCCAGGACCACCTCGGCATCCCCCGGGGCACCGTCCGGGCCACCGTGCTGATCGAGACGATCACGGCGGCCTACGAGATGGAGGAGATCCTCCACGAACTGCGCGACCACGCCTCCGGGCTCAACGCCGGCCGCTGGGACTACCTGTTCTCCATCGTCAAGAACTTCCGGGACGGCGGGCCGAAGTTCGTCCTGCCGGACCGCAACGCGGTCACGATGACTGCCCCGTTCATGCGGGCCTACACCGAACTCCTCGTCCGCACCTGCCACAAGCGCGGAGCGCACGCGATCGGCGGCATGGCGGCGTTCATCCCGTCCCGCCGCGACGCCGAGGTCAACAAGGTGGCGTTCGAGAAGGTCCGCGCCGACAAGGACCGCGAGGCCGCCGACGGCTTCGACGGCTCCTGGGTCGCCCACCCCGACCTGGTCCCGATCGCCATGGAGTCCTTCGACAAGGTCCTCGGGGACAAGCCGCACCAGAAGGACCGGCTGCGCGAGGACGTGCACGTCGAGGCGGCCGACCTCATCGCGATCGACTCGCTCGACGCCAGGCCGACGTACAACGGGCTCGTCAACGCCGTGCAGGTCGGCATCCGTTACATCGAGGCCTGGCTGCGCGGGCTGGGTGCGGTCGCCATCTTCAACCTGATGGAGGACGCGGCCACCGCCGAGATCTCCCGCTCCCAGATCTGGCAGTGGATCAACGCGGGCGTCGAGTTCGAGAACGGCGAGAAGGCCACGCCCGCGCTGGCCCGCGACGTCGCCGCCGAGGAGCTGCGGAACATCAGGCAGGAGCTGGGCGAGGAGGCGTTCGCCGCCGGCCACTGGCAGGAGGCCCACGACCTGCTGCTGGAGGTCTCCCTGGACGCCGACTACGCCGACTTCCTGACCCTGCCGGCGTACGAGCGGCTCAGGGGCTGACGGCGTCCGGACCGGCCTTGTCCGAGTGGCCCAGGGACTTCCCCGGGGCCACTCGATCCCGTACGGCGCGCTTGACCGCCGTGGGCTCGGGGAAGCCCTGCTCGCGCCGGTCCCAGACCGGCTCGCCGTCCACCCGGACGACGAAGACCCCGCCCTTGCCCGGCCTCAAAGCCAGCTCGGACAGCTCCGCCTCGAAGGTGGTGAGCAGTTCCTGCGCCAGCCAGGCCGCGCGGGGCAGCCAGCCGCACTGGGTGCAGTACTCGATCTCGACGCGGCCGCTCATCCCAGGTGCACCGATCCGTCCTGTTCCACGGCCGGCTTGCCGTGCAGGTCGGGGACCCGCTTGAGCCAGTCCGGCCGGCCTCGCTGTGTCCTCGCCGCCCGCGCGACGTCCTCGGCGGCGAGCTCCTCCCGGGTCGGGAAGCCGGTGGGCAGCCACGCGGCGGACGCCCGCACGCGCGCGTGCAGATGCGCGACATAGGCGTCGCGCGCCTCCTCCGGCGTGGCGAAGCCGGGTTCGGCGGGCAGCCAGGCGTCCGGCACCGCCGCCACGACCTCCCGCAGCAGGTCCCCCGTCACCCGGGGCGCCAGCTCCGCGTCCGCGGCGCGCACGTCGGGGCCGTACTGCCCGAGGGCGTGGTGGCGCAGGTCGTAGGCGCGCTCCGGGTCGGAGGCGTCCCAGCGGTGGTGGAAGACGAGGGCCGCGCCGTGGTCGATCAGCCACAGCCGGGGCGGGACGGTGCCGAGGGTCGGCCAGACCATCAGGTTGGAGCTGTGCACGGTCCGGTCGACGTTCGCGGTCAGCGCGTCCAGCCAGACGACCCGGCCCGCCTCCAGCGGGTCCACGCGGAACGTCTTCGCGACCTCGGGGGTGAAGTCGCGGGCGCCCGGCAGGTAGTCCATGCCGAGATTGACCCCGGCGCTGGCGGTGTGCAGGTCCCGCACCTCCTGGTGCGGCTCGCCGTCGGCGACCGCGGGGTCGAAGTGCACCAGCACCAGTTCCGGGAACCGCAGGCCCAGCGCGCGGGCCAGTTCGCCGACGATCACCTCGGCGACGAGGGCCTTGCGGCCCTGCGCGGAGCCGGTGAACTTCACGACGTAGGTGCCGAGGTCGTCGGCCTCGACGACGCCGGGGACGGAGCCGCCGGACGTCAGGGGCTCGATGTAGCGGGTGGCTACGACCTCTCTCAACATCCGACCCCTGCTTTCGGCCTGCGGTACGGACCGAGCATAGTCGGGATCACCTCGTGCCGGAGGGGGCGGCCGCCGCGCCGGACGGCTGCGCGGACTCGTCGACCGAAGGAGGCGGGCGGGCGCTGGTCCCGCGCCCGTATCTCGTCAGGCGTCGTCGTGCGGGCGGCCGGTCGGGTCGTGGGGGCGGGTGGGCTCCGGTACGCGGGGGCGCGGGGGCTCCGGCTTCTCGGGCGGGATGAGCGTCTGGACGGCCAGGCCCGCCGCGACCAGTCCGGAGGCGAGGAGCAGGCCCTGCGGCAGCATCGCGCCGGCGGTCAGCATCACCACCGAGGCGGCGAGCAGCGCCCAGGCCCCACGCCGGCCGCGCGGGCCGTCCGGCGGCGGAGGCCCCGTCTCCGGGACCCGGGTGGGACGCGGGTCGGAGCGTCGTGGCCGTGCGCCGAGGGAGTGCGGGGGCCGGGTCGGGTGCGGCATACCTCCTCCTTCCGGGGGCCGGGAGGCCGGGGGTTCACTGTCACCCTCACACGCCGGGGGGCCGGGACCATCGGGTCCAGTACCCATTTCGCGGCTTGTGCGCCCCGGACCGCCGAGGGCCCGGGCCCGTCGTTCACCCGTCTTCCGCCAGCGGGTTCGGCAGCGGCAGATAGCGGGCGTCCGCGCCGCCCGCGCCCGTCCAGCGCAGCAGCAGGTTGGTCTTGCCGGGGAGCGTGGGGGCCGACAGCAGGGCCGGGATCTCGGGGAGGTCGTGCCGGGCCAGCTCGCGGCGGACCGCCGGCCAGGGGTCGAACCCGCGGTGGCGGGCGCCCAGGGCCCCCGCGATCTCGGCGAGGTGGTTGACGACCAGGCAGTACACCAGCCGCTCCCAGCCGGCCGCCCGGGACACGTCCCCGAGCAGCTTCACGCCCTCGGCGTCCCGGAACAGCGCCTGCACGGGAAGGCCGCCGGCGTCGACGGCGACCAGGGAGTTCTGCAGGTGCGCCTCCAGGACGACGCCGTGCGTGTCGAACGCCGTCAGCGCGGGTGGGACGACCTGGGCGAGGTAGGCCTCCCACCAGGCCGCCGGGTCCCCGGCTGCGTCCAGCGGGCTGCCCTCGAAGCCCTCGACGAGCGCGGCGGCCAGCAGCGGTGTCGCCCCCGGCCGGACCTGGCCGCGCAGCCCGTCGCGCACCAGGACCGCCAGCTCCTCGAAGGCGAACGAGGCGGTGCGGTAGCCGCGGTCGCTCAGCCAGGCGGCGTCCTGGCCGGCTAGGGCCGCGGTGGCCGCCGCGTCGGTGCGGCGCAGCCGCAGCAGGTCGTGGCGCCACAGCCGGCGGATGTCGTTCGTGATGCGGACGTCGAGGCTGAACTTGAGGAACAGGTCGTGCCCGGGCGCGTACAGCGTGCGGATCGCGGCCGTCGGCCGTGCGTCGAAGGCGGTCGTGCCGAGCCGGACCAGCCGGCCGTCGGCGAAGGCGGGTTCGAGGTCCACCAGGTCGAGCTGCCAGGGGTGCGCGGGCAGCAGCCGGTAGCCGGGCGGGGCCGCACCGAGGGCGTCCAGGCCGGTCGTGTCGCCCTCCTCGACGACCAGGTCCTCGCGCAGGCCGAGCAGCGCCAGCGGGAAGCGGGCGTACGCCTCGGGCGCGTACGGCAGCCAGGCCGCGACCGGGCCGCCGCCGCGCGCCTTGGGCGCGGGGTGGTACGGGTGGCCGGTGAGGAGGGACTGCTCGGAGCGCAGATAGAGGTCGCCGGGCGGCACGGCACGCGCGCGTGCGGTGAGCAGGGCGGCCAGCGCGTCCCGGCTGTCGATCATCTCGGCGGGCAGCTCGTGGTTGGACAGGCCGGTGTGGCGGCGCAGCTCGTCCGCGACGAGTTTGACCAGCTCGGTGTGGCCGACGCGGCGCCAGGCGCCGCCGGTGAACACCTCGGGTTCGGCGGGCCGGCGCGCGCCGAGGACCCGCAGGAGGCGGCCCGAGCCGCGCAGCCGGTGCACCCGCCGCTCGTCGTCCGGCGCGTCCGCCCGGGCCGCTCCGTCGCGCTGCGGCTCGGCCACCTCGCGGAGCAGGCAGTTGAGCAGCGGGGCGGTCGCCAGGGCGTCGGCGCGGGCCGCGGCGTCCGCGGCGGTCGGCGGGGTGAGGTGCACGCGATCCACTGGTTCCCTACGGTCCGTTCAGGCGGGAGACGATCAGTATGGCTGTCGTCGGCGGCCGTCCCGACGCCCTACACGTACCCCGAGGAGTCCTCCCGTGCATCGTCCTCCGAGCGCCGAGGCCGAGATCGCCGCCGAACTGGCCGAGGCCCGCCCCGCCCTCGTGCCCCGGTACACGGCCGCGCTGCCGGGGGCCAGGGCCGCGGTGCTGACCCGGCTCTGGCGTGCCCTGGCGTACGAGCCGCTGCCCTGGGTGACCGGCCGGGACGGGGGCGGGGAGGGGCTCGTCCTGCGGCTCGGGGACGGCCGCCGGCTGGACGGGCCGCGGGCGGACCCGTACGCCACCGCCGCCTACGTCACCTCCGTGCGGCTGGACGGGACGGTGTACGACGATCCGGTCCGGCTGCTGACGGACCTGGCCGTACCGCACGGTGGGGCGCTCACCTCCGAGATCGGGCACAGCGTGGCCTCCTTGGCCCTCGCGCGGGCCGCGCAGGACTCTCACCCGAAAGAGTGGCCGGAGCACGACTGGGAGTGGGAGCAGCGCGTGGTGGACGGGCATCCGTTCCACCCCAACTGCCGTTCCCGGCCCGGTTTCTCGGTCGCCGAGCAGCTGGCGTACGGGCCGGAGCACCGGCCGGTCGTGTCGCTGGCGCGGGCTGCGGTGCGGGCGGACGGGTGCCTGGTGACGGGCGTGTGGCCGGAGGAACTGCGGGACGGGGACGACCTGTTGATCCCGGTGCACCCGTGGCAGGCCGAGCATGTGCTCAAGCGGCCGTACGAGGACTGGGCGGACGCGCATCCGCTGATGTCGCTGCGCACGCTGGCCGTGCCCGGGGGGCCGCACGTCAAGACGGCGCTGAGCGCGCGGCTGACGTCCTCGGTGCGGGACATCTCGGTGTACTCCGTGGGGATGTCGCAGACGCTGTCCGGGTTCGCGGCGGACCTCGGGGACCGGCTGGACGGGCAGGTGCACTTCACGCGCACGCTGGGGGCCGTGGCGGCCGGGTCCGCGGATCTGGCGGCCGTGCTGCGGGAGCCGCCCGGCCGGTACGCGGGGCCCGGCGAGCGGGTGGTGCCGGTGGCCGCACTGCCGGGCACCGGACTGCCCGCCACCGGCGCGTGGCTGGCGGCGTTCGCACGGCTGGCGCTGACGGCGGGGCTGCGGCTGCTGGAGATGGGCGTGGCGCTGGAGGCGCACGGGCAGAACCTGCTCGTCGTGCTGGCCGCGGACGGGGCGCCGGTGCGGCTGGTCTACCGCGATCTCGCCGACATCCGGATCAGCCCGGCCCGGCTGGCGCGGCACGGCGTCCCGGTGCCGGAGCTGACCGGGCGGATCGTCACGGACGACGTGGCGGTCCTGCGCCGCAAGCTGTTCGGGTCCCTGGTGGCCGGGGCGCTGGCGGGCACCGCGGGTTCGGGGCCGGCGTTGCGCGCGGCCCTCGCGGCGGCCGTGCCGGACCTGCCGGTGACCGGGGACCTGGCGGCCCTGCGCGAGGAGGAGGTGCCCGCGAAGGCGCTCACACTGATGCGGCTGTCGCCCGGGGTGGGCGGGGACCAGTGGACCGCCCTGCCCAACCCGCTGCGGCAGGACGTGTTCTGACCCCGGTTTGGAGCGGGCCGCCCCCGGTCACTAGGCTCCGCCGATGATCATACGAACACGGCTGGCGGCCGGGGCGTGCGCCCTGCTCGCCCTGCTCGCGACCGGGCTGGCGTTCCCGGCCGGGGCGGTCGCCGACGAGGTGAGCGCGACGGCGCCCAAGGTCGATCTCGTCCTGGACGTGAGCGGCTCGATGCGGGCGCGGGACATCGACGGCCAGTCGCGGATGGCCGCGGCGAAACAGGCGTTCAACGAGGTGCTGGACGCCACGCCCGAGGAGGTCAGGCTCGGCATCCGCACGCTCGGCGCGAACTACCCCGGCGACGACCGCAAGACGGGCTGCAAGGACACCGCGCAGCTGTACCCGGTCGGCCCGCTGGACCGCACCGAGGCGAAGGCCGCGGTGGCCACCCTGTCACCGACCGGCTGGACGCCGATCGGCCCGGCGCTGCTCAAGGCCGCCGAGGACCTCGACGGCGGCGAGGGCTCCAAGCGCATCGTGCTCATCAGCGACGGCGAGGACACCTGTGCGCCGCTCGACCCGTGCGAGGTGGCGCGGGAGATCGCCGCCAGGGGCATCGGACTGACCATCGACACGCTCGGCCTGGTGCCGAACACCAAGCTGCGGCAGCAGCTGAGCTGTATCGCCGAGGCGACGGGCGGCACCTTCACCTCGGTCGAGCACACCGAGGAACTCACCGACAAGGTCAACCAGCTGGTGGACCGGGCGGCCGATCCGGTGGTGACACCGGTCGCGACCGACGGCGCGGACCGCTGCGAGAAGGCGCCGACGCTGAAGTCCGGCCTGTACACCGACCGCGAGGAGTTCGGGCAGCAGCGCTGGTACCGGGTCGACGTGCGACCCGGCCAGGAGCTGCGGGCCTCGGTGAGCGTGGCGGCCGACCGGGCGGTGAACCCGTCGTACGGCGTGCTGGTGCGGGCCGTGACGGCCAAGGGCCGGGAGATCGTGCGCGGCGAGGCGGCCGGCACCGGCCGCACGGACGTCGTGTCGGCCGGTCTGCGCTACCCGAAGGCGGAGGCGGACGACGACGAGGAGGACGCCCCGGCGGAGACCGTGTGCCTGCAGGTGACGCACTCCTTCTCGGCGGGCTCCGGCGTGAAGACCGCTCCGGGTCTGCCGCTGGAGCTGACGGTCGACGTCGTGGACGGGCCGTCGCCCGCCCGGGACGTGGCCTCCTTCGGTCTCGGGCGCGGCTGGTGGCTGCTGGGCGCGCTGATCCTCGCCGGCTTCCTCGCCGGCCTCGTCTGGGGCTGGCTGTCTCGCTGGCGCGTCGCGGTCTGGAGGACCAACTGATGCGGATGACACGTGTGCTGGGCGCGGCCCTGCTCACCCTGGGACTGGCCGCGGGACCCGCCGCGGCGGACTCCTCGCCGTCGCCGGGCGCGTCGGAGGATGCGGACGCGCCGACGCGGGCGGGCACCTCGTTCCGTACGGCGACCGAGGTCGAGCAGGGGCAGACCGCCACGGCGAACGCCTCCACGGGTGACTACCTGTACTGGTCGTTCCCCGCCGACACCGGTCAGCGGCCGACGGTCGAGGCGACGGTGAAGCTGCCGGCCGAACACGCCGCCGAGACCTGGCAGATCGACGTGTACGACGGTCTGCGGCGCCGCCAGGCGTGCCGGTTCGGGGCGCAGACGCGCACCGCGGCCGCCGGTGCCGCGTCGGTCGAGCTGGCCTGCGCGCTGCGGACCGTGCGCGGCTGGTCGGAGCCGTGGGACGGGGACCCGCTGCCGGGCACCTACTACGTGCGGCTGACGGCGGTGGACGTGCCGGCCTCCGTGCTGGGGCAGCCGGTGAGCGCCGAGGTGCGGATCGGCTCGCAGGACGCCGGCGGAGCGGCGGCGGTGGACGGTTCGCTGGCGCAACCGTTGGTCCCGGGCGCCGGGGTCACCCGGGACGAGGAGGAGAAGTCCGGCGGGGAGGCGCTGCTCGCCAGTCTCGAACCCGATGACGGCTGGGCCTCGGGCTGGTGGTCCGACCGCTGGGTGTGGACGGGGCTCGGCGGGGTGCTGGCCGCGCTCGCGGGCATCGGCGGGTACGCGCTGACGCGCGGCCCGGGGCGCCCGCCGAGGGTGCCGCCGACGGCCTGACGGCGCGTCATGACAGGCCGCGGGGCCCGCCGTACGTCGCGTACGGCGGGCCCCGCGGCGTTCACCCGTCGAGCAGCGCCTTGGCCAGGGCGCCGTCCCCGGTCACCGTGGCACGGCCGTCCCGTACGACGTCCGTCAGGCTCGCCTCGCCGCGCGCCAGCGCCTCGCAGGTCGCGGAGTCCAGGACCAGCCGCGCGTCGGGCTCGCGGGGGGCGCGCCCGTCGCCGTAGACGGGTCCCTCCCCGGCGCCGACGTGGAGGTGGAAGTCGCCTTCCTCCAGGCGCACTTCGAGCAGTCCCTCACCCTCCAGCGACGACAGCAGCGGCAGGGCGAACCAGTGTGCGCGGACGGCGTCGGTGGGCCGGCGCTCGCCCAGCTCGGACCGGCCCCACTCCCCCAGCGCCTGCAATACCGGCAGCAACCGCCGTCCCCGCTCGGTGAGTTCGTAGACGTAGGCCGCGCCGGGCGGGGGCAGGCGGCGCCGGGTGCTGAGGCCGTCGCGCTCCATGTCCTTCAGCCGCGAGGCCAGTACGTCCGTGCTGACCCCGGGCAGGTCCGCGTGCAGGTCGGTGTAGCGCCGCGGGCCGGCGAGCAGCTCCCGGACGATCAGCAGGGTCCAGCGGTCGCCGACGGCGTCGAGCGCCCGGGCGGCGGAACAGTACTGGTCGTAGCTTCGGCGAGGTGACATGCGACGCAGTCTAGACACGTTGTTGGACTTTCCAAGCTCGCACTTGGTAAAACCAAGCACCACACGAATCCGGAGGGGCGAGCGCGCATGGAGTTCCGGCAGTCGAGCAAGCTGAGCGAGGTCTGCTACGAGATCCGCGGTCCGGTGATCGAGCACGCGAACGCACTGGAGGAGGCGGGCCACAGCGTGCTGCGCCTCAACACCGGCAACCCCGCCCTGTTCGGGTTCGAGGCGCCGGAGGAGATCCTCCAGGACATGATCCGGATGCTTCCCCGGGCGCACGGCTACACGGACTCGCGCGGCGTCCTGTCCGCCCGCCGGGCCGTGGCGCAGCGCTACCAGACCCTGGGTCTGGAGGTCGACGTGGACGACGTCTTCCTCGGCAACGGCGTCTCCGAGCTGGTCTCCATGGCCGTACAGGCCCTTCTGGAGGACGGCGACGAAGTCCTCATCCCGGCACCGGACTTCCCCCTGTGGACCGCGGTGACCAACCTCGCGGGCGGCAAGGCGGTGCACTACCTCTGCGACGAGCAGGCCGACTGGTACCCGGACCTCGACGACATGGCCGCGAAGATCACCGACCGCACCAAGGCCGTCGTCATCATCAACCCCAACAACCCGACGGGCGCGGTGTATCCGAAGGAGGTCGTCGAGGGCGTCCTCGACCTCGCCCGACGGCACGGCCTGATGGTCTTCGCCGACGAGATCTACGACCAGATCCTCTACGACGACGCCGTCCACCACTCGGCCGCCGCCCTCGCCCCCGACCTGGTGGTCCTCACGTTCTGCGGCCTGTCGAAGACCTACCGGGTGGCGGGTTTCCGCTCGGGCTGGCTGGTCGTCACCGGGCCGAGGCAGCACGCCAAGGACTACCTGGAGGGCCTGACCATGCTGGCCTCCATGCGGCTGTGCGCCAACGCGCCCGCGCAGTACGCCATCCAGGCCGCGCTCGGCGGCCGGCAGTCCATCCGGGACCTGACCGCGCCCGGCGGCAGGCTGCGCGAACAGCGCGACGTGGCCTGGGAGAAGCTCAACGAGATCCCCGGCGTCTCGTGCGTGAAGCCCAAGGGCGCGCTCTACGCCTTCCCGCGCCTGGACCCCGAGGTGCACCGCATCCACGACGACGAGAAGTTCGTCCTGGACCTGCTGCTGCGCGAGAAGATCCAGGTGGTCCAGGGCACCGGCTTCAACTGGCCCTCCCCCGACCACTTCCGCATCCTGACGCTCCCCCACGCCGACGATCTGGAGGCGGCGATCGGGCGGATCGGACGGTTCCTGAGCGGCTACCGCCAGTAGGGGACGGAGGTTCGCGGATTCGCGGTCGCGGAGAACGGGGATGCCATAGAGTGCCGCCACCGATCGCAGCGGCCAGGGCATGGGGGGACCCCGGAATGAGACCGTCCGGCTTACGCGGCCGTCCGCTCCTGCTCGTCGCGCTCCTCCTGGTCGTGGGCAGCCCCTGGGTGCAGCGCCCGCTGGGCGAGTACTACTGGGACCGCTACCTGAGCAGCGGGGACCAGCCCTGGCCGCTCACCACGGCGTTCATGCCCTCCTGGGGCTACTCCCCCGACGGCTACGCCGGCGTCGGGTACCTGATCACCAACGACCTCCACGCCCTGCTGCTGATCGCCGGGGTCGTCCTGCTCCCGGCCCGGCTGCCCGCCCGGCTCCCGGCGTGGCTGCGCCGGGTCGGCGGTGCCGTGCTGGTGTCGGTGGCTCTGCAGGCGCTGGTCTGGGCGCTGCCCGGGCTGTTCCGACCCGAGCGCTACCGGTTCGAGCAGTCCGCCGAGGTGCTGTGGTACCTGCTGCGCCAGGGTCTCCTCTTCGGTCTCGCGGCCGGCGCGCTGCTCGCCCTGCTCGCGGCCGGACCGTCCGCCACCCCGTTCCCCGGTGCCCGGCCGGCACCGGCCCGTCGCAGGAGAGAGGGAGGAACCGGCATGACGACCGGTCCGGTCCACATGCCCGTCGGCAGCGCACCCGGTGACGTCACCCGCTATCTGTGCACGGCCGCCTACGTCGACGAGCGGTTCGCCGACCGGGTGGTGGAGGAGGTGCTGGCCGACGAGGCCAGCGCGGTGGCGCCCTCCCCCGACGTCGACCTCGTGACCGTCGTCCGCCACTGCCTGACCGCGCGGGAGCTCCGCCGGCGGCGGGACCAGCGGCTCACCGGCGCGTTCGCCCTGGTGGCCGTCCTCGCCCCGCTGTGGGTGCTGTTCTCGCTGGTGCTGCTGTCGACGGCCCGGCGCACCGGCGCCCGCCCGAGCCTGGCCACCCGCGGCCACCACCAGCCCGAGAGCCGGGTCCTGATCGGCACCGGCGTCTCCGCCGCCGTCATGGTGCTGGTCGCCTTCTACGTCGGCTACGGGATCTCGGCGGCGCCCGTGTCCGGGTTCGCCGCCTGGCTGCTCGGCGCGTACGGGGGCGGCGTGCCCGCCGTCCTGGCGTCGATCGCCGCCGTCGCGTTCGCGTGTGCCACGGTCGTGCGCCACGACCTCGCGATCGACGGGCTGCTGCGCACCACCCTGACCCGCGAGGCGTTCCCCCGGCAGCCCCGCCCGACCGTGCCGCGCCACAAGTGGATCGCGGACCGGCTGGCGGCGATCAGGGAGGCGCAGAGCGGCAACGTCACGGTGTACAGCGGCTACACGCCCTTCATCGGCTACGCGGGCACCAGCTCCACGTGGTCGATCGCCGTGCCGCTGCTGCCCGCCGACGACGCCGGCAAGGTGAAGGCGCGCCCCGCCGCGCCGGAGCCCTTCACCGTCACCGACCTCGTCGACCACGTACGGGAGCGGCTGCGCACGGTCGCCGGGCACGGCACCGGGGACGGCGCGGCGGACGACGGCGCGGACACGCTGCGGTCCCTGTTCGTCGAGGACCGCGTCTTCGCGAGCGGGACGGCCGTCGGCGACGACGAGCGGTTCACCAGCGGCACCGGGCTCGCGCCGGTCGCCCGGCTGTCGCCGCCGGAGGTCGACCGGATCATCGAGCGCCCGACCGGCGCCGTCCGCCACCATCTGGCCGTCCATGTGCCGCTGTGGGGCGGGGACGTGGTGCCCAGCGTGTTCCTGCACTTCTCCACCGCGGGCCGCACCCTGCACCTGCACTGCGACAACCACGTCCTCGGGCCCGTGCGGGCGGACTACCACGTCGTGGACCGGCTGCGCGGCCCGCTCCGGGAGGACGCCCGGCGCGGTCTGCTGGTCACCGCGCTGTCCCGCACGGGCCCGGCGTTCCTCGCCGCCCCGTTCCGCGCGGTCCGGCACGCCCGCTTCGAGGCCCGGCACCACCGGCGCATGATGGACGAGCTGAAGGCCATGGAGCAGGACCCCGTGTTCGACTTCGGTGCCCGGGTGAGCGTGCGCGAGATGGCGCTGAGCCCCGACTACCACAACTACTTCCAGGTGCTGGACGCCGGGCGGATCGTCTCCCTGGTCGAGCGTCACACCCTGGCCGCTCTCCGGGAGTTCCTCGACTCGCGCGGCTACGACATCACCGACTTCCGCGCACAGCAGCAGACGATCCTCAACCAGGGCGTCATCCAGCAGGGCGGCATGAGCTTCGTCGGCAACCAGGCGGTCGGGGCGGGCGCCAGCGCCACCCAGACCGTCCCCCGGCAGACCGGCCCGGCAGCCGTCGGCGGCGCCGGCGGTTCGGAGAAATAGGAGAGCGATACGGCATGCGTCACGAGGACGGACCCCAGGACCCTCCCGTCAACAACGGCATCGTGATCAGCGGCGGCACCCACCACGTGGGCAACCAGGCCGTCGGGCACCGGGCGCAGGCGTTCTCCGGGTCGGTGTCCTTCCCGGCCCAGGACCCCGCTCAGACGGCCCGTACGGCCGAACTGCTCGCACAGGTCGAGCGGTTGCTCCAGGAGCACCGGGAGGCGCTGGCCGACCCCGACGCCACCGACCGGGAACTGCGGCGGCTGCGCGAGGAGTTGGAGGAGGAGGAACCGCAGCCGTCGGTGCTGCGACGCGCCCTGGACCGGCTCACCGCGTTCGTCGAGCCGGTGGCGCCGCTCGTCACGGCGGTGGGCCAGCTGGCGCAGTCGGTGCAGGCCCTCCCCGGCCCCTGAGCCGCGCACTCCCGCCCCCGGACGACCGTCCGGCCCAGTCCGCTCTGCGTCCCCCTGCCGTCGTATGGCAGGCTGCAGGCAGGCGAGCGGGAAGGGTGCGCGGTGGGTGAGGTCTTTCTGGTCCGGCACGGCGAGACCGAGTGGTCGCGGTCGGGGCGGCACACCGGCTCGACGGACGTGCCGCTGACCGAACGCGGCCGTGAGGAGGCCAGGCGGCTGGCACCGCTGATCCGCTCGCACCGGATCGGGGCCGCGTTCACCAGTCCGGCGCAGCGGGCCCGGGAGACGGCCGAGCTGATCGGGCTGCACGACGTGCGCGTGGACGCCGATCTGCGCGAGTGGGACTACGGCGGCTACGAGGGCGTGACGACCGTCGAGATCCAGCGTGAGCGGCCCGGCTGGTTCCTGTTCACGGACGGGGTCGCGCCGGGCCCGCCGGACCATCCCGGGGAGAGCCCGGAGGAGGTCGGGGAGCGCGCCGACCGGATGCTCGCCAAGGTCGACGCGGCGCTCGCCAACACGGAAGGCTGTGTGGTCCTCGTGGCGCACGGGCACTTCCTCCGGGTGCTCACCGCCCGCTATCTCGGACTGCCGCCCAGCCACGGGGCGCTGTTCCAGCTGGCCACCGGGGCGCTGTGCCGGCTCGGCACCGAGCACGGCCGCCCGGTGATCACCGGCTGGAATGTCAGACCCGGGCCGTAGCCTTCCGGGCGAAGGGGTGCGGCGTCCCGCGCGGGCGGGTGGCGCGCCGGACACCCGGGGAGGAGCACGCCGTGACGCGACCGCCGACCGCCGCCCAGCGCCGGGTCATCGACGCCGCCGACCCCGTCACGGGGCGGCTGAGGGGGACACCGGCCCAGCTCGCGGCGCTGGTGGGACGGGGCCTGGCCTTCCGGCACCCGCGCCCGCCGCACGATCACTTCCTGACTCCGGCGGGGCACCGCCTCAGGACACCGGAGCCCTCGCGGACAGAGCCTGCGCAAGCCCCCGAAGCCGGGCGGGTCTTCGCCGCGCGGATCGGCGGGGAGGAGCGGCCGCAGAGCGGTCCCGCCCGCGTCCGTGAGGTGCACAGCGCCTGGCAGGGCCTGCTGGAGCTGCGCCGGATGACCAACCCGGACGAGGCCGTGGACCGGCCCTGCGCCTGGGAGCGCGGCCATCTCGTGCAGGCCGCCGCGCTCGCCCTGGAGGCCGCCGGGCACCGGCCGGCCGAGGGGGACGGCGAGGACGGCTACCGGGTGCGGGCCACGCCCCAGCCGGACGCGGTCGCCGTGCGCGAGCCGGACGCCGCACGGCTGCGGGCCTGCGCGGCCACACTGGAAGGGGCGGGCTGGCAGGTCGGGGAGCACACCGAGCCGCGCACCCGGGCGCGCTATCTGCTGGCCTCCCCGCGCAGGGCGTGACCGGCGTGCCAGGATCGCTGCATCAGGCACCGACCGTCCAAGGGGTAGCAGTGAGCGAGCCTTTCTCCGTCCGGATCACCGTCCGCGGATACGAGACCGACGTGCAGGGCCACGTCAACCAGAGCGTGTACATCAACTACGCCGAGCACGCCCGCTGGTCGCTGCTCCAGGCCGCCGGGATCACCCAGACCGGGCTCATATCGAAGGGGGTCGGCCCGGTCGCCCTGGAGACGACCATCCGCTACCGGCGCGAGCTGGTCGCCGGTGACGAGGTCGACGTGACGTGCGTCTTCGAGTGGTCGGGCGGCAAGACGTTCCGCATCCGGCAGGACATGGTGAAGGCGGACGGCACGGTCGCGGCCGAACTCACCGCGATCGGCGGCCTGCTGGACCTCAAGGAACGCCGGATGGTCGCGAACCCGCAGGACTACTTCAAGGAACTGGCCACGGATCCGGGCCTGTTCGGGATCTGACACCACCCCCCGCCGAGGGGATGTGTCGACACGGCAGCAGATCCGAGCACAACCATTCGTATACCCCGCGGGTCACACCATGCAGGAGCAACCGACTCCAATGGACACCAGGGGGAAATATGCGATACGCACGTTCTGTCCTGTCCACCGTGGCGCTCGCGGCGCTGACCGTCGGCGGCACGGCCGCCCTCGCGGCACCCGCCTCCGCGGCACCCAACACCACCCCGCAGAAGGTCTGCGGCAGCGGCTACAAGACGGTGAACTCGGCGCCGGTGGGCTCGCTCGGCACCGTGTACCTGACGTACAACTCCACCAACGGCAAGAACTGTGTGGCCACCATCCGCAACACCCCGGGCACCGCCCAGGACATGTCGGCGTGGATCTACGTCAACGGCACCGACGAGTACGACGAGGACTACGGGCGCTACACCTCGTACGCCGGACCCACCTACGTCTACGGCAAGGGGTACTGCGTGGACTGGGGCGGTCACATCAAGAACGTGTACGTCCAGGTGACGGGCTCCAACTGCGGGGCTCTCAAGGAGAGCCGGGTGACCTTCACCCGCTGATCCGGCACCGGCAGGGCCGCGCGCCCCGGCAGGACTCCTCATGTCCTGCCGGGGCGCGCGGTGCCGTGAGGGGACTCAGGAGGCGGCCGGGGTCCGCTCGGGCTTCCCGGTGAGCTCCTGTGCCGCCTCCATCGGGTGGGTCACGTCCTTCGCGTCGCGGCCGCCGCGGCCCAGGTGGTTGAAGACCAGGTTCAGCAGCACCGCGGCCACGCAGCCGGTCGAGATGCCCGAGTCGAGCACGATCCGCGCGGTCACCGGGAAGGCGTGGTAGAACTCCGGCGCCGTGATGGGGATGATGCCGACGGCCAGCGAGACGGCGACGATGAGGACGTTGTTGTCCTTCTCCAGCCCGGCACGGACCAGGGTCTGGATGCCGCTCGCGGCCACCGACCCGAACAGGACGACGCCCGCGCCGCCGAGCACCGGGCGGGGCACGACCGCGATCAGCGAGGCCGCCATCGGGCACAGGCCCATCAGCACCAGGAAGCCGCCGCCGGCCGCGACGACGTACCGGCTGCGGATCCGCGTCATGGCGACGAGCCCGATGTTCTGGGCGAAGGCGCTGCACATGAACCCGTTGAAGAGCGGGCTGATCGCGGAGCCGAGGGTGTCGGCGCGCAGCCCGGCCGCGATGGTCCGCTCGTCGGCCGGGCGGTCGACGATCTCGCCCAGCGCCAGCATGTCGGCGGTCGACTCGGTCATCGACACCACCATCACCACACACATCGAGAGGATCGCGGCGAGCTGGAACTGCGGCGCCCCGAAGTGGAACGGCGTCGGGAAGCCGACGACGTCCGCGTCCGCGACGGGAGCGAAGTCGGTGACGCCGAACGGGATCGCGAGCAGGGTGCCCGCGACCAGGCCGAGCAGGACGGCGATCTGCTTGACGAAGCCGGTGGTGAAGCGGCGCAGCAGCAGCACGATGAGCAGGGTGCCGCCGGCCAGGCCCAGGTTGGTGGCCGAGCCGTAGTCGTGCGCGGCCGGGTCGGGCCCCTGGGCCCAGCCGAAGGCGACCGGCAGGAGCGAGATCCCGATGAGGGTGATCACGGTGCCGGTGACGACGGGCGGGAAGAAGCGGACCGCCTTGCAGAACACGGGGGCGGCGAGGAAGCCGAGGAGCCCGGCGACGATGACGGCGCCGAAGATGATCGGCAGGGCGTCGTCCTTGTCGCCGGTGGAGGCGACGATCGCGGTCATGGGGGCGACACCGGCGAAGGTGACGCCGTTGACGAAGGGCAGCCGGGCGCCGATCTTCCACACGCCGAGCGTCTGGAGGAAGGTGGCGAGGCCCGCGGTGAACAGGCAGGCACCGGTCAGGAAGGTCAGGTCGGTGGCGGAGAGGCCGATGGCCGCGCCGACGATCAGGGGTGGGGCGACGACGCCCGCGTACATGGCGGCCACGTGCTGGAGGCCGGTCGTCGCCATCTTGAGCGCGGGGAGTTTCTCGTCAACGGGGTGGTCGGCCACGGCGGCTTGCCTCCGGTCGGTTGCACGGCCGCCCGGACGGCGGCCGTGGGTTTCAGGGAGGTGGTGCGGGTGGGCTGGGGTACCTCCCCGCTCGAGCGAAGCCGAGAGCTCGGGGGAGGGACCGGTCGTACGGGGACGGTGGACCGGTCCGGGGCGCGCGCGTGCGCACGCCCCGGCGACGGCCGCCCCGGGACCCGAGGGGTCCGGGGCCGCCGGCCGGGAGCCGTCCCTCCCGGCCGGAGTTCACAGGGGCGTTACGGTGCCGCGATCCCCGCGAGCCGCCGCGCCTCGTCCCGCGTGGCACGGGCGATGGCGTCCTCGTCGGCGGTGAGCAGCCGTCCGTCCTCGACGATCTGGCGGCCGTTCACGAAGGACGCGGTGACGGGGGCGGCCGCGCCGAACACGAGGGCGGTGACCGGGTCGGCGATGGAGGCGTGGGCGAGGGTGTCCATCCTCCACAGCACGAGGTCGGCCAGTTTGCCGGGTTCCAGGGAGCCGATCTCGGCCGAGCGGCCGAGGACCTGGGCTCCGCCGTAGGTGCCGAGCCGCAGGGCCTGCCGGGCGGTGAGGGCGGACTCGCGGTGGGCGCCGAGGCGGTTGATGAGCAGGGCGTTGCGCAGTTCGGTGTGCAGTTCGCCGGACTCGTTGGAGGCGGTGCCGTCGACCCCGAGGCCGATCGGGACGCCGGCGGCCAGCATGTCGGGAACGCGGGCGATACCGGCGGCGAGGCGGGCGTTGGAGGACGGGCAGTGTGCGACGCCGGTCCTCGTACGGGCGAAGGCGGCGATGTCGGAGTCGTTCATGTGGACGCAGTGCGCCATCCACACGTCCTCGCCGAGCCAGCCGGTGGACTCGAAGTAGTCGGTCGGGCCCATGCCGAACAGCTCGTGGCAGAACTTCTCCTCCTCCACGGTCTCCGAGCCGTGGGTGTGCATGCGCACCCCGAGGCGCCGGGCGAGTTCGGCGCCCTGGCGGAGCAGTTCGGTGGAGATGGAGAACGGGGAGCAGGGGGCGACGGCGACCTGGGTCATCGCCTCGAAGGAGGTGTCGTGGTGCTGCTTCACCGTCTCCTCGGTCGCGGCCAGCGCGCCTTCGAGGGTCTCGACGGCGAAGTCCGGGGGCAGTCCGCCGTCCTTCTCGCTGCGGTCCATGGAGCCGCGGGCGAGGGTGAAGCGCACGCCCATGTCGCGGGCGGCGCCGATGATCGCGCCGGACAGGTCGCCGGAGCCCTTCGGATAGACGTAGTGGTGGTCCATGGCGGTGGTGACACCGCCGCGGGCCATCATCGCGAGCGAGCCCTGCGCGGCGGCGCGGACCATCCGCTCGTCGATGCGCGCCCAGGTCGGATAGAGGGCGACGAGCCAGTCGAAGAGGTTGTGGTCGGTGGCCAGGCCCCGGGTGATCCACTGGTAGAAGTGGTGGTGGGTGTTGACCAGGCCGGGTGTGACGAGGTGACCGGTGGCGTCGATCCGGCGGACGACGTTCTCCAGGCCTTCGGGGGCGCGTCCGGCGCCGAGGGACTCGATGCGGTGGCCGGCCAGGACGACGTGTCCGGTGGCGTACTCGGTGTCGTGCGCGTCGACGGTCGCGATCGAACAGTTCTCGATGACGATGCGCTGGGCTGCTGCCATGGTGCGTCCTTTGCGCTGCTGTGGAGAGGGCACGGCAGGACCCCGGGAGTTTGAGTGCCGCGGCCGGCGGGCCCGGAGGGGCCCGGCCCCGCCCGCCGCGGGTGCCGAAGTTCGTGCGTCGGTCTACAGGTTGGTGAGGTCCGCCGGGATGCGCGCCTCGCAGCCGTCCCGCAGGACGGTGGCCTCGATCAGGCCGTAGGGGCGGTCGGCGGCGAAGTACACGGCTCCGTCGGGGGTGTCGTTCTTCAGCCCGAAGGGTTCCAGGTCCACCAGGAAGTGGTGCTTGTTCGGCAGGGAGAAGCGGACCTCGTCGATCTCGCCGCGGTGCTCGATGATCCGCGCGCCCATCTCGTACAGGGTCTGCTGCAGGGAGAGCGAGTAGGTCTCGGCGAAGGCCCGGAGCATGTGCTGCCTCGTCTGCTCGTAGGACTCGTCCCAGTCGGGCGCGGGCCGCTCGCCGTCGGTCCAGTTGAAGCGCCAGCGGGCGGAGACCTCGGTGGCCAGGATGCGGTCGTGGGTCTCCTGGAGCGTCGTGTACTTGTCCTTGACGTAGCCCCAGAATTCGGAGTTCGTCGAGTTCAGCACGGTGAGGTCCTTCAGGCCGGAGACGACCTCCCAGGACCCGCCGTCGTAGGTGATCTGGGTGAGGCGGGTCTCCCGGCCCTGGCGGACGAAGGAGTGCTTGATCTCCTCGCCGTCGGCGCCGGTGCCCTCGATCCGCTCCCAGGCGTACTCCTCGATGCGGATGCGCGCCCGGTGGATGGGCTCCTGGCTGGTCACGAAGTGCCGGGCGAGGTGGATGCCGAACTGCTCGGCGGATTCGATGCCGTACTCCTTGGCGAACGCGAACACCGTATTCTTGGTGGTGTCGGTCGGCAGGACGTTGGCGTTGGAGCCGGAGTAGTGGACCTCGGCCATGTCGCCGGACAGCGCGACGGAGACGTTCAGGTCCTTGATGTGGTGGGTGGTGCCGTCCCGCGTGATCCTGACGACTCGGTTCTCGGCCTTGCCGTACTGGTTCTGTCCCAGAAGCACAGGGCGGGCAGGGCTGGAGTGGGCGGTCATGTAGCTAGCTCCCTCGGTATACGGAGTAGCCGAACGGGTTGAGCAGCAGCGGTACGTGATAGTGCTCCCCGGGCGTCACGGCGAAGGTGATGGCCACCTCGGGGAAGAACACGGCACCGCTGTCCCGATTCGCGGGGGCGTCCTGCTGCGCATCGGCTTGCTTCTTCTCGAAGTACGGCTCGACGGCGAAGTCGAGCCGGACGTGGGTGGTGCCCTCCGGCGGGGCCGGGAGGTCTTTGCACCGCCCGTCCGCGTCGGTCGCGGAGCCGCCGAGCTCCCGCCAGTCCGCGGCGCGGCCCGTGCGGGCGGAGAGGCGGACGGCGACGCCCTCGGCGGGCCGGCCGGCGCTGGTGTCCAGGATGTGCGTGGACACGGAGGCGGTGGTGCTGGTGCTCATGGTCGGCGTCCTTGTCAGTCGTCGTCGACGAGGCGGGCGAGCCGGATACGGTTGATCTTTCCCAGCTCGGTGCGGACGATCTCGCGCTCCTGCTCGGGCGCGTTGCCGATCCGCTCCTTGACCGCGTCGCGCATCTGCTCGCCGGTCCGGCCGGTGGCGCAGATCAGGAAGACATGGCCGAACTTCTCCTGGTAGGCCAGGTTGAGTTCGAGCATCTCCGCCTTGAGGTCCTCGGAGGCGCCGGCCATGCCGCGCTGCTCGCGGGCCGAGGCCGGGTCGCCCGGCCGGGGGCGGCCGATCGGCGGGTGGCCGGCCATGGCCTCGGCGAGGTCGTCCGCGGTCAGTTCGGCCATGGCGGCGTCGCCGGCCCGGTAGAGCTCGTCGGGGGTGGCGTAGGGGCGGGCGGCGAGCAGCCGCCGCACCCAGGCGGTGGAGGCGCACGCCTCGTGGAGCGCGGCGTACGCCGCGTGCTCCTCCAGGGCGTTGAACCGGGCCAGGCCCGGGGGCGTGGGATTCGGCGTCACGGGAGCCTCCGTGGCCGCGAACGGCCTTCGTGCTGAACGGGCGTGCCGTTAGCTAACGCCTTGCGGTGACAGCACGTCAACACTTTGTTGAAAATTCCCGGTAACGAAACCGGGGAGCTCCGATCAGGGGTTCTTGTCCCGGTTCAGGTAGTTGTAGACCGTGAAGCGGCTGACCCCGAGCGCGCTCGCGACGGTCTCCACCCCATGCCGCACGGAGAAGGCGCCGCGCGCCTCGAGGCTGCGGACGACCTCCTGCTTGGCCTTGCGGTCCAGGTCGGCCAGGGGCTTGCCCGTACGGCGCTCCATGGCGGCCAGGATGTGGTCGAGGGAGTCGGCGAGCTGGGGCAGCCGCACGGCGACGACGTCGGAGCCGCGCCAGGAGAGCACGACGTCCTCGGGGCCGGCCTCGTCGGGCGGGAGGAGTTCGCCGCCCATGGCGTCGACCAGCGGCTTGACGGCCGCGATGAAGGTGTCGTCCCCGTCGCCGGTCACGCCCCGTCCTCCCCGATCACATTGACCTGGAGCGAGATCCGGGTGGCGCCCGCGCCGAGGCTCTTGCGCAGCAGGGCGTCCACGGCGGCGAGCACCGCGTCCGAGCCGCCTTCCGCCGTGTTGCCGAACGGGCCGACGTCCACCGCGTCCAGGTCGGCCGCCTCGATGACCTCGCGGGCCGCCACGGCGTGCGCGGGCGCCTCGTCGAGGTCGAAGGGCTCGGTCGTGAACTCCACTCTCAATCGCACGCGCACAACCTAACGCGCGGTGCCGTCATCCGCCGAGCCCTCTTGACAACCTTCGGGACCCGACGGCAGTCTTCCAATAAGCAGAAACAAACTTCCGCCATACGAAATATTGCCCACGGAAGGGAGCGCCGGCCCGATGGGATTCGCAGAGCAGCGCTTCAACGTCAACCTGTCGATCCTCTTCACGGAACTCCCGCTCCTGGAGCGTCCCGCGGCCGCCGCCGCGGCCGGCTTCACCGCGGTCGAGCTGTGGTGGCCCTGGATCGACTCCCCCACCCCCGAGCGGTCCGAGCTCGGCGCCCTGCGCAAGGCGGTCGAGGACGCGGGCGTACGGCTCACCGGGCTGAACTTCTACGCCGGGCGGCTGCCCGGCCCGGACCGCGGCGCCCTGTCGGTGCCCGGCGAGGAGTCGGAGCGGTTCCGCGCCAACGTCGAGGTCGCGGCGGAGTTCGCCGAATCCCTCGGCTGCCGGGCCCTCAACGCCCTGTACGGCAACCGCGTCGCCGGCGTGGACCCGGCGGAGCAGGACGCGCTCGCGTTGGAGAACCTGGTCCTCGCCGCCCGGGCGGCCGACCGGATCGGCGCGATCCTGCTGATCGAGGCGCTGAACAAGGCGGAGTCACCGCTGTACCCGCTGGTCAGCGCGCCCGCCGCGGTGGGCGTGGCGGACAAGGTGAACGCGGCGACCGGACTCGGCAACGCCCGGGTCCTCATGGACCTCTACCACCTGTCCATGAACGGCGAGGACCTGCCCGCGGTGATCGAGCGGTACGCGGCGCGGACCGGCCACGTCCAGATCGCCGACAACCCGGGCCGCGGCGCGCCGGGCACCGGCGCGCTGCCCCTCGAAGACCTCCTCGACCAGCTGAGGAAGGCGGGTTACGACGGCTGGGTCGGCCTCGAGTACAAGCCGGGCGACCGCCCGAGCGCCGAGGCCTTCGACTGGCTGCCCCGCTGACCCCGTTACCGAAAGGCACCCCACCATGAGCAACGCCCTCGCAGATTCCTCCCACCCGACCCGCCCGGCGATCGCCTGGATCGGCCTCGGCATCATGGGCTCCCCCATGTCCGAGAACCTGATCAAGGCGGGCTACCAGGTCACCGGCTACACGCTGGAGCAGGACAAGCTGGACCGGCTCGCCGCGGCGGGCGGCACCGCGGCCGGCTCCGTCGCCGAGGCCGTGCGGGACGCCGACGTCGTGATCACCATGGTCCCGGCCTCCCCCCAGGTCGAGGCGATCGCGTACGGCCCCGACGGCATCCTGGAGAACGCGCGCTCCGGCGCGCTGCTGATCGACATGTCCTCGATCACCCCCCGGACCTCGGTGGACCTGGCGAAGGCCGCGAAGGACAAGGGCATCCGTGTGCTGGACGCCCCGGTGTCCGGCGGTGAGGCCGGCGCGATCGAGGCGGTGCTGTCGATCATGGCCGGTGGCGAGCAGGCCGACTTCGACGAGGCCAGGCCGATCTTCGACGCGCTCGGCCGGACCGTCGTGCTGTGCGGACCGCACGGCTCGGGACAGACCGTGAAGGCCGCCAACCAGCTGATCGTCGCCGTGAACATCCAGGCGTGCGCCGAGGCCGTGGTCTTCCTGGAGAAGTCCGGCGTGGACCTCAGGGCCGCCCTGGACGTCCTGAACGGCGGCCTGGCGGGCTCGACCGTGCTGACCCGCAAGAAGGACAACTTCCTGAACCGGGACTTCAAGCCGGGCTTCCGCGTCGATCTGCACCACAAGGACATGGGCATCGTCACGGACGCCGCCCGCGGCGTCGGCGCGGCCCTGCCGGTCGGCGCCGTGGTCGCCCAGCTCGTGGCGTCCCTGCGCGCCCAGGGCGACGGCGGCCTGGACCACTCGGCCCTGCTGCGGGCCGTGGAGCGCCTGTCCGGCGCCTCCCACTGAGACCTCCGGGCGGTGCCGGCGCCGACACATGTCCTGTCGCGCCCAGGCACCGGCACCGCCCGGACACCCCGTCGGCACACCGCCGGCGGGACGTCCCTTCCGCGCCCGGCGCGGAAGCGGACCCGTCCACGGCGTCCGGCTCCTGACGGGAGGTCATGAGCCGGACGCACCGCCCGCGCCCCGTCGCCGGCCGGCCCGGATGAGGGGTCGCCGCCCGGAGGAGGACGCGGGCCGCGTGTGGACCGCGGCGGCGAGCGAGCCAGTGCGGTGGTGAAGGTCCCGGCCGCCTCCTTCGACCTGAGGGGAGGCGGGCCCGGGTTCCGTCGCTCCCGCCGCGGTCCCGGGCACCCCCAGAACGCCGTCCGGCGGCGCGAACGTACTGTCGCGCCCAGCCTCGCGCCGTCGGACGGCCACCACCGGACGGCCCGCGCGGCGCCGGGTACGGAGACTCCCGTGCCCGGCGCCGCGCGCGTGCGCGTGTGCCCCGCCGGGGTGCGGAGCGGGGCCTTTCGCAGCAGTCTGAAGGCATGACGGCACGACCGACCGAGCATCCGCGCATCGTGGTGCACCCGCCCGGCCTGGACGGTTCCCGGCGGGTCACCGAGGGCGACAGGCTGCTGGGCATCGCCACGCACGTGGACGACGTCAGCGAGATCCTGCGACTCGCCGACCACTACGTCACGAACGTGGCGGAGAGCGACTTGATCGACTGGCAGGGCGGTGGCCCCGACGACTGGCCGGGGCTGTCGGAGCATCACGAGGAGGACTGACCGGGCGCGTACAGCCGGCGGCGTAGGACGTCTACGTCATGCTCAAATCAAGCTCTGAACTTCGTTCAAGGGGCTTCGGATGCCCCCCGCGCAGGGCAGATTGTGGTCACACGGGTCCCGCCGGCACGGGGGCAGCGGGTCCCGTGGCACGGGGGTTCCACGGGGGAGCACCGTCACGGGGGAGCACGAAGAGGGCGGTCCGGCTGTCGGCCGGACCGCCCTTCGCGGTCGACGGGGGTGTGCCTTCCCGGGTCGGTCGCGAGGTCAGACCTTGAGGGGCCTGACCGACGTCGGCGCGTGGCCCGGCTCGGTCGCGATCTCCTCGAACTCCACGACGGCGCCGATGTCGTTGGTCGTCGACATGGAGATGTTGGTGACCCGCTCCAGGATCACCTCCACGACGACCGGCACCCGGTACTCCGCCGCCAGCTTCACGGCCTGCTCGAAGGCCGCGCCCAGCTCGGCCGGGTCGGTCACCCGGATCGCCTTGCAGCCGAGGCCCTCGGCCACCTTGACGTGGTCCACCCCGTAGACGCCGAGTTCGGGCGAGTTGACGTTCTCGAACTCCAGCTTGACCTGGAAGTCGATGTCGAAGGCCCGCTGCGCCTGGCGGATCAGGCCCAGATAGGCGTTGTTGACCAGCACGTGGACGTACGGGATCCTGTGCTGCGCCCCGACGGCCAGCTCCTCGATCATGAACTGGAAGTCGTAGTCGCCGGACAGCGCGACGACCTGCGCCTCCGGGTCGGCCTTGGCGACACCCAGCGCGGCCGGGACGGTCCAGCCGAGGGGGCCGGCCTGACCGCAGTTGATCCAGTGCCGCGGCCGGTAGACGTGCAGCATCTGGGCGCCCGCGATCTGCGAGAGGCCGATGGTGGAGACGTACCGGGTCTCCGGGCCGAAGGCCTTGTTCATCTCCTCGTAGACGCGCTGCGGCTTGATCGGGATGTCGTCGAAGTGCGTACGCCGCTGGAGGGTGGCCCTGCGCTCCTGGGCGGAGGCGGCCCAGGCCCCGCGGTCGGGCAGCCGGCCCTCGGCCTTCAGCTCCCGCGCCACCTCGACGAACAGCCGCAGGGCGGCCTTGGCGTCGGAGGCGATGCCGTAGTCCGGGGCGAAGATCCTGCCGATCTGGGTGGGCTCGACGTCGACGTGCACGAAGGTGCGGCCGGCCGTGTAGACGTCCAGCTTGCCGGTGTGGCGGTTGGCCCAGCGGTTGCCGATGCCGAGGACGAAGTCGGACTCCAGGAACGTGGCGTTGCCGTAGCGGTGCGAGGTCTGCAGGCCCACCATGCCGGCGTTCAGCTCGTGGTCGTCGGGGAGCACGCCCCAGCCCATCAGGGTGGGGACGACCGGGGTGCCGGTCAGCTCGGCGAACTCGACGAGGAGGTCCGCGGCGTCGGCGTTGACGACTCCGCCGCCCGCGACGATCAGCGGCCGCTCGGCGGTGTTCAGCATCCCGAGCGCCTTCTCGATCTGGGCGCGGGTGGCGGCGGGCTTGTAGACGGGCAGCGGGGCGTACGTCTCCGGGTCGAACTCGATCTCGGTGAGCTGGACGTCGATCGGCAGGTCGATGAGGACGGGGCCGGGGCGGCCGGAGCGCATCAGGTGGAAGGCCTGCTGGAAGACGCCGGGGACCTGCGCGGCCTCCAGGACGGTGACCGCCATCTTCGTGACCGGCTTGGCGATCGCGGCGATGTCGACGGCCTGGAAGTCCTCCTTGTGGATCACGGCGGTCGGCGCCTGGCCGGTGATGCACAGGATCGGCACGGAGTCGCCGGTCGCGGAGTAGAGGCCGGTGATCATGTCGGTGCCGGCGGGGCCGGACGTGCCGATGCAGACGCCGATGTTGCCGGGGTGCGCGCGGGTGTAGCCCTCGGCCATGTGCGAGGCGCCCTCGACATGGCGGGCGAGGGTGTGATGGATGCCGCCGGATGCCTTGAGCGCCGCATAGAAGGGGTTGATCGCCGCGCCCGGCACACCGAACGCGTCCCTGACGCCCTCGCGCCTGAGGATCTCGACTGCCGCGCGGGCAGCGGTCATACGAGCCATTGAGGTCTCCTGCTTCGGCCGTCGGATTCGCACTCCCGTCGCGCCCCGCGGTGAGCAAGTCCGTGATGAGTCCATCCCGCTGTTTTCCGTATAGCGGAACTTAGTTTCTACTATCTGGAAGCAATGTAGGTGGGGCGCCGGAGACCGTCAAGAGGGGGACAACCGGCCCCCGGCAGGAGGACGATGGGGCCGCTGTCCGATGCGAACCCTCCTGGAGGGCCATGTCCGAGAGCGTGCCGGTGCGCTGCCCGGCCTGCCGGAGCGAGCACCACTACGAGGCACCCGTCTATCCGTGCGCGTGCGGGGCACCCCTCGCGCCCCGGCTCGACCCGGACGGGACCGCCACCCCCGTCACCCACCGGGCCTGGGACGACGAGTGGGTCACCGTGGGCTGCTCCACCTGCGGCCGGGAGAGCGAGTGGCCCCGGCCGGAACTGGGCTGCCCCTGCGGCACGGTCCTGCGGGTCCCCCTGGCCGCCGCGTCCGCCGCCGGCCCCGAACCCCGTCAGCCACCCCCGCCCCGCCGCGCCTTCCAGCCGGTGACGATCCGCACCGCCCGGGACGCCGTCACCGCGGCGGCCGTCTACCTGCGCTGGCTCGGCTACCGGGACATCCGCCGCGCCGACCAGCGCCCGACGTCCGGCATCGGCCTCGCCGCGCACGGCCTGCTCGCCCAGGTCGACCCCACGGTGAACCCGGCCTCACGGCGGGACGTGGAGTGCCTGTGGCTGACGGCCATGACGGAGTCGACGCACTGCGTCTACTTCTCCCTCGCCGGCTACACCCCGGACGCCCGCACCCGGGCCGACTCCCTGCACGTCCCCTTGTTCGTCCTCGACCTCACGGGCACTCCCCAACCGGTCAACAGCCAGGCCGACGAACTGGACGCGACGGGGGCGGGGTGAGGGATACGCACTCCCTCAGGTCAGATGATTTTCCGGTCGACACCGGCGTCCCGGGCCCTGCCGACACGCTCAGCACCGGCCGTCCGACGATCCTGCGCGCCAGCGTCCCACTCGTCCGGCTGCATGAGGAAGAACGCGCCCGAGGCAGGGACGTATCCCACGGCGCCGAAGGCCGGGTCACCGGCGACGTGCACCCCGCTCTCCATGCCCTCGGGCCATGGGCTGCGCCAGAACCCGGGCCGGGGAACCGGCTGCATGCGCATCACCGGTGATCCTTCGCCCTCCGCCGTGCGCAGCCTGAAGGTCAGGGTCTTCGACCGCCCCTTGGCCGCCTGAGCACCGTCCGCCTTGCCGATCTCCGGCCAGAAGCCGTCGAAGGGGTACTGCGCCAGCGTCCCGCGACAGGCACGCGTGAGCAGGACGGCGACAGGGATGCTCTTGAGCATGCCGATCAGGCCGAGGATCCCGACGCCGGTGAACGGCGCCACGACGTAGACGAGCCAGGGCAGGGCACTGTCCCGGACCACACCGGTCAGGGCAGGCGCTCCGAACGCCATGACCGCGCAGACCCCACCCTTACGGATTTCGGCCCACCACACCCTGGCCGTCAGCCTCCGCCGCAGGACGGCGGCATCCACCGTTCCCCGGCCGTCGGCACGGCGAGTGTCTTCGGGCACCATGTTCCTCCTCCGTTCGGCTCCAGCCCTGCCGGCGCTAGCCGAAGTCATTGCGCACCGCGGCAGCCGCACCGGTCGAACGCTCCGTCTCGTCGGACTTGCCGTTGGCCGCGGTTTGTGTGGGATCGCTGAAGGTCAGCGTGCGGGCGATGCCGAGCAAGATGTTCCGGTAGTCATCGGCTGCGTCGCGATTCGGGGAAACCATCTGGAGCACAATGAGCTCCGGGGTGCTGGGAATCGCCACCGCGACGACGCCCTGCCAGAGGTGAGTCGGAAGTGTGTCATCGTTCGCCTCCACAAATGGAACTCAGGTGGTTGGTCGGAGCACCTGAGCCCGTCGGCACCATACAAGCGGGAGTCGGGCGCTTCGCACGCGGTCACCGTGCGTGGGGGTTCAACTGACGTCCGTCGCGCCGAAGTCGAGGAGGGCGCGTCTTGTACTGAAGGCGGCTGACGGCAGCGCCGGCTGTTCCGGAATCCGCTGGCGCGCCAGCCGGTGTCGGGACGACACTCGCCCCATGCGTATCCGTTCCGTCCTCCCCGGTGAACTGCCGGTCCTCCAGGACATCGAGCGGGCCGCCGGGGAGGCCTTCCGTGAGATCGGTATGGCGGCGATCGCCGACGACGAGCCGTTCCCGGTGGACGTGCTGGAGCGGTACCGGCGGGCGGGGCGGAACTGGGTGGCCTGTGACGAGGCGGGTGGGCCGGTGGGGTATCTGGTCGCCGAACCCGTCGACGGGGCCCTGCACGTCGAGCAGGTGTCGGTGCACCCCGGCGCGGCCCGCCGGGGTGTGGGCCGCGCCCTCTTCGCGCACGCCGGCGAACACGCCCGCGAGGAAGGGCTGGACGGTCTGACGCTGACCACCTTCACGCACGTCCCGTGGAACGCGCCGTACTACGGGCGGCTGGGCTTCCACGTCGTGCCGGTGGACCGGCTCACCCCCGGGCTGCGGGCGGTCCGCGCCCGGGAGGCGGACCTCGGTCTCGACCGGTGGCCGCGCGTGTGCATGCGCCGTTAGGGCCTTTCGTTCGGATCAGCCCGGCTGTGGCCGACGGGACATGGTGACGTGCCCGAGCGGGGTCCGGTGCGTGCGGCTGCAAGGCGGAGGAGGGAGTCGACGCGGAGCGTCGGCGAGCGACGACAACGCCGCAGATGCGCGTGCCGGACCCCGCGACGCCGGGACGATCCAAACGAAAGGCCCTAGGTGTCCCGACGTATCGCCGGGCCCGGCGTCTTCGACGGGGCACCCTCTAAGAACTCCTATCGCAATGACTTCAGGCGTCTCCAGCAGATGAGTGCGCATCCGAGGGTGAGGAAGGCTTCGTGGATGTCGTCGCGTGTCTCCC